>JBFRWF010000135.1:0-19265 GCA_051439465.1 Xenococcaceae cyanobacterium | reverse complement strand
TCAGTTGTTTATACGTGACAGGATTGAAAGGGCGCACGTCGGTTAACAAAATCATGTCGGGGCGTAGATTGAAAGGGCGCACGTCGGTGAACAAAATCAAGTCCGGGCGGAGATTGAAAGAAAGGGCGCACGTCGGTGCGCCCCTACGGTTCCGTCGTCAATGCTATTAATAATAAATAGCTCAAAAAAATAGGAATTAAACCTGTTGTAGTTGAAGAAAAAGTCAACACTAAGGTCGGTGTAGAGCGCCAGGCGCTCTACACCGACTGCCTCCAAATAATGATTATCATTCTCTCGGAGTCCCCCAACCGCGCTTATGCGCCCTTTGGGGAGATTGATAGCGATTTCCTTTTTGGGAGGTTGGTAGCGATCGCCCTTTTGGTCGGTTAATAGCGATCTCCTGCTGGTTACCATCCTTTTCGATCAACTTTACGAGGGTTTAATATTTTCTTTATAGATACCTTCTAGTATCCCTGCCAGCGGCTAATGGGGATGCAGTCAATTCCCAGTTGATCCAGGGTACGGGCAACGACAAAGTCTACCAAATCCTCAATGGTTTTTGGGTTGTGATACCAAGCAGGGATGGCAGGTACAATTTTGACTCCTGCTTCTGCGAGAGTGGTCAAGTTGCGCAAGTGAATCAGGCTCAATGGTGTCTCGCGGGGAACGAGGATCAGAGGACGACCTTCTTTAAGTTGAACATCAGCGGCGCGTTCTAGGAGATCAGTACTTAAGCCTGCGCTAATCTTGGCGACAGTACTCATACTACAAGGCATAACGATCATTCCCAGGGTGAGAAAAGAGCCACTGGCAATGGTTGCTCCCACATCCCCCCAGCGGTGACAGCGAAGTTTTCCTTTCGTTTCGACTCCTGCTTGCTGACGCCAGAATTGCTCCTGTCGGTCTGGTTCTGGAGGCATCCGGATATTTTGTTCGGCTTGCCAGATCATATAGGTGGCTTTAGATGCTACTACATCAATGACGTAATCTGCTTCTAGAAGGAACTTCAAAGCACGCACAGCGTAGATTAAGCCAGAAGCGCCACTAATACCTAAGATCAGGGGTTTATTTGTCATTTGAGGAAAAAGCCCCGTGTTAAGCTATATCAGTCCTTCAAGTTCCAACTCCTCAATCATTTGGAGTCCGCGAGGATCGCCCACCCTTAATAATGCTGCCTTCGCGTCTTCTTTAACGCCCACATCTTCATCTTCAACTAAGGCTTCAATCAGGGCATCAATTGCAGTGGCGTAGACTACATTGGAGGGAAGTTCGCGACATAACTGTCCGAGGGACCAGGCACAGTTACTCCGCACCGCTGCTACTGAGTCTCGCCTTAAGCCTTCAATCAGGGGCGGAATGGTGGCTATAACATCTTCATACTCTAATTTGGCAATTTGAGCTAAACTACTGGCAGCCCACAAACGCACAGCAGAAATATCTGTTCTCAGGGCATGGGTTAGGGGTTTCAAAGAACGGCGATCGCGGCAGTTTCCCAAAGCCCAGACTACCCCTTTGCGCACATAACCATTCCAATCACTGTTGAGCAGCTCAATCAATGGCTCTACCGCATCGGGACTGGTGTTGCGTCCAAGGGCATAGGTAGCACTTACCCGCACCAAAGGACAAACATCGGCGAGCAACCGGATCAGGTGAGGGATAGCTCTTTGATCCTGAAGCTCACAAAAAGCTCGTGTCGCCAGCATTCGTTGCGGCGCTTCTGGAGCCGAGAGCAGTGCCAGCATCGCTTCTGGATCGGGGGGCGGGGTTTCTGACTCCCCATCCACTGGCTTTATGCGATCCAGGGGACTGCCGAGCCGATCCTCAGTAGTAAGTAGGTTTAGGTCGTCATCATGCATATTATGATAAATTATATAGTTAAACAAGTTATCTAGCTCACCAATTAATCCACCCTTTTGCCTTTTGCCTTTTGCCTTTTGCCTTCCCCAAAGGGGCTCCCCCTCTCCTTGAGCAGCGATTTAACCATTAAGAGGGACTGAGTTTGGTAGCCCAGACGGTGATAAAGATTGAGCGCAGGTTGGTTACTCGAAAATACCTGAAGGCCAATTTGGCGATCGCCCCTTGCTTTTGCCCAGTCTTGAGCAAGATCCATCAACGCTGAGCCAATTCCCCGACATCGATGTTCCCCAGTGACGTAGAGCAAGAAAATGTAGGTATAGCGATCGCCTTTTACCTGATCTATAGCATTCCCTATCCAGAGACAAGCCACTGGTATCGGGAGTTTTTGCTTCTCAACCGCTGATTCAACCCACCAGAGGGGCGTATCTGGGGAGAAGTACTTCTCAACGGTTTTAGCTAGATGAGAAAAATCTTTCTGATTGGGGAAGAGCTCCTGGTAAGTCAAATACATGAACTTTACCAATAAGGCACGGTCTTTACCAGAGCCAACCCGTAACTGATAACCTTCTGGTAACACCCTTATTCTCCTACACTTGGAGCAGAAGTCCGGGGTAAACCAGCAGCCGCATCTGCTGCTAAATCAACATCCTCAATTGGTGCTGGTGCCGCCAGATCTGAGGCCAAAAAGATACGAGCGCTCACTGCCACTAGGGCTACTAGAAACATCAGAACCACGAAGAGCGGAGCAATGTACTGACGAAAAAATGCCATCATAATCTCAGGAGCTATAACAAAAAAAAGAGCTTTTCTGAAAGGATAGCTTAAGATTTGTGAAGCTATCCTCGATCCAGTTTAGCGACTTCTAGTGGGCAACTGCTTGAAGGAAAACTTCCGCTCCAATTGATTAGTCTCGATCCAGGACATGCAATGCTCAATCCCGGAGACATAATAGGGGGACGCTATCAAATCATTAAACGCTTGGGAGGAGGGGCATTTGGTCAAACCTATCTTGCCCGAGATCGCCAGCAACCCGGTTTCCCTAAATGCGTTGTCAAAGAACTCCAGCTGAGGATTTCTAATCCATTGCTGTTGGAGGATGCCCAAAACCGCTTTGCCACCGAAGGCATGATTCTGGAGCGTTTAGGCCACCATCCTCACATACCACAACTTTGGGCCCACTTCCAGGAACATGAAGAATTCTATTTAGTTCAGGAATTTATTGATGGTCAGGATCTGGGGAAAGAAATAAAACGCCAACTTTTCAGCGAGAAAAAGGCGATCGCCCTGTTGCACAATGTTCTAGAAATCTTAGATTTCATCCATCAGCACGATGTCATCCACCGGGATCTCAAGCCCTCCAATTTAATGCGACGCAAGTCCGATGGCAAGATAGTTTTGATTGACTTTGGGGCAGTCAAAGAAATTGGCACCTTCTCCATTCAGGCTCAAGGGGAAACAGGGTACACAAAGGTCATTGGTACATTGGGCTATATGCCGCCGGAACAACACAGGGGGAGGCCGGTATTTAGTAGTGACATCTATGCCTTAGGCAGGACAGCTATCTACGCTTTAACTGGGCGATCGCTGAATGAAAACGAGGATCCACAAACAGGCGAATTAGTGAACTGGCAGCAGTGGGTGCAAGTCTCCCAGACGTTAGCTGCCATTTTAGAGAAGATGATCCGCCCCAGATATCTAGAGCGCTACCACTCCGCAGCCGAGGTTCTCCAAGATCTACAGCCTCTGCTCAAGATTGGTCAAACATTGGGGACACGCTACAGAATCACCCGCCACTTGGGAGGAGGAAGATTAGGTCATACCTATCTCGCCCACAATCTATCCCAAGATAACCAACCTCCTTGCGTCATTAAACAAATAAAACCTCAAACCACCGACTCATCAACCCTGGAGGAAGCTAAACGTCGCTTCTCGACTGAATCAACTGTTTTAGAGAGATTAGCTCACCACGCTCAAATCCCACAAATTTGGGATCGCTTCTACAAAAATGGAGAGTTCTATTTAGTTGAGGAATTCATTGATGGGGCGGATTTTGAGCAAGAACTAAGACGCAGGCGTTTGAGTGAGACTGAGGCGATCGCCCTCCTGCAGGATGTCCTAGAAATATTAGAGAACGTCCACCAGCAAGGTGTCATCCACCGGGATATTAAGCCCTCTAATTTAATCCGGCGACGCTCCGATGGCAAGATGGTTCTGATTGACTTTGGGGCACTCAAAGAAATCGGCACCTTGTCGGTTGATCCTCAAGGGCAAACAATATGCACAGATGTCATTGGGACACCGGGCTATATATCCCCCGAACAAAATAATGGAGAGCCAGTCTATAGTAGTGATATCTATGGGTTGGGCAGAACAGCTATTTACGCTTTAACTGGGCGATCGCCAATTGAATTAGAGGATGCACAAACAGCCGAACTCCTCAACTGGCAGGAGTTTGCGCAGGTCTCGCAGAAGTTAGCAGCCATTTTAGACAAGATGGTACGCCCCCAATCTGCAGAGCGCTACCAAGGAACTGCCGAGATTCTCCACGCTCTAAAGCCTCTGCTCAAAATTGGTCAAACATTGGGAGGACGTTACAAAATCACCTGCTACTTGGGGGGAGGAAGATTGGGTCATACTTATCTGGCGAACAATCTGTCCCAAGACAACCAATCTCCCTGCGTCATTAAACAAATAAATTCGATTACCACCGACTCATCTGAATTAACAGTTTTAGAGAGATTAGGTCCCCACCCTCAAATCCCAAAACTTTGGGATCACTTCTTAGAAAACGAAGAATTCTATTTAGTTCGGGAATTCATTGATGGGCAGTCTATAAGTCAAGAGCTTCAACAGAGCAGCTTGAGTGAAAAAACGGTTCTTACCCTCCTGCAGGATGTTCTAGAGATATTGGACTTTATCCATAAGCACCGTGTCATCCACGGCAATATTAAGCCCAACAACTTAATTAAGCGAAGCTCCGATGGCAAAATTGTGCTGATTGACTTTGAAGTGGTTAAAGAAATTGTCAAGAAGCCACTGGAAGGAAGTTCAACACAAGAAAGCTACATGCCGCCGGAACAAATGGAAGGTAGATCTACCTTTGCCAGTGATATATATGCCTTAGGTATGACAGCTATTCAAGCCTTAACTTACCCAAATCAGTTCCAGAGAAATCCCCAAACAGGAGAGGTCATCTGGCAGGAGGGGGCGCTCTTTAGCGATAAGCTAGCCAGAATCTTAGACAAGATGGTGCGTTTAGACCGAAAAAAGCGTTACCAAGGAGCAGCTGAAGTTTTAAAAGCCTTAAAGAGAGCCAAGCGCCCATCAGTATCAAAGTGGTACTGGTATATCTTGGCTATTCTGGCAATTATCCTAGCAATGCCAAGTGGTGTGCTTATACGGAATGTAGAGCGGGCTTTTTTCTTTTTTGACCAAGGCGATACAGAACTCTCATCCCAGAACTACCAAAGCGCAATAAACAACTACGATCAGGGTCTTACAAAAGCTCCATCTTTTCTATTTCTAAGAGCTTTGCTAAATTTTGATAAAGCTTTGTTAAACAAAGCCGTAGCACTAAGTCATTTGAAGCGTTATGAAGAGATGCTTCAAGCATGTGAAGAAGCCCTGGAACTTAAAAATAGAGTTTATGGTTGGATTTGCAAAGGTTCTGCCCTAGATGGATTGAAAGAATACGAACAGGCAATCGACGCCTATAATGAGGCAAAAAAAATAGATCCAAACTCCTTTGAAGCCTGGCATAACCTGGGGCAAGCGTATCAAAAAATTGGTAAAATAGAAGAAGCGATCGCTGGCTTTAAGAAAGCCATTGAAATAGGGGAAGAAAGAAGTTACATTACCTGGAATGACTTGGGGAGATTATACTATCAATTAAAGGAATACCAGAAAGCTATTGATGCCTATAACCAAGCAATTAGAATCAAGCCTGACTACATCCCTGCTTTGATTGGACGGGGGAATGTACAAAACTACTTGCAAGAGTATGAAGATGCAATTGAATCCTTTAAGGGAGCCACTGAAATCGAGTCTAAATCCTATGAAGCTTGGTATGGAAAAGGCTTGGCACACGAAGGATTAAAACAGTACGAAGAAGCGATAAAATCTTATAAAAAAGCAATTTACATTAAGCAGGGGGACTATCCAGCAGCAGAACATCGTCTTCAGTTGTTGGAGAGGCGGCTGGGAAGATAAACCTTTTTCCGGAAGCAGGGAACAGGGACTCGCTAGACTTCGTCGCTGCTCCGCAGAGCGCTCAAAGGCAAAAGGCAAAAGGCAAAAGGCAAAAGTAGGGACTAGGGAACAGGGAAGAGGGAACAGGGAACAGGGAGCAGGGGGAGCAGGGGGAGCAGGGGGAGCAGGGGAAGCAGGGGAAGATACTGGACTCCGGGACAAAGTTCTAAAAGTTCCCCAGACTAACACCCCTATGTGTTATCTTGCCACTCTACATATTGAACCATGCCGAAAATTGATAAAGGGGGTTTTAGAGCCGGATTCAGTATTAGTTATCCCCCAAATGCTACTCTACTCTTAGAGAAGCCCTACGGGCTACGAGAAGGCTACGCCTACGCCCCTACACAAAATTCGGATTACTGAATCGGTATTCTAGAAAGGCCACCAAGAGGGCTTATAACCTCCCCCTGGCGTGCTCAAAACAGTTCCTCTCAAACTCACATTCTTAAAGCATTTCCCTGGTTCTATATTCTCCATAACGCATTTGTGTACATTCCGATAGTTGGTATTCAAACTAAATAACTCCTCACTATTATTGGAATTGCATTCTTCGCCTTCGGTTGACACTAAGCACACTTTCCACCTGTCATCTACTCTCTCAGTAGCTAAGAAGTACTTCTGTCCCCGATCGTATTTGCTTTGCAGTTTCTCAGCTACTTTCTGACAAAGTTCTGCCGCCTCCGAGCCGGGGAGTAAGTATTCGGAATACCAGCTCATAACTGGTTCCAGAGTGACTTGATTTTGGATGTAAGCAAACGTAGTTGGTGGCTCTACTGTTGGAGCACAGACGAAGGTTATTCTTGGCTGAGAACTTTCCTGACTGAAGGTAGCCGTAGCACCTAGGGCGATCGCCGTCGCACTCAAAACAATTGAAACAGATTTTCTCATCATGAAAACCACTCCTTTTTCGGATTTATCTATATTAGTGATGATGACACCATCTCAAAGTTTGATTAATCAACCTGATTTGATATCAATCCCCTCTTCTTACAAGTGTAGGTTTTTTACATTTAAAGTGTTTGAGAGCTGATTGACTGACAAATCTTTTGATTAACCTTGAAAACCTGACGAGGTGACGGGGTGATATCAAATCCGGATAATTGCCCACACTTAGGCTTTTCAGTCAAAATCCTTCTCCCCCTGCTCCCCTGCTTCCCTGCTCCCTACTTTTGCCTTTTGCCTTTTGCCTTTTGCCTTTGAGCGCTCTGCGGAGCAGCGACGAAGTCTAGCGAGTCCCTGCTCCCCCTGCTCTCTCACCACGGTGCCATTCCATTTAAAGCCGATGAGCGGACTTGAACCGCCGCCCAATCGATTACGAATCGATTGCTCTACCGCTGAGCTACATCGGCATTGCCAACTTTATATTATAATGCACACTTTGTTATTTATTTTGACATCTCCCCCGTTTGAAAACAGGGGATTCTAAGCCATTATTGCTCCGGGGACTGAAAGTCCCACTCCGCAATGCTTACGATATTTTTGACTCAAATTTTCGAACAAAGAATATCGTTTCGGGAGTGTCAAGGCTCCCCTACCCACCGAACCTAGAGCATCGATTCAGTTCGAAAAATTCTGGTTGAGGCTGCAGGGGAGCTTCTGAGCAGGGAGCAGGGAGCAGGGTAGCCCAGGCGTCTCCCTTGGGGGGGAGCTATAATACCCCAGCTACAATCTTCGATAAAGCTGGGGATACATGGACGACCCCAAGATTTATTCTTGTTTTTAATGTATTTTAACATTTAAAGGGGTTGCGTTTTTATATAAATCATGGATAATAGTGGTATGCTGACATTCACTTACCGCTATCGTCTATACCCAGACATCCCTCAGCAACAGCTATTGGTTGAATGGATGGATATCTGTCGCAGTTGCTATAATTATGGGCTGCGAGAGATAAAAGACTGGTGTAATAGTCGAAAGTGTTTGATTGATAGGTGTTCTCTAGAGAAGGAATACATCATCAGCCCAGATGTCAAGTTTCCAGGGGAGATTGACATGCTTAACAATCTTCCCCAAGCCAAGAAAGAATTTCCAAGGCTTAGACAGGTTCCTTCTCAGGTTCTCCAGCAAACACTTAAGCAGTTGCATATTGCTTGGCGCTACTTTCACCATCGCGGTTTTGGGTTTCCTCGGTTCAAGAAATATGGACAATTCAAGTCACTTCTATTTCCTCAATTTAAGGGGAATCCTGTGACCGGACATCATATTAAGTTACCCAAAATAGGATTGATAACAATCAATTTTCATAGACCAATGCCTGAAGGATTTACAGTTAAGCAGGTGCGGATTATAAAAAAAGCAGACAAGTGGTATGCCTGTATTGGGCTTCAGTGTGATGTCAGCGTCCCCGATCCTATGCCTCACGGTCATCCTATTGGGGTAGATATAGGATTAGAAAAGTTTTTGGCAACTAGCGAAGGAACTATCGTAAAACCCCCTAAGTTTTTTGTGGCGATGCAAAGTAGGCTGAAAGTGCTACAACGTAGACTGAGCAGAAAACAAAAGCGGTCTAAAAATTACGAGAAAGCTAGAATAAAAGTGGCCAGGTTGCATCATAAAATTGACAACGCTCGAAAAGACTTTCACTTTAAACAAGCTCATGCCCTTTGTGATACTGGGGATATGGTCTTCATGGAAGATTTAGATTATAGGGTCACAGCAAAAGGGTTTCTCGGAAAGCACATGCTAGATGGTGGTTTTGGTCAATTCAGAACTATCACTAAATACGTCTGCTGGAAGAGAGGAAAATTCTTTGCACAAGTAAATGCTAGAGGGACATCACAAGAGTGTCCAGAGTGTGGAGAAAAAGTAAAAAAAGATTTGAGGGTCAGGATTCATCATTGTCCAAGCTGTAATTACACGACAGATAGAGATGTTGCATCAGGTCAAGTAATTAGGAATAGGGGATTAACCTTAATTAGTACCGCAGGGCTTGCGGGAAAGGAAACCGCCTGTGCAGATGATCTACCGGGGGTTGAGGTGACTCAACCTAGGCAAGTGTCGAAACCCCTCGACGAGCCTCCAAGGGTGTCTCAGGGAAAAACCAGGAAATCCAGATCGTGAGATTTGGAAGCCCCCGCTACAATCTTTGATTTAGCGGTGGGAGGATGTCACGTACGTTTAGCGAGTATCCCCTAATCTAAAATTTTCTCGGTCACTGATAACTGTTAATTGATAACTGTTAACTGACCTAAGCCTATGCCAGAAATTATTGTTCCACAAAACGGACAGCCGTTGTCGTGCATTTTATTTTCCAGCAACTTAAAGCCACGACGTTGAATTAGAACCTCTTTACAGTTGGGACAAACCGTATCCTGTGTCTCCCGTCCCAAAAAATTCCCCAAATAAACGTATTGCAATCCGGCTGCTCGTCCAATCTTACGGGCTTGGTATAAAGTTTCAATCGGTGTCGGAGGAACATTTTCCATTCTGAAAGCTGGAAAAAATCGTGTAATATGCCACGGTGTATCAACTCCTAACTCCTGAGCAATAAACCCAGCGATATCTTCTAATTCTGAAAGTTCATCATTAATACCAGGAATCAATACCGTAGTTACTTCTAGCCAAATACCTAGTGCTTTCATGGATTTGAGACTATCGAGGACGGGTTGCAGCCGACCACCAAACTGTTGATAAGTCTTGTCTCGAAAAGCTTTCAAGTCTACATTGGCTGCATCTAAATAAGTCTGGCAAATCTCCAGCATTTCTTGGCTCATGAACCCATTGGTCTTAAAGAGATTAAAAAGACCAGCCTTCTGAGCCAAGCTAGCTATCTCGTCAACATATTCAAAAAAGATAGTTGGTTCAACATAGGTATAAGCAATACTGCGACAACCTGCCTGCAATGCAGCAGCTACAATCTCCTCAGAAGAAGCATCAATCTCCAACTCTGCCAACTGAGACCTTGACATTTGCGAGACTTCCCAATTGGTGCAGTATTGGCAATGAAAGTTACAACCGCCAGTCGCAAGGGAATAGGTAGTTGAACCCGGATAAAAGTGAAATAATGGTTTCTTCTCAACGGGATCCATATTCTGAGTAACAGTACGACCAAAGACAAGCGTATAAAGTGACCCGCCTCGATTTTCTCGCACCTGACATATCCCTTTTTTGCCCTCATCAATAAGACAATAATGAGGACATAGTTGACAAAGAACACGCTGTTCTTGGTGTTTTTGATAGAGGATGGCTTCCTTCAAGATTTTTTTCCTCCAACAAAGTTATGGGATTGTGATTAATGAATCCTCCCCACCTAAGCTAGCGCCCTCCGGTGGAATTTTCAATCTGCGTTCCTGGATCAGCAGATTAATTAACTTATCCACACTGAATCGACTAATTTCACCGTTCATTAAATTACTAATTCTCGGTTGCGTTTCTCCCAAAAACTCTGCTGCCTCTTTTTGAGTCCACCCTCTCATTTTTCTGTTTCTCCTTTTGTTGCTGTCTAAACCGAACCATCTCCTGATAACGCTTCTGTCCTAAGTAAAAGATTTTGAACTTCTAACTTTTTCCTCTATCTCCAGAGTAAATTGCTACCGCAATGTTCTATAATGAGAGGGGGTTTCCTGGTTGACTGACAAAACTCCTAAACTTCATACTTCCGAGACGGGGAGACGGGGAGATTGAGGGATAGAAAAGAGGAAGAAGGCAAAAACTCACGAAGATTTGTTGGTCTATCAGATATCATTTGAGGCTGCCAGACTGTGAGGTAGAAGCCGCAGAAGTTCAAGTTTGGTTGAAGGAAAGCCTCCAGGAGTCTCCCCGTTCCCCTGTCTGGAGAGTCTCCCCGTCCCCCAATACTGCTCGGTTAAGAAAAGTTTTCGGTAGTCTAGACTAGGCTATGCCCCTGCTTCCCCTGCTTCCCCTGCTTCCCCTGCTTCCCCTGCTCCCCCTGCTTCTTCTGCTCCCTCCGCTCCCTTAACCGAGCAGTATTGCCCCGTCCCCGGTGTCCCCCCATATCAGGTTGATTTTTTATTCAACGAGCGTACCGGAGCAATTATTTTTAAAACTCGCTATTTCGTGGTAAAAAGATACCTAAAGAGCTGATTAGCAATTCTTTGACTCATGACTCCAATTAATCCTGAAATTGTCGTACAAAACCTAGACCCGGCGACCTGAACCCGGGCGAGATAGAGTTATCCAACAACAGAGAGCCCAGAGGTTTCTTAACAAGAAAGCGATCGCTACTGCCAACAACCTCAATTTAGGGGAACGAGAGGAAGTACGCAAGCGAGCTTGGTTAATCGGACGGTAGCTCGACTCTATGCCAAAGCGCAGGCGATAGGTTTGAGCCACTGAAAAATAAATTAATACAAGATGGATGTAGTAAGGGTCTCAGAGATAAATCAGTTTATTACTTATATGACTATTGAGTGATATATCCATACTGGTTCAAAGTATGTACTTAATCTGAAATGACCTAGAAGAAATAGTGAAGGCTTGTAATGTATAATTAGACTGGATTGTGAAGGAGTGGACAAGCAATTGTCTGTTCAGAATCAAGCCCTATATCCGTAGGGTTAGCGGCGGAAGTATGTCAATTTTCTCAAGCCTGTAGATATAAACGAAAAGAGTTATGAGTAGTTTAAGCAGGATAAATGGCTCAACTTCTGTAAAATGCTGCCGATTCCATCGCCTACTCAAAATCGTTATGACTATGATATAATTGTAACAGTTCGTAAACATTAAGTTTTTACAGACCGTGGGGTACAAGGAAATTGTGGGGCGGGTTTAACCGACAAACCTGTGGTTAGACAGATAATTTAACAACAAAACCCGCCCTAGAGACTTTTCATCGGAAAGTTTCCTAGGGGAGCGATCAGTCCAAGAATCCCACCCATTCTAGAGGTGTCAATAACACAGAAAAGTTGGCAAAGACTTTACCTGTTATATATCGCAAACCTATACCGCTCAACATTCAAGGAGAATAACTGCATGACTAATCCAGTACAAGGATGCTTACAAGTAGGTCAAGATGCTCCTGACTTCACAGCCACCGCTGTCGTCGATCAGGAATTTAAGACGATTAAACTTTCTGACTATCGTGGGAAGTATGTCGTCTTGTTTTTCTATCCCCTTGACTTCACCTTTGTTTGTCCAACTGAGATCGCAGCTTTCAGCAATCGCTACGAAGAATTTACCAAAATCAACACTGAAATTCTGGGTGTCTCTGTGGACAGTGAATTCTCCCACCTCGCCTGGATTCAAACTGATCGCAAAGAAGGTGGTGTTGGTGACGTAGCCTATCCCCTCGTCTCCGACATTAAAAAAGAAATCAGCACCGCTTACAACGTCCTCGATCCAGATGCAGGTGTTGCTCTGCGTGGATTATTCATCATCGACAAAGAGGGTGTGATTCAGCACGCGACCATCAACAACCTCTCTTTCGGTCGTAGTGTTGACGAAACCCTGCGCACCCTGAAAGCGATTCAATACGTGCAGACTCACCCGGATGAAGTTTGCCCTGCAGGTTGGCAAGAAGGAGACAAGACAATGGTTCCCGACCCAGTCAAGTCGAAGGTCTACTTCTCTGCTGTTTAGCAATCCGCGCGGGAATCCTCGCTTGTAATCTTTGCTCTGCGCAGCAGCGACGCGCTGCGTCAGCAGGGGCGGGCTGCGTCAGCAGGGACGAAGTCTAGCCTAGTCTAGTCAATCAAGCGCGAGATGAAAGCGCGGCGATAAGGTATAATAGAAAAACCCAGCCCTGAATGGGAGACAGAAGTAGCCGCAGTCAGCGAACCGCTCTCAGGGCTTCCTAAAAGGCTAGAGACTGCATTTGCCAAGTTAAACACTGATTGGTACATCAACCACAAGGCGCGAGAATCAAGGGCTTTTAGCAGTTCCTTGTAATTTCGGATAATCTTTGATATTAATATCACTAAGCTCGCTTAGCGCACAAAAAGAAAAACTATACCGCTAGGTTTTTCCAGGTAATCTAAGATTGTCCGAGGTTTTTAGAAGCAGCCCCAACACTTTAGCTAATGTGTGTTGGGGCTAATATTTAGCTACAGAAATAAAGTAGCAGTTGAGAGCCCCTGTGCTTCAGCCAGGGGGTGATATCAAATCCGGTTGAATAACCACCGGGGCTAACCTCGGCAAGGGAAACAACCAGAACTTCATTCAAATCCCCACAATTTGCAACCTCAAAAACTCGTTATGCTGACTTCCACTGATTTTAGCGGTTTATTTAATGAGCGCTTCGCTCGCAATTTTTTCCCCATTCCAGCAACCAGTCCTTTTGCATTGGGAAGCACCACACCAGACTTTGAACTGCCAGACATCACTAATAAGTGCACAGTCAAGCTATCTGATTACCGGGAAAAGCAACCAGTTATTCTTGCCTTTACCCGCATCTTCACAGAAAAGCAGTATTGTCCCCTTTGTTACCCTCACATCAAACAGCTTAATGAGAATTACGAGAGTTTCACACAAAAGGGTGCTGAGATACTGATGATTACCAGTACTGATTCCCAGCAGAGTCAGCAAGTGGTAAAAGATCTGGGTTTAAAAATGCCCTTACTCAGTAATCCGGACTGCGACGTCTTTCGGACTTACGAAGTGGGTCAAGCATTGGGTGCCCCCCTCCCAGCACAGTTTGTCCTCGACCAACAAGGGAAAATCCAGTATAAACACTTGTTTTCTTTTCTCTCCCCTAACGCTAGTATCGAGAAATTGTTGGATGTCTTATAGGTGGGCAAAAATAAATATAAAACCCAGATGAGGTGTTAGGTGTTAGGGTTAGCTGATCCGAAGTTCCCTATTCCCTATTCCCTGTTGCTGTTGCCTGTTGCCTGTTGCCTGATCCGAAGTTCCCTCTCTCAACCATTTTCTAATTAATTTGATCGACCTACTTAGATAGTGACCTGCTGCAAATGACGGCGAGGATTATAGCTGCGGCTGGCACGGATTTTCTCGTAGTATGCTCGCTCAGTAGCACTGATGTCTTTCGGGGTGGCGATCGCAATCCGAACCAACTGGTCGCTGCGTCCTCCTTTGGGATTGGGCCATCCTTTCCCGCGCAGCCGTAGGGATTGACCAGAACGGATGCCAGGAGGCACTCTCATCCTCACGATTCCATCCGGTGTCGGCACTTCAATAGATGCCCCCAACACTGCTTCATCTGGGGTTACTGGCACTTCACAGACGAGATTATCGCCCTCAAATTGGAAGAAGGGGTGAGGCTCCAATTCTACATTTAAATACAGGTCTCCCCGTTGTTTAGTGTAAGAGCTGAACTGACCCTTGCCGCGAACCCGAATGCGGCTGCCTGGTTTTGCACCAGGAGGAATGCGGACATCAATCATTTCATTGCCAAGATTTAGGCGTTTCTGGACCCCTCGAAATGCCTCAGAAAAGCTAAGACGAATGGTTGCTTTTTGGTCTGTGGAGGCTGTTTGATCGCCAAAACCACCAAAATCCCCAAAGCCGCCAAAGTCGCTATACCCAGTCTTTCCACCAGTAGTAGTGCGGTAAGAGTAATTCTTTGTTCTGGTATCGCCAGGAGTAGAAAAGCGACCTAGTAACTCATTGATGAATTCCTCAAAATTGCCATACTGGCTAAAGTCGAAGCTACCAAAATCAACACCAGCTCCACTGGGGGACCATCCTGCTTTCCCAGCATGCTTCCAGTACTGACCAAATTGGTCATATTTTTTGCGTTTGTCGGAGTCAGACAAAACTTCGTAGGCTTCGCTGATTTCCTTGAAGCGAGCTTCTGCCTTTTTGTCGCCAGGGTTGCGATCGGGATGATACTTCACTGCCAGTTTGCGGAAAGTCTTTTTAATTTCATCAGTACTGGCTGTTTTGCTCACTCCCAGGGTGGCGTAATAGTCTTTGAAGTCAGTCGAAGCCATTAACAGAAATCTCCTCTTAAGTTGCTGGTTGTTAGCTGTTGGTTATTCGAGGGTTTAAGAGTTAGCTAGTAAAAATTAATAACTTTTTTAAACATTGCCTCCTAATATAGGGTAACAAAACAGTCAAGTTGATTAAGTTCGGTTCTTACTCACTGATGCGATCGCAATTTCCGTACTTGTTGTGGATGAATGGCGTATTAGCTGATCGAGTCCATCATCAAGAGCTGGTGGAGCATCTTGGAGTTGACGGTGCATCCGTAGGATAACTTCTTCTGGAACGGTGCGATCGCGGCGGCGATTTCGCTCTAAACATAATTGAAGCGGTGTATCCACCCAAATCCCGATAATTTCGGTAAAACCCGTAGCACGAGCCAGAGCGATCGCCTCTTTCCTGTGTCGCCGTCTAGCATTAGTCGCATCATAAATTGCCTCTGGGATCTGTCCTAGATTTATTTGCTCAACTGCATGGCTAAATTGGAGTTGCACCCGACGCCACACGAACAGCCACGGTCCCTGAATCCCTTCATTCCCAAATAGCTGAGCGCGAATGGCATCAGTAGAAATAACTTGGCTTCCAGGAGATTTGGCAACTAGCTGCTCTGCTAAAGAGGATTTGCCACTCCCCGGAAGCCCAATCAGCAATATCAATTGAGGCACTTAAACAAATGAAGGATGAAAGACGAAAAAAATTCACACCCTAAATTACTGTGCCATCAGAAATCACAGCGTTTTTGAGCACCACAACAATCCCGTTACGGATGTAGAAACCTTCGCTCTCGCGATCCGCTTCTTCCACCCTGTCCTTATTCACAATCAGCACTTTGCGACCGATGCGGGCATTTTTATCAACGATCGCGCGGCGAATTGTTGTCCCAGCACCAATGCCAACGGGAATTTTGTCATGTTGTAAGCCGGATTGCCGCTCTGCAAAAGCCTCGTAGAAATCGGCTCCCATGAGCAGGCTGTCTTCAATGGTACAATGAGCTTCAACGCGACTGCGAATCCCCAAGACGGAGTGGTTGATCCGACATTCCTTGAGAATGCATCCTTCCCCAATCATTGATTCGGTCACTTTGCAGTCTAGAAGCTTGGTGGGGGGCAAGTAACGGGCACGGGTATAAATTGGTGCTTTTTCATCATAGAAGCTGAAAGGCGGCTGGGGCTGCTGGGTGAGTGCCAAATTCGCCTCATAGAAAGCCTCCATTGTCCCAATGTCTTCCCAGTACTCCTTAAATAAGTAGGCTTGAACGTTATAGTCTTTCGCCGAAGCTGGGATAATTTCTTTGCCGAAGTCTGTTTGCTCTGAGTTGTTTTGCAGCAGCTTTACCAGGACATCTTTTTTGAAGACATAAATCCCCATGGAAGCAATGTAGGGACTTTCCTTTGCCTGTTCTGGTGTCAATCCCAGGGTAGTAGTATCCACCTGCATCTGTTTCAAGGCATCGCCTTTAGGTTTCTCGCAGAAGTCAACTACCCTGCCTTTGTCATCAATCTTCATCAAGCCAAAACTGGATGCCCGCTTCTCATCAATTGGCACCACCGAGAGGGTAATATCTGCCTTAGTTTGGCGGTGACGTTCGACAAACAGGGTATAGTCCATCCGGTAGAGATGGTCTCCTGATAGAATCAGGTATTCGTCAACGTCCCACTCTTGGATTAGCCAGAGATACTGACGTACAGCATCTGCTGTCCCCTGAAACCAGCCTGGGTGATCAGAGGTTTGTTGAGCAGCTAACACCTCAACAAATCCTTCACTGAAACTAGAAAAGTTGTAGGTAAGGGTGAGATGACGATTGAGAGAAGCTGAGTTGAATTGGGTTAGAACATAGATTTTGACAATTTCTGAGTTAATGCAATTACTGACGGGGATATCGATGAGTCGATATTTGCCTGCCAATGGCACCGCTGGTTTCGCTCGCACCTTAGTTAGCGGATAGAGGCGGGTGCCTGCACCTCCACCAAGAATGATCCCTAATACTCTTTTCACAAAAAAACCTCGCGACTGCCTATTACCTCTCAATTTAAGTTTATGACTGTAGGGGACATCTAGCTGACATTTTCTCAAGACGCCCGCAGACGCAATGCTGAGACAGTAAGGTATCCCATGTTGAAATTATTAGGGGCACGGCGTCATAAAGACCCAGGTAGGAGGCAATAATTGAAAGATGTCGTGCCCCTACCCTACCAGCACTTTGGGCCTTGCGGATTAGTATCTCATTAAAACACGAGATTATGTTGCACTTGGTGCGGCAGTATATACCCGATTCCAAGGTTGTGGCTTTAATCGAGCTGTATTTGTGGCGGTTTTTTTCAGATGGCGGTAAATATGAATATATTACTCAGGGCATCAGATCGAAAACTTTTCTGTGAATGGGCGATCGCGGAATGGCACGCTCCTTAAGCTGAATATAATAAAAACTTAGTAAGTAGAGAAAATTACGTGGAATGCAAATGCGTTTTCTGGGCAAACTGTTCCTGTTTCTGGTCTTCTTAACCTTGCCTAACTTCCTAGCTTTTGACTCTGAGTCAGCCCTGTGTTCTTTATTGGCTTTAGATACCGAAGTTAAAGACTTTGGACGTGATGGTCAAGATGGCAGCGAGGGAAAAAATGGTAGAGGTGGTCGAGACAAAGAGAGCCAAACCATTTTTACAGACGGTTCTCCGATGACTCTGGATCTGTCCGGCGAAGATGGCTTGAGAGGCGAAGATGGTGGCAATGGTGGCAGTGCCCTTTGTGGTAAACAGCCGCAAGATGTTAACTATAACCTGCGTGCTCCTAATGGTGGTAACGGCGGCAACGGAGGTGATGGGGGTAATGGGGGTAATGGCGGTTCATTAACCATTTATGCTACCAACCGGGCATACCTGAGACAAATCTCTGTACTAGCAGCCGGTGGAAAGGGTGGCCAGCCTGGTAATGGGGGGAATGGCGGCAAGGGGTGCAAGTGTCCGAAACCTTACTGGAATCTAGAAACCTGCACTGGCAGACCAGGTAGTTCTAACTATAGTTGCACAACTCGCGAGTTCAGTTGCCAAGACGGCGATGATGGGAGAAATGGGGGAGTGGGAAGAAATGGGAGAGATGGACGTCCTGGCAGCCTGACTTTGATTAACCGCAATCAGCCACTGACACCTGATAGACTAATAGCCTCCGTTGCTATGTCTGAACTGAAAGACAGGGGATTCATACTTTCTAGGAATAAATGGGAAACCCGCAGCGGTGCTGCTTCCCTTTTGGCTCCCGGATCTGTGATCGCCGATCAATATCTCGAGTTGGTTGAGCGTTTAGAACGCTCTTTTCTGCTTACCTGGAATGCACCACAACCTTTTAGTAATTTTGCTGACAAAATTGTTACTCTTAGTCTCAAAGACGACCAAGGGATAGAAATTTCCTTGCCTGAAGATGTTTGGGTTGAGACTAAGACATTACAGCAGAGTGAAGTGACACAGTTTCTTGTCTACAATGCCATACTTAAGAGCGAAGCTACTAAGCTTAAGAGTACAAGTTTATCAGGTAACGGGTCTAATCTCACATTGAATTTAGTAGATTTGGCCCGAAGATCCGATCTGATTTTGACTGAGTTCCGGATCAGATATCGGACAACCAGATCGGATCCTCGGTTTCGGCCAGTCTCTGATTACAGAACCAAGTACGAAGGCAATATGCCAGCGGAATTGGTCAGCCTCAACGATAATCGCTTTACTCTGAATATTGGACAGCTGCCAATAGAACCTGAGTCCTTCAGACCAGGATTAGGAGTCGAGATCGAGTTGGTGGCGACTCGCTCTTTTGCCGGACACTCTACAGAGCAAAAAATTATAGTCAGGGACGTCATTGGATCTTTTAGGTGACATCCTCCCACCGCTAAATCAAAGATTGTAGCGGGGGCTTCCAAATCTCACGATCTGGATTTCCTGGTTTTTCCCTGAGACACCCTTGGGGGCCCGTCGAGGGGTTTCGACACTTGCCTAGAACACCGATTCAGTTGTGATGTCCCTCTAGCATTTACTTGTGCAAAGAATTTTCCTCTCTGACAGCAGACATATTTAGGACTTACGCACTCAGCTAGATAAGCCACGGTAGAATGGTACTTCCAGCTTGTGGTCAAGTGACTTGAAGTTGCTTATGATTACTGGATTCTAGGCAAAGGAACTAAACAAAAGCAACTCCGTTGGAGTATTATTCGTAATGTATTGCATTGGGTAGATTAAAAAAGACGATTTGTCCAAATGTGTGAGTAAACTGACTTAGTGGTGCAGAAAAGTCAGTTGAGCCGTAACCGTTCAGGGGGGGGGGAGATCCCTTTCAAG
>JBFRWF010000134.1:0-10696 GCA_051439465.1 Xenococcaceae cyanobacterium | reverse complement strand
GTTGCTGACTATAAATTTCCAATGCTTGTAGGGCAGGAACTTTATAACCTTTTAGAGGAAGATGACTATATATTTGATGAATATACAGATAAATTTCCAGGAGGCAGTCATAAAATTGGAGGTTATCCCGATTTTGTGCAAGAAGATCCGCGCTCTTCGAGCTTAGAAGATGAGGAGCCTTATATTCTCCTGTTACAAATTGATTCAGATACTATTAATTCAGATACTAATAAAAATATTATGTGGGGAGATAGTGGTGTATGTAATTTCTTTATTAAGGAATCAGACCTGAAAAAATTAGATTTTACCGATGTACTTTACAACTGGGATTGTGCTTAAGGAAATATCCCGATTTTTTAGTATAGCGCTACGCGCTATGGTTAGGACACTGTTGAAGGCTGAAGTCCATGTGCAGTAAACTGTTGCCTGTTGCCTGTTGCCTGTTGCCTTGCGCGTAGCGCTATATTTCGGGCATCTTCTACAGGAGAATTCTAAGTGGGGAATTATCCTGCTGTAGGGGCGCAAGGCTTGCGCCCGCTCATTAGTGCGATTGCTATATATACCCAATGGCTGTAACAATTACTGTTGATGAAGTCACAGGCACTAGTTCAGTCTAGTGCGAACGAGTTGCCCGTAGGTTGGGTGAAGTGGCGAAAGCTATTGAGTAAGACTAACAATTTATGCTCTACTTCACCCAACATCCACAGTCTTATGTGCAATCTAACATTCTCTTACAGGCGGACGTGTAAGCTAAACTATTAGCCTTTCCAAAAATTAGTCTCACGCCGCTGAAGATTGCCGTTAGGTAGCAGAGCTGCTGGAAGTTGTCCTGCTGCCCTTTCCCTGGCGCTGACGATGCTGATGACTCAAATCAGTTTCTACCATATCTATCAGTCTATCCAGGGCAATAGTAGTAAGTTCTAATTGCTGGTTGCTTTCTCGCAACATCCTGAGGGCTCTTTCTTTGTCCTCGGCACTTGGAATTGCTGTTTTTTGATCTGTCATCACAATCCCCAAACTCTCTTCACTTCTTGAACACTGGCCCAAGACGCATCAGCTGAGGCTTGAGCCTGACTAATCGTCTGGATCAGTAACTCCAGCATAGCAGGGTCAGCTTTGGGTTGAGATTCCAAAATTCTCAGCAGTAGCGTATTCAAGCGCGAGTATGGGGCCACCAGACGCTCCCTAGCACTCTGTAGCTCTTCCAACTCTTCGATCGTTACAGCATTTTCACCATGTTGCTCGTAAAGTGCCCACTCTGCTGCAGCTGCCTCCTCAATTCCTACAGCGAGTTTCTGGAGCAGCTCAAAAATCTTGGATAGGAGACCTTCGGGTAGTTTTGCCATGTACCTTGCTCTGCACTGTTCATTCTCACGTAGGATACAGTAGTATGTAGTATGTACCTAACCTACCCTCAGTGCACCCGGACGCTCAGGCTCAAGCGTACTTGCTTTGGTTTTTAGATCTCTTTCGCGCCGGTGACTGCCACCGTTAGGGGGCTTTGAATTGTCTGTGGAAACGGTATACGCAGTCAGTCCGTTTGTCAGATTCAATGTCAAAGCACTTGAAAATCAAGTCAGTCCTCTTTAAGCAGGCGTTCCAACAAACTTGGCGCAACCCAGAAACCAACATCTTGCAGTTGTCCAAACGTTGTTTCTAAATCAAGCAAGCCGGATCTGGAGGCATCTTTTATGATGCCCAAAAGCCCAATGATTTTCAATCCACGTTTTACAGCAACTTGCCTTGCAAATTTGTCATCCAGAATCACTAAATCGGCGTTCAGTTGTTCGGCAAGTAAAATTGCATCTTGCTCACCTGGGTCCAGCTTTCCCAATTCAACGTTTTGAGGCAGTTTGATGGGGTGTATTTGAAGCCAGTTGGGAGGTTGATTAATCCAGCTTTTTACTACAGGAGGTAACTCAGATGCTCCCAGTTTATCTGCAACAGTTTTGGGAATAAAAACAACTCGATAGAGAGTTTGTAATATATTGATCTGGTTAATGAGCAACAGGTAGCAAATGGGTGAGGTATCAGAGACAACAATCATTATGTCCTGAACTCTTTGAGGGTGTGAAGATCTTGTTCCAATTCAGCTTCGTCATAGTTGAGGTAAGTACCCATCCGTTTCAGAAACGCATGAGTTGCAAGACGAGTTGGTAACTGAAGGATTCGACCCACTTCAGCCGTGTTAATTTTTCTACACCGGTAAGCATCAGCGACCATGAGTTCTAAGAGACGATGAGAGAGGTTTCTTTCCGTTTGGTTCAGCCGCTGAGCAATGTCATCTGGAATTTCAATGATGATTTGCATATCAAAATAGTCAAATCTAGTTTCAGCAATAGTTCTATGGTAAGCGATCGCCGCCGAACAACTCCAATGTACGCCTAATAAAGTTCTGTGGCGATCGGAGTTGAAAGGTTACACCCTAATTTGAACAAACCCTAGTTGAACAATACTCATGCAAGGAGAGAAACATAATATGTTTAGGTATCTTTCACACTTAAGCTGTCTCATCGTCACTTATGCATTTATACCCATTTTTTTGTTGTCCATGATTCGGAATGCAAACGCGGCGCAGATCATTCTCATCCCCTCTCCCCCTCTCCCTTTCCATTGCCATTTTTCTGCTGTTCCAGCAGGTATTCCCAGATCCGCCTAATTTCATCCCTGTCTTCATCCGCTCTCTGTTGTGACAACCTCAACCCCTGCTGATGGAGTCTGGCAATGTCCAACAGTTCAGAGGTGAGTCTTTGTAGGGTAGCAATCGACGCGGTGTTTGTCTCCTGTTGGGTTCTGTACTCGGCTAAAGCTTTTTCCAGAACTTCCAGTCGCCTATCAATTTCATCGAATCGTTCCTGAGTCATCGGTCAATGATGAAAAGAAAAATTTGTCCTTAATATAAATATAGGGGATAAGCCTTTGAGATGAGCAAGGTCCAGAAGCTTTGAGTCCTGATTTCTGGTAAGTTTGGCAGGTACATGATTCAATGCCTGATGTGGATAGAATTCCAGACGAAGCAATTGTGGTTCGTGGAGGGCGCAATCGCCCAGAAGATATTCATCGTGGAATAGGTACTCATCCAAGTGGAGTAACTGGGAAATTCCACATCACGCTAGAATAAATCCAACTCTACTCATACGGAGAAACCATTATGGTGCAATTAACAGAGCACTGTCACATTGTCAGAAATGATGAAATCCTCAATAGCGAACCCATTATCAAAGGCACCCGCACACCGGTCAGGGCAATCGTAGAAATGTGGCGTATCGGAATTTCGCCTGAGGAAATTCCTCAGCGTTTACCTCACCTTGGTCTATCACAGGTCTTTGATGCACTCAGCTATTATCTGGATCATCAGACAGAAATCAATGAATACATTGAGCGCAACCGTATTCCAGATGCACTGATTGACCCACGAGTTCGGAACGTATGAGTAATATTTTTATTCACGTTTATTTGGACGAAGATGTTGACGTTCTAGTGGCAATTCTTTTGCGCTATCGTGGTTTTAAGGCAACAGAAATAAAGTAGATAGTAGTAAAACTTTTGACAAGCCAACCATAGAATCCTGGATCAATATATAATAAATATATTCTAGAAGGTGTCTGTAAAATAAATCTTAAGACAGCTAAAGTGCTTAGTCTTGATGGGTTACGGCGGACAGCTAAATAGAAAATGAGTGTTTCAAGTTATCCGAACCTAACCCACCCTACACAAGGATTTAATGTTTTTTTATAGATACCCTCTAGTTTGAAGCGCCCTAGGAAAGAAAATAATCAGGCTGAGGGCAAAGTGCGATCGCTCTGAACCTCCTAACCTGTTATAGATGAGCAGATAAGTTTGGTGGGCAAAGTCAATCTCATAATTTTATTAGCCATAATTATAATTCATTTTGCCCACCCTACAAGGCTACAAGGTTAGTAGATAAGTTTGGTGGGCAAAGTTAATCTCATAATTTTATTAGCCATAACTATAATCCATTTTGCCCACCCTACAATGTTTCAACTTATCTGAGAGGAAGAAATAAAAATCCGCGATAATCCGTGTTATCTGTGTCATCCGCGTTCTATCCAGTCCATTGCTGCTTGAGTACCCTACTTTCTACTCTTCCCATCTTCCCATTTCTAAATTTGACTGGCTAGAATGGCGTTAAGTATTTGGAGACTGGATGCCATGACTACATCTACGCCTCAAGAAAGCACAGCTGACAATCAGAATCGTTGCTATTGCCTCAATCCCGATTGTCAGAAGCCAGAAAATCCCCGTGATACCCTGGTTTGCGAAAGTTGCGGTTCTAATTTACTGCTGCAAGAGCGCTACCGAGCTATCGAACCCCTAGGACAGGGTGGCTTTGGCAGAACCTTCAAGGCTGTAGATGAGTCTCAACCATCCCAACCTTACTGCGCGATTAAACAGTTTTTCCCCCAACAGGTAAATAATGCTGAAAAAGCCGCAGAGTTATTTCGTCAAGAAGCTCAGCGCTTAGAAACACTCGGCAATCATCCCCAGATACCCAAACTCCTGGGGTATTTTATTGAAGAGGAGCGTCAGTATCTAGTACAAGAGTTTATCCATGGTCCCAACCTAGCCCAAGAATTAGCTGAGGAATGGCCATTCACCGAAAGCCAGATTCGACAGCTATTACTAGACTTATTACCAGTGCTGCGGTATGTCCACGATCGCCAAGTTATTCACAGGGACATTAAACCGGAAAACATCATTCGCCGCCAGACTGATGGATGCTTGATGTTAGTGGATTTTGGCGCGGCAAAGTATGCCACAGAGACAACCTTGGGAAAAACGGGAACGGTGATTGGTTCTGCTGCCTATATTGCCCCAGAACAGGTCAGGGGTAAAGCAGTTTATTCCAGCGATATCTACAGTTTAGGCGTCACCTGCATTCATCTGCTTACCCAGATTCCTCCTTTTGACCTATTTGACAGTACTGAAGATGCTTGGGTTTGGCGACATTTCTTAGACTCTAACTCGGTTAGCAAGTCTTTGGGTAAGATTCTGGACAAAATGCTGCAAAGTGCAACCAAGCGACGCTACCGATCGGCTGGTGAAGTCCTCAAAGACTTGAATAGTCCTCCAATCTTTGTTGCCAGGCAGACAAAATGGCTGGTGGCAAGTGCGGTTCTACTGTTTGCACTGGTGGGAGTGCGCTATTTGCTATATCCTGTGACGCAGCAGGTTTCCACTCGCAACCCGGAAGTGGTGAGGGAACGAGACGAGCAATCTCCTTCTACAGGCGGAGGCTTATTCAGCACTGTAGATGGCAAGCAGCAGGCTTTCCCGTTGCAACATACGGAAGTGACGGCGAAAATCGCGGGTAATGTGTCCCGGGTAGAGGTGACGCAGACTTTTGCTAATCCCTATGACAAACCCTTGGAGGCAGTTTATAAGTTTCCCCTGCCAGATGAGGCAGCGGTGGATGATATGGAGATTCGCATCGGCGATCGCATCATTCGAGGCACGATTAAAAAACGGGAGGAAGCCAAGCAAATCTATGAGCAAGCTAAACGGGAAGGGAAAACTGCTGGTTTGCTCGAACAAGAAAGAGCTAATATCTTTACTCAGTCTTTGGCTAATATCTTGCCTGGGGAAAAAATTGATGTCACCATTCGCTACACCAACAGCCTCAAGTTTGAAGGTGGTGACTACGAATTTGCCTTTCCGATGGTGGTGGGACCGCGCTACATGGCAGCAAGGCAGGTTAGTCTCGCTGGCTATACTACCGCCAAGCTTAATCCGCCAGTATTATCCCCTGACAGATCTGGTCAAGATATTAACGTGACAGTGGAAATTGATGCCGGGGTGCCGATTTCTAAGATAGAATCGCCTTCCCATGAGGTGAATATTCAACGCGCTAGTTCAACGATGCGGGTGAAATTAGCTAACGAAGACACAATTCCCAATAAAGACCTGATTCTGCGCTATAGGGTTGCTGGTGCTTCCACCCAGGCTACAGTATTAACTCAATCGAACCAACAAGGCGGTCACTTTGCTACCTATTTAATCCCAGCGGTGAAATACAACCCCAAGGAGATTGTACCTAAGGATGTAGTTTTCTTGATTGATACTTCTGGGTCTCAAGGGGGTTTCCCCATTGAGCAATCTAAGGAACTGATGCGCCAGTTTATCAATGGGTTGAATCCGAAGGATACGTTTACTATTATTGACTTTGCCAGTACCACAACTAAGCTGTCCCCGAAACCATTGCCGAATACCCAGGAAAATCGTCAAAGAGCGATCGCCTATGTCAATAGCCTCCGAGCTAATGGCGGTACGGAGTTAATGAATGGCATGAACGAGGTGCTGAATTTCCCCCCCGCACCGGAGGGACGGTTGCGCAGCGTGGTGCTGCTTACTGATGGCTTGATTGGCAATGACAAGCAAATTATTGGTGAAGTGCAAAAGCGACTGAAGTCTGGAAATCGACTTTATAGTTTCGGTGTCGGTTCTTCCACCAATCGCTTTTTAATCAATCGTCTGGCAGAGGTGGGAAGGGGAACTGCTGAAGTTCTCCCGCCGAATGAACCTGCACAGAAGGTGGCAGAAAAGTTCTTCCGGGAAATTAATAATCCGGTGCTGACGAATGTAGAAGTTACCTGGATCGGTTCTGGGGAAGCACCGGAAATCTATCCCCTAGCTGCACCGGATTTGTTTGCCAATCAGCCGCTGGTGCTGTATGGAAGAAAAAAAGACCACAGCAGTGGACAGTTGCGCATAACTGGCACTGTCGCTGGTGGCAAGCGCTATGAGAAGATTCTGAATGTTAATTTTGAGCAGGTGAGTGGGAATGGTGCGATCGCCCAATTGTGGGGTCGCGCTCGGATTAAGGATTTGATGAATCAAATGCACTGGGAAGAAACCCCGGCTGGGGTGGAGGCGGTAACCAATACAGCACTGGATTATCGGTTGTTGTCTGAATACACCGCTTTTGTCGCCGTCACTGAGGAAGTGCGAGTCGATCCCAAGGATGCCACCATCAAAGAGGAAGTTGCGGTAGAGATGCCAGCGGGGATGAGTCCCGAAGCAAAGCTTAATTCCCCAGTGCCAAAGGTTAATGTGCAGCCATCGAAACCATCGAAATCAAAACCGTCATGGGGTAAGAAAAGTTCTGACGTGCCAGAACCAGGTCAAATCTGGGGCAACCTCCTCGCACTTCTTTTACTGGTGCTCTTCTTTTACTGGAAGCGGTTGAAGAAGTCGAAAAGCATTCCACCGAGCAAATAAGCTTTTGGAACAGGGAACAGGGACTCGCTTCGCTCAAAGGCAAAAGGCAAAAGGCAAAAGGCAAAAGTAGGGAACAGGGAACTTCGGATCAGGGAACAGGGAGCAGGGAACGGGGAGCAGGGGGAGCAGGGGAAGCAGGGGGAGCAGAGGGAGAAAAAGACAGAAACGGGAAATGGATATCTATAAAGAAAACATTAAATCCTTGCGTAGGGTGGGTTAGGCGGCGATAACTTATCCAACTAACCGGCTAACTAACTATCCGCCGTAGCCCACCAAAACCAAGCACTCTAGCTGTGTTAAGATTTGTTTTACAGATACCCTCTAGAGCGCCGCTCCAGTAGAAGTATTTGACAAAAAAAAGCAAAATATGTAGCCTTTGTCAATACGGATTAATGGATCGACGCTCTAGAGGGTAACCTGTACGTTGCCATTCGTAAGGGTGATAACATCAATGAACTGAAAAAAGAGTTTAAGGTGAGGTTTGGCTCCTACTGACTAATGACATGAAAAGAAAGATTAATAGTAACTATCCGTCAAATTCGAGTAATTATGAACGCAAAGAGTTGGATGTCAACCTCTCTTTTGTCTTAGCCATTGCCCTTGGTATAACAATCATTATTTATGGCTTATTACTTCCTGTTAGAAATTCTCCCCTGGGCATTTTATTATATGACCGAGGATTTACCCAATATCTCGTCATCTGCCTAGCTGGCATTGTGGTGGCATTAACCCTGCTCAAGTTTTTCAAATTACAAAGGGAATTTGGCTCTCTCAGCCGAACCTGGATTCCCGAACATATTTCTTTAGAAAATCATACTTCAGGGCAAGTTGCCACTTTACAGCAAACTTTAGCTAATTATAGCAATCTGATTGCAGTCCGTTGTAGCCGCGTACTTGCGGCTTACATCCATTCAGGTAATCGGAAAGCAGCTACAGAATTAGCCCTTGATGATTCGTCATTCTATATAAGTGCTTCAGAATCATCCTATGCTTTCCCGCGCATCATTGTCTGGGCTATTCCCCTATTAGGATTTATCGGGACAGTCATCGGTATCAGTAGTGCTGTTACTGGTTTTTCCAGTTTCTTGGAAAAAACGGGGGAGATCGATCAGATTAAGGAGGGAATTGGGACAGTTACGAGTGGTCTGGCGATCGCCTTTGATACCACACTTCTGGCTTTATTTCTCAGCGTCTTAGTAATGATTCCCCTCGTATTAGTCGAACGTTTCGAGTCTCGATTACTCCTAGCAATTGATATTTACATTAATGATAAACTCCTTCCAAGACTAAGAGATACTACAGAAAACTTGGATGAAAGTACCATCAACAAGGCTGTTAATCAAGCCCTCAAGGAACATTTACCGAATCCAGAAGAATTGATCGAGCCTGCCCATGATTATGCTAAACAAGCAGCTACTAACCTAGCGGAAGGCTTCGTTACTGAAGTAGGAAAAGTTCAGGTGATGAGTGCAAAGCTATTTCAGCAAATGAGCAAAGTGAATAAAATGGCTTTGCAGGATCGCCAAGAGTTTATCACTTCCTTTGAAGATCAGCAGCAAACTAGTAAAGATATAGTCAGTGAAATTCGCGCTATAGTTAATGAAATCAAGGCTGGCAATGTAGCTATATCAACGGGTTTAGCAGTTCAAGCAGAACAAATAAGCAATCAACTAGACCAAGCCGCAAAAGCGTTGGAAAGCCGCATCGCTGCTCTAGAAAAATCTACTGCTCGGATATCAGAGATTACTAAACTGCAACAGAGCCTAGATCAGATTCAACATTCCCTAGAACAAGCAGCAAAACTGGAGCAAATTCTAGTTGGACTAGGGGAGAACCTTGGCCAGCTTCAATCTGTTTTGCAACAATTAGGCAAGCCTCGCCGGATCACATTTGTAGAACAACTAGAACAAGATGATAGGAGTCTTTAAGCTCATGGGTAGGCGATCTGTTTCTCGACCTTCGATCCAAATAGAGCTATTCCCTTTTCTGTCAATTCTAGCTTGCACCATCGGGACTCTCATTTTACTTATCATTACGATCACTGTCCAAACTTTCAGCAACCAGCGGGAAGTGACCATTGTAGCCAAGAATGAGAAGGGGGAAAATCAAACTAAGACCCCTCGCTACATTGAATGTCGGCAAGATGGGGTAATTATCTACCCCAGCCAGGAGTTTGTCCCTAAGCAGGATATTGATCGAAGAGGTTCAGCATTGACAAGATTACTATCCGAGGTGAGGACACGCCGCGAACAAGAGTACTTGATTGTAGCGATCCGACCTGATGGAATCCAGGTATTTAAGCAAGTACGAAACTTAATCGAGGATCAGGGTATTGATATTGGTTATGAACCCATTGATCAAGGTTGGCGGCTCAAGATAAAAGAGTGAATATCCAGGAGGTCAGAATGAAAAGAAGACGGCACCGACAGCATACTCTCCCCACCCAAAATTTAGACTCTTTCTTAGATATTCTCACCAATACTGTTGGAGTGCTGATGTTTATTAGCTTGTTTGTCACTCTCGTCGCTGTCGAAGCTAGTACGATTGTCCGCACTCCTTTGGTTTCTAATAGTAAAAAGAATCCGTATTTTTTTGAAGTTAGGGGGAACAGAGTTACCTATATTGATGACGAAACAGTTGACCATCAGATAGAGAATTTAATTGAATCTTTGCCAACTTGCTATAAGCCAAATATTCCCTCTCAATTAGATTTATACCTCTACGAGTACTATCTTGATCGGATAGAAGAATACAAAGCTTGCCAAACAAACAGAATTCAAAGCTTGAAAGATTTTCGGGCTGAGACAGCCTACTACAAAGTTCGTTTTTTCAACTTGGATTCCTTGGTTTATGAACCCATAAAAGCAGTTGATGGCGAATCCAGAGAAGAATTGACTCAAGTCAACTCAGAATTTAAGACTGTTCTGAGAAAACTAGATCCTCAAACTGATTATCTAGCCTTTATTGTGAGACCGGATAGCTTTGAAGCTTTCCGAGTAGCTAGAAAACAGGCTTGGAAAGATGGCTTTGATGTTGGTTGGGAACCCCAGATGGAAGATACTGCAATAGTATTTGGTTCACAGGGTAGAGCAATTGGCGTACAGTAACTGCACTAAAGCGTCGGTGTAGTCGGTGTAGGGTGGGTTAGGCGGGGATAAATTATCAAACTAACCTGCAAACTAACTATCCGCCGTAACCCACCAAAACCAAGCACTCTAGCTGCGTTAAAATTTAGGCATGGTTCAAATCAAGGTAACACTGTTTTGAGGCGATCGAGTAAGCCGGTTTTGTTGGGGCACTGCACCTCTGATGAGACTTGGCGATCGCCTGTCATATCAAGTTCGGATAATCACTTATAAAAAAAGACATTTGTGTAGGTTGGGTTGAGGCAACGTTCTCGAAGAGCGGCGCTCGCGAAGCGCGTCGAAGACTCTCGCGGAGCGCGTCGAAGACTAGC
>JBFRWF010000133.1:0-16251 GCA_051439465.1 Xenococcaceae cyanobacterium | reverse complement strand
CCTAGAACACCGATTCAGTAAATGCTCGCCTTATATTACAAGACGAAACATTTAATAAAAAAACAAGGGTTTCAGCACTTACTTGTTGCCCAAATGTTAAGAAATTTTAATTACTGAATCGGTGTTCTAGAGCCATTCAAACCTTGAAGTCGGGTTTGGTCGATTTAACTGAAGAGGGGACGAGAAATAAACAAAAGTGAACCTACTGTGAGCGGGTTTCATTCGAGAACCAATCCCCCCCGACAAGATCCCGTGAAAAGTCAGGGAAGAAGGTCTGCCGCCTGTATCTGATTTGGGTAGATGGGGGCTACAGTGGAGAACCCTTTCTTCGGTGGGTGATGGATACCTGGGGTTGGATTGTGCAAGTAGTCCTCCGACCTGAGGAATCCAAGGGATTTTTCCTGCTCAAAAAGCGATGGGTTGTAGAGCGCACTTTTGGGTGGCTGAACTGGTATCGACGAGGAAGCAAAGACTATGAGTATCTGCCAGAAACTGCCGAAACAATGATTTACATCGCCATGATTCGACTCATGGTCAGACGCTTAGCATAATTGACTACACCTCTACCCCTTTTCAAACAACCTCTTAGATGGATTGCTGTATTCTGGTTGCCAGAAGCTGAAGTATTATTTAAACGCTGATAACCATCCCAAACTTTTCCAGTTCTGTAAGGCTCTATCTGACTAAACTCCTCCGGATCGTGAAAATTTGTTTTGAGCCAATGCACTTTTTAATAACGATGAGTTAATAACGATGAGTCCATGAGTGTCATTTTAATCAGCGATCGCGCCGTTGGTAAAATCAGTATGTGAGTTCTTGTTTTACCTTTGAGATAATCTCCTTGATTAATTTTTGTGCAGTTTCACTTTCAGGGGCAATAATTCCATTGGCATTTTTAACCTTGGCGATATATTTTTGGTAGATGTAGATGGCTTTAATCAATTTTTCTCGGTCAGATTGGAATCGTGTCGAATCATTAAAATATCTCGGATTTAAAGAAAGTGAGCTTCCCAGGCTCTCTTTTATTTTATCTATTATCATACTTTCAAAGGTAAAATCAATATCTTGTTTTTCGCCATCTAAATAAATAGAATATTGCTCAGTTAGTTTTGTTCTGAATTGAGGCTCGACGGTAATCAGATTATAAACTGTTAAGCTAATACTGTGAATCCCCTGCTGGGTTTGACTAAATTGCTTATCTGCCTGGGCTAGTTTGTTGGCAGGAATTTCCAACTGTTGTTTGGCTTTTTTCTCGACCTCATCTCTTAATTGCTCTGCAGTCAGGTAATCAAGTATTCCATATTGACCATAGAAATCTTTGAGGTGAAGCTGATACAAATTGATTGCCTTAATCCAGTTGATTTTTCGTTTTTTTAGCCATTTGGGATTGGACTTATATTGTTTATCGATAACTCCGCCATAACTAAGCTGGGGTTTATTCTTTTGAGAAGATGCCAAGAGAGTCGTCTTGACAGCATTAATGATAATTACTTCGGGAAAGTCAGAATATATCCTACTCAGTTGTCTCTTAGTTAGCCTTACGATTGATTCAATCTGTCTTCTAGTAGTAGAAAATTGATTGAGAGCTTCTGCTAACTCTTTGGGGAATAAATTCGGCTTTATGTCTTGTCTCAATTGATTGAAAACTTCAGCTTCTAGTTTATTTAATAAGGGGTTCAATCCCAAAATAATTCCAACCAAAAACAGAATAATACCTAAAATAATTTTTTTTATTAGTAAAAAAAACAATAAATTTAAGAGCTCGATTAAAACTTGTATTGTCCTTTGAATGAAATTTATTATTGGGTCAAAATTTAGTTCGCTAGCCAATCCTTTTTTCAGATAAACACCAAGAAATTTTACTTGAAAATACATAGCAGCAGGAAAAGCTTTTCTGAAAATTTTATCCGGTACTTCTCCTTGGCTCACTTGATAAAAATAAGCTGAAAAACGATACAAACGAAATTGTAATAGTAGTTCAGCCAACGGTCGGTAATAAGGCTGAGGTGAATCGGGGTAGCAATAATAATCAATCAATCGTTCCCATATTTCATATTCGTACTGCAAATTTTCTTTCAATTTATCCGAAGACAAAGACCAACGGTAATTTTTAATATTCTCCACATCTTTGGGGATTGACAGCAAAAAACGATCGGCATAATCCGACCATATACTTCCACTTTCTGACTTGCTCAATAACCAATAAACAGCTGTGGGCGTAACTTTCTGATTCAAGAGATTGGGAAGCAGAAACTTGATTCCCTCTTCTATCCGCTTGTATAGCTTCTCTATCTGATTTCCCTCAGTGATAAAATTAGCAACAAAATCTTGTTGAAATTGAACTGCAACTGACTGATGTCTGCTTGGGTTAGCCGACTCTAACCAATTCAAAAATTCCGGTAAAGTCTCAGGAATGATGATTGCCCTTAAGGTCAACAACCTAGCCATCTGAGACATATAAACTTTCTGTTGAATAGCATTACTAGCCCCTTCACTATCAAAGAGTTGGTTCCAATAATCTAGGGAAATTGATTCATTGCCTAAATTTTTAGCAATTGCCCTAACTGCTTCTGACTTGCTCTTAGAACTGTTCATCAAGCTTCTGACCGCTGACTTAATTTCCCGTTCATTGCTATTATCTATATCATGATGTATCCTGTAATAGGCATTGGAACTAGCAGGAACAATTAAAGTGAAATTTTCCGGCTTTTCAATAGCTTCTACATTAGCCGCCCAAGCAATAATTTGATTGCTAGTTTTGTATTTTGCCAAACCATTAATCTCTGATAAAGTTAATGTTTCGGGAATCAGGAGAACTGGTGTCGATTCACCATTTAGCCAATTTTGCCGCTCTGGTTCAATAGCGGTGTCAGGAACCTGAATTTCATCGGGAATAAGAATTGGTTGAGTTCTTTGATTAGAGGGATTAAAAATAGGAAACCCTCCACTTCTACTCTTGAAAAAATCCATCCATGTTGCTATTATCCCAAGGCTGTCTGTACCCTCCGCCAAGAAGTAACGATATACCTCGATGGGTAGTCCCCTATCATCCCTACCGCAACTCGCTACTGCTACTACTGACCAATCTGGGTTACCGGGAACGACGCGACCGATGATCGCTGGTTGGTTGCTGGTTACTCCTTCTACTACAGCGAAGAGTTGATTGGCGATCGCCCGTCGTACTTCTTCGGTAATTTCTGCTAAGGTAGCATTCATGAAATTTTCCGTAAACCCTTTGGATACCCAGCTTCCATCCGGGCGAATCTCCGCCTGGATACCCGTGCTAAATTGGTGAATTATCGGTCGGTCAGCCATAATTTTTTCCTAGATATTATAGTTTATTGATTTTAGCTGAGTTTTTGTTTGACCTTCGGGATAATCTCGTTGATTAATTTTTGTGCAGTTTCACTTCCAGGGGCAATAATTCCATTGGCATTTTTGACCTTGGCGATATGTTTTTGGTAGATGTAGATGGCTTTAATCCATTTTTCTCGGTAAGGTTGGTCTAGTTTCGAATCATCAAGAGATCTGGGATCTAAAAAATTCAATGCTCTTCCCAGGCTCTCTTTTATTTTGTCTATTATCATCGTTTCAAATGTAAAATTAACATATTGTCTTTCGCCAGATAAATAACTAGAATATTGCTCAGTTAGCTTTGTTCTGAATTGAGGCTCGGCGGCAATCTGATTATAAACTGTTAAGCTAATACTTTGAATCCCCTGCTGGGTTTGACTAAATTGCTTATCTGCCTGGGCTAGCTTGTTGGCAGGAATTTCCAATTGTTGTTTGACTTTTTCCTCGACCTCATCTCTTAATTGAGCCGCAGTCTGGTCATCAAGTATTCCATATTGACCAGGGAAATCTTTGAGGTGAAGCTGATACAAATTGATGGCCTTAATCCAGTTTCTTTTACCTTGTTTTAGCCCTTCGGGATTGGACTTATCTTGTTTATCGATAACTCCGCTATAACTAAGCTGGGATTTATTATTTTGAGAAGATGCCAAGAGAGTCGTCTTGACAGCATTAATGATAATTACTTCAGGAAAGTCAGAATAGGTACTACTCAGTTGTCCCTTAGTTAGCCTAACGATTGATTCAATCTGTCTTCTAGTAGTAGAAAATTGATTGAGAGCTTCTGCTAACTCTTTGGGGAATAAATTAGGCTTGATGTCTTGTCTCAATTGATTGAGAACTTCAGCTTCTAGTTTTTGTTTTGTCTGAGAGTCTATTCTGCCATTTTCTTTCAGTTTTCTAGCTTTCTGATATTCTTTGATTTGCAATTGCCATAACTCTGACGTCTTGGAATTTATCAGTCGCTCTGACAGTTGAGGTGGTGATGAAATCAAAGAAGAGCTTAATTGACAATGCTGAGTTGAGGAACAAAGAGATTGAATAATCTTTTGATTTATTTTCTCTGTATTGATATTAGATTTTTCTTCCCCCTCGCCTTGGTTATTGACGATTTGCCCTATTGTTTTAGTCAAGGTTTGGATAGGATGGCGAACACTAAAATCAAAATAATTGACATAATTTAAGGTTGTCAAGCCAGCAATAATAAGCACAGACGACACCAAAATAATTACTAAAATAATTTTGTTTTTTAGCGAAAATAACAATAAATTTAAGACTTCGAGTAAAACTTGCATTCCACCTTGAATAAAAATTATTATTCTGGCAAAATATTTTTCAGTTTTAGTTAATTGCTTTTTCAGACTAATGCCTAAGTAGTGTCCCTCGTACATAACTAGAGAAAAAGCTTTCCTAAAAACTCGATCTGGTACTTCTCCTTGGCTCACTTGATAAAAGTAGACTGACAAACGATACCAACGAAATTGTAATAGTAGTTCAGCCAACGGTCGGTAATAAGGCTGAGGTGAATCGGGGTAGTAATAATAATCAATCAATCGTTCCCATATTTCATATTCGTACTGCAAATTTTCTTTCAATTTATCCGAAGACCAAGGCGAACGGCAATTTTTAATATTCTCCACATCTTTTTGGATTGACAGCAAAAACCCCTCGGCATAATCCGACCATCTACTTCCACTTTCTGACTTGCTCAATAACCAATAAACAGCTGTGGGCGTAACTCTCTGATTCAAGAGATTGGGAAGCAGAAACTTGATTCCTTTTTCTATCCGCTTGTATAGCTTCTCTACCCGATCCCGATCGTTGGGAAAACTAGCAACAAAATCTTGTTGAAATTTAACTGCATCTGACTGATGTCTGCTCATTTGAATGCTGTCTTCTTTGACATCTAGCCAGCCTAAATATTGCGGTACAGTTTCTGGTATCAGCATCGCCCTCAACGTCAACAATCGTGCCATTTGCGGGCTGTGAATTTTCTGCTGGATAGCATAACTGGCTCCCTGTTCAGTAAATAAGCTATCCCAGTATTCTGGCTCCATGTCTATATGTTCGGCAATTGTCCTGACAAAATCCTCTCGTATGATAGAACTTCCTATCAGTCCCTTGAGGGCTGATTTGAGCTTTTGTTCATCTTTAATTTCTGAGGGAGCCTGAGTTGGAGGATTAACAATTATTTTTTTTAGTCTCTTGTAAGCTTCCGAACTAGCTGCATGAATTAAAGTAAAGTTCCACGGCTTTTCTAACGCCTCGACATTGAACGCCCAAGCTCCTGATTTTTCGCCAGCTTTTCCCTCAGCATAAGCGTTAATTTTTGCTAAAGTCCAATCCTCTTCTGGGTCAACAAAATTTGGTTTATTGTTAAACTGTGATTCCTCAGACGTGTTGAGTAATTCCTGAATTTTTCCCAGAGTTTCCGTGTAAGAAATCCAAGCTTCATGAGGATTAATTGGTTCGACTCCTGAAGCAGAAGGACAGAACGCGGGAAACTCCCCATTTTTGTTCTTGAGAGAATCCATCCACGTCGCCATTAAGCAAAGACTCTCGGCTCCCTCAGCGAGAAAATAGCGATACACTGACAGGGGACGACCCCGATCGTCTTGACCGCGACTCGCCACCGCTACTACTGACCATTTTGGGTTACCCACAACGACGCGACCGATGATCGCTGGTTGGTTGCTGGTTACTCCTTCCACTACGGCGAAGAGTTGATTGGCGATCGCCCGTTCTACTTCCTTGGGAATTGCTTCTAGGGTAACATTCATATAGTTTCCCGTAAAGCCTTTAGATATCCAGCCTCCCTCGGAAGTTGTCTCAAATTTAATCCCAGTGCTAAATTCGTAAATTAGAGGCGGATTGATTATTCTTTGCAGGCGATGGTATGCTGGCAAACTTGCAGTCTGAATTAAGCTAAAGTTCCAAGGCTTTTTCAGCGCCGCCACATTGAACGCCCAAGCTACTGGTTCTTCGCCAGCTTTTTGCTGAGCATAAGCGTGAATCTCGGCTAATTTCTGAGTTTGATTTGGTTCAAAAATAGCTGGGTTGCATTGGTCTAAAATCTCCTGAATCTGTTGAGTAATTTCAGGAGAAACAACTTCAACTTTAGCAGGGATGGGAATTGGTTTTGTTCTTGGGGTAGATGGATTGAAAACAGGAAAAGAACCAGTTTTTTTCTTCATGTAATCCATCCACGCCGCAAGTAGGGAAAGATTGTCTGCTCCCTCAGTTAGTAAATAGCGATATACTAACTGAGGACGACCCTGATTGTCCCGAATGCTACTAACTACAGCTATTACTGACCAATCTGGGTTACCGGGAATGACGCGACCGATCGCCGCTGGTTGGTTGGTGGTTATCCCTTCTACTAAGGCGAAGAGTTGATTGGCGATCGCCCGTTCTACTTCTTTGGGAATTGCTTCGAGAGTAACATTGATATATTCTTCCGTAAAGCCTTGAAATATCCACTCTCCCTTGGAAGTTGTCTCTAATTTAATTCCAGTGCTAAATTCGTGAATTATCGGTCGGTCAGCCATTTTCTTTCTTAGTGCGATTTGTTTTGTACTGCTTGCTAAGAGGGGGAAAGTTCTTGTTCTAGTTCTTGCTTTAGCAATTTATAAGTTGCATCATTTTTCTTGAGCATACCATTAGGTTCCTGCTTAAGTTTGTCTTCATCTTTCTTCTTGGCTTGATAAGATTTTATAGCCGCTACCCATTCCAACTGCAATTTTTGAAGTTTCTTTAAGTCTTGAGTTTGATTATTTCTTTCTCCCACTATCACTCCACCTCCATAAGAAAGCCGATTATTCCCAATTTTTGTTCTAAGTTGGTTAAGAACATCGCTGGCTTTAATCCCCTTCTCTTTATCCTCAATCTCTTTAATCAGTTGCGGAATTACTTTTTGAGTCTCGTGGAATTCATACACTGCTAACTTAATAGCATTGGCAGTTACGCCATCGACTGAATCTATTTTGCCATCAGGATTAGCAAATTTAAGCTGATTCTTTTGACAGTTATATATTGCCTGTATCCATTTATTTCTTTCTTTTTCAAAGTTCTGATTTTTAGCTTCGTCATCGTTGAGAATGACCCCTGCATGCAGCAGTCCTTCATTCCCAGTCATTGCTTTACTAATTTTTGGGACTATTTCGTTTTGTTTATCCAGATTGGACTCAAAATCTGAAACTATTCCCTGAATCGACTTACGAGTTGTTTCAAAGCTGTCTTTGGCTATTGTTAAGATACTATCTGGGACATCTTCAAGTGGAGGAGTGGTAGGAGGATCTTCCCGATGATGAACAACTTGCTCTGGTTGCTTGGGTGTAGCATCCAAAATATTATATCTATCTTCAATCAACATTCCACCCAACATTCCACCACAAATTAAAATTGAAGCATATAGCAGCTTAGGAAATATAAATTTAATTCTCGATTCTATACGTTTCTTCTTCTTCCTGAGAAAGTCGATAATTTTTTCATCCATAGTAATTTGTCTTTGCAGTAGCAAACCAAATAAATCAGTTTCTCTTGCATCTGTATCGTTAGAAAACGCTGCTTGAAAAACATCCTTGGGAACTATGCCTTCGCTGACTTGATAAAAATAAGCAGATAGTTTGTATTCCTCTAATTTCTTGAACAATTCAGCTAAAGGTTTGTAAATTTCAAGTTCTGAGATGGTATTTTTAGAGGGGGCATCTTCAGAGAGTCCATCTTCAGAGTGTACATTTTCAGAGAGTCCATTTTCAGGGAGTCCATTTTCAGAGAGTACACCTTCAGCATTTTCAGGAGATACATCTTCAGAAGGATTATTTTCAGCGGTGATATCTATCCAGTAATTAATCAAATTTTCCCAAATCTCACTAGGACACTTCAGAAGAGCTTCACTAGTAGACTGCCCATATTGACAAATCAAGTCTAAATCAGCTTTAATATCTTGGACGAGTTTATTTAAACAACTTGACCAAATACTACTTTCTTCTGTGAGCAACTGAGCCACTGCATTCGCAGTGATGTTTTGCCTTATCAAATTAGGCAAAATAACTTTGATCCCCTCTGCTAATTTAATTTTTAGTTTTGAGTCTTGAACAGTAGTAAAATGATAAAATAAAGAGAATTGAAAATTTAAATAAATATTTTGATTGCGTTGATTAGATAATTTTGCTCCTTCTATCCAGGTTAAAAACTTCGGTAACGTATCTGGGATAACGATTGCCCTTAGAGTTAACAAGCGCACATAGTTAGGAGCATATATCTTCTGTCTAATAGCATTAAATGCTCCCTGGTTATCAAATAGCTCATCCCAGTATTCTTGATCTATATCTAGATAATCAGCAATAACTTGAACAGCATCTGGCGCTTCCCTATGATTCATCAAACGTTTGATTGCTGATTGTAGCTGTGCTTCATCGATATTTGAAGCTGCTCGAAACCGGCGATTGGCAATTATTCCCTGTATCCTGGTAAATGCGGCAACACTAGCCACCTGAATTAAGATAAACTTCCAGGGTTTCTCTAGTGCTTCTACATTGAAAGCCCAACAAACAGGTTGATTTTCTGTTTCCGCTTTGTAATTAGCATAAGCATTAATTCCAGATAAAGTCCAATTCTCATCTGGTTTGAAAATAGCAGTTTTAGGTTCGTTGAGTACAACTTTAGCCTCTAAATTAGGTTCAATAGCAGAAACCTGAACCTCAGAAGGTATAGTAATCGGTTTGGTTCTTTTTTCATTGGAGGGATTGAAAGTAGGAAAAGAGCGAGTTTTGCGCTTTATGTGGTCCATCCACGCCGCAATCATTGCGAGACTATCAGCTCCCTCAGCAAGGAAAAAACGAGATACAGAGACGGTACGTCCCCTATCATCTCTACCACGATTTACTACTGCAACTACCGACCAATCTGGCTCGCCTAACTCTATATCGCCTCGAACAACACGACCAATAACTGCTGGCTGGTCACTTGTTGTACCTTCAACTACAGCGAATAGTTGATTCGCGATCGCCCGCTCTACCTTATAGGGAATTTCTTTTAAGGTAACATTCATGTAATCCCCCGTGAAGCCTTTGGATATCCATTTTTTATCGGGAGTAATCTCAAAATTAATGCCAGTGCTAAATTCGTGAATTTTCATGTTCATTAATTTGCTAACAATTTTTATCGCTTTTAATCCTTTAATTAATTTGAGGCAATCAATATATTCAATAATAATGCCACAACCACAACAGCCAAAAAGGAAAAAAGTATCCCCAAACAGTTGGTCAGTTCTTTGACAGTATCTGAGATAACTGATTTAGTACCGAAGGATTGAGATTTGTTCCCCAATCTTGATGGGTTCAGCCAAGAAATCCAGTGCTAAATTGGTGAATTGTCAGAGGAGTGTCAGTCATACTCCTACTCCAAATCTAAGTCCTTGTGCCGTTCCCCGGTACAGAGCCAATAAATGGGCGCAACTAAGCCAAAGGGCTTCCATACTTGGGGATTTTTGAGAATGCAGTCTTTAATCCCGCCGCGATCGCGGGTAATATTGGTTATGTTCGGCTCTGGATAGCGTTTCCCCATCATGCCAAAGGCGGAAGAAGTGAAGTAGTCAATGCTTCCCGAGCCTAATTGCTTCCAAGTTTGTAAGGTTTGCACCACTTGGGGAAATCTCGACTTGGCAAGCTTTTGGGGTCTGGATCGATTCACCCATAACTCCGGCTGTTCGCACTTAGTCAATACTAAAGCAATGCGACGTTCTTCAACTCCACCTCCTTGTCGATCTAGGGTTTTTAAGAGTTTGTCTAAACCATTGGCATATTGGGGATCTTTGCGATGACTGAGTCCATCGACTAACATCATGATCCCCTCTGCTTGCAAACAATCTTGAATGTAGTCCCTCATTAGAGATGAACTCGTCTGAGACCGATGCAAAACATCTGCGAAAAATTCACCAGAGTAGTCTTTACAACTGATGTTTAACATTACATAAGGTGACGTGTCTCTAGCTCTGAGTGGATGCCAGGAGAACTCATTTTTGAGCATAATCCGAATACTGTAATCCTTGACCTCATCCACATCAGCGTTAAGGGGAGTGGGTTCTAATCGCTCTCCTTGTTCGAGAATATTTTTGGCCTTGGTAATCAATGACTCCCCATCAGTATTAATGGGAGTGACTGTCTGCACGGGACTGATATCAGGATCGGCATTGGGCCAGCGAGCGAGAGCCGCCATGTAGGTTGTTTTGCCAGAGGAGCGATCGCCAATTACCCGCACTGTAGCACTCAGTTGTTCTGGTTCGGGTGGCTGACCGTCATCTGACTTATGCTTAATTTTATCCAACCATTTACTTAACATTAGCCCCTATCCTCTTACCAGTACTGAGCCAATAAAGCGGCGCAATCATATTGTAGGGTTTCCATTTGTTTGGCTCCCTCAAGACTGAACATGGCTCTCCTTGTGCCCCAACTTCATCAATACGATTAGGTCTGGGATTATTGCGACTCAAAACACCAAAAGTTGAGAGAGCGTAAAATTGTAAATTGTGTGATGGTATTTTAGATTCTAATACCGCTTTTGTTTGCGGTAAGTGAGAACCAAAAATATCTATTTGCGGTTCAATCCGACCTGGCCATAGTTCACCCCGTTCGCATTTACTGATAGCGACTGCCAAACGAAAGTTTTCCGTTCTTTCCTGTTCGTCGATTAGGTCGGTCAGAGCATTCAGAATCTGATTGTATCTTCTATCATCTTTTCGCTGCCATTCTGATAATAAAATCAGGCATCCTGCAACATCAGGAATTAAACATTCTTGCCAAAATTCTCTATGTTCAGCTTTCATCGAATTCAAATTAAATTCATCAAATATCTCTCCTGCATAGTCTTTAATAACTAGATCGATTGGCTCAGGTTTCGCAAATCTTCTTTTTACTTCTATGCGAAACAGGTAAGCGGGGATTTCAAAAACTGGTATCTTGGGATTGGTTGGTTCTAAAGATTCCCCTTCTAAAATAATATTTTCGGCCTTCTCTTGAAGTTTCTTCGCATCCTGATTTAAGGCTTGAACCTTGTAGGCGCTCTTTTTTTGCAGGACATCCCTCAGCTTTGGCCAATAGGACAAACCGGCTAGATAAGTGGTCTTACCAGAATTACGGGGACCGATAATGACAATATTGCCACCATGTTGGTTTTCTTGTTGCTCTTTGTCTGCCATACTCTCCTAACTCGCTAAATGACTCCCTAAATAAATCCAAGGTAGTTCTAATAAAGTGCGATTATAAATACTGGTGATAAAACAGCGTATCGGTAAACCAGCCGTTTTTTGCCTAATTTCTTGCAGTTGGTTGTAAACAGGTTGAAAATAGCGTTGAGAAATATAAGCATTCCGCTGATACCAATTCATCCTAGAACCGAGTGGCTTGTAACCTAGCTCAAACGCTTCCTGTTCGAGGTCACAAAATAAGTCGGCTTTGTTGAGACAAATGACGATATGCCTCGCTTTAGGACAATCATAGCGAAAAAATTCCACCCAACGTTTAAAGCGTTTACACCATTGCTGCTGAATGGGAAAATCCCCTCGATTGGCATCTACAAAACTTTGATTAGGATTAAAGTCTAGCATTTCTCGATAAGGGGGCAAAATCAGCATAATTCCCTCACTCTGCTGCACTTGGGTTAAGATGTTTTGCCATTTATCTGGATTATCTTCCTGCCAAGATTGACGCCAGACTTCACCTGGAGTATCGATCCAGTCTACCGAAATTCGCTGAGTTCCAGCGGGTAACCTCACTTGCACTTCCAGAAAACGACTCTCGTAAAAACGGCTGGGATCGACTCGACCTCCAGTTGCCCAAAATGTCTGATCTTCCTCATTAAACAGGAGCTTTTTGAGATTTTCATAATCCTGATTAGATACCTCCACATAAGTGTTGGGATCTGGTTTAATTAAGCTCATAACTAGGGCCGTTTTGCCTGTGGCGCGATCGCCGATATAAACCACTCCCAATTTCTCTCACCTCTTTTGTTTAACCTAAACGATACCCACAGCATCTGTAGTTTTTTGCGCCCTATCCCATTTCGGCTAAGCTTGCTCCTGTTATGCAAAGTGACCTTGGCAGTTACAATTCTTTACAAAATTAACATTCTTAGGAATTATGCCCCCTGAGCCTTTTTCCACTACCTGTAGTGTTGTGGTGGGCGTAACCAGCCCTACAAATAGCGTCACTGCCTAGTTTTAACAGCAATTTGCATAATTCTAGTGTATCCAATTGATTAAATAGAGTGGCTAGTGCCGCTGCGCGGAACTGCGTTAGCAGCGTCGGAGACTAGTCAAAAGGCAATCCCCCCTTCGTAAGCTATCCATTACCCATAAGTCCTAGAAGTCTTGTGAGATGGGGGAGTGTGGGGAGCTTACAAGTGTAGGTTTTTTACATTCAGCTTGTAGAGAGGGAGAGTGGGAGAGTGGGTGAGAGGGAGAAAGCTGATTTTTTCGTGGCAAATTTATCTCCCCGTCTCCCCGTCTCCCCGTCTCCGGTGTCAGTTTCACGGGCAAAGTCAAACCTTAGCAAGTAGTAAGTATCTGTAAAACCCGCTGAATATCCTCCAATTCCCCCACAATCCGCCGCACAGGTTGGGGCAAAACTCGCACTAAGGTTGGTGTGGCAGAAACTTGATTGGTTTCTGCTTGCTCTGGGTGCTTGGAAATATCTATCACTTTTAAGGTATAAGGATGAGGAAGACCCTGCTCTAAAAGTCGGTGTATGCTCTCAAGGGCTTGTTCAGTGGCGGTACTACTCCCCGAAACAAACAGACGCAGCACATAAGTGCGAGTTGTTTGTAGTTCGGGGGAAGGCAAGATGCCGAACTCCTCACTGGGCGATCGCCCGACTTCTGAGCCAGAAAGTTGCTCCCTTCGTTGAAAGCGCACAATTAAGTCATGGTCTTCCCAAAGTTGGGGAAACTGATCGCGATAAGTCTCCAAGACTATCGGGTTGCACGACTCCTCCTGCCAGGGAGCTGTTTGCCAGACTAACTCACCAGTCCCAAACACGGCATTGAGCAGTGGTTGATAACGTTGCACAGCTGGATAAACTTCTGCTAATGTTTTTAGCTGCTGGGTGTGAGGATCGAGCCATCGGTCAACAGTGGCAGTGTATCCAGGCACTAAAAAATGAGGTGGCTCTGGCAAACCCAGTATTTCTTGCAGACCAACACATAAATGCAGATGCCAGCGACCTTGCTTACTGGGGTCGATGCAATAAATTAAATCCCCCCCAGGTGTAAAGAGGGCAATACCTTTAAATAACTGGGGGAAAGAAGGTTTGTTTTGACTCAAGACAAAAAGCTGGAAGTTAATTCCCAGTCACCTAAATTCTTCCTCGCAGCATCATCGCGATCTCATTAGGCGTAGGTGACAATTCTAGGACAGTTTCCTCAGTAATGCGTCCTTCTTGATAGAGATTAAAGAGAGACTGATTCGTTGTAATCATGCCGTCAAGTTCACCCTCCTTCATGAGCTCTGTAATTTCGTCGTTCTTGCCCTGCCGAATGTAATCCTTAATCGTTTCGGTATTAATCAAAATGTCGTGAAACGCAGCACGTTTGCCGTCAGTCGTGCGGCATAACCCTTGAGAAATAATAGCGACCAGAGATTCGGCAATTGCAACCCGCATCGCGTCCTGTTCTTCAGCGCTGTAAAGGCTGAGAATCCGCTCAATGGTTTTTACTGCACTGTTAGTGTGCAAGGTTCCCATCACTAAGTGACCAGTCTGAGCTGCCTTCAAGGCAGTGTTGACCGTTTCTTTATCCCGCATTTCACCGACTAAGATTATGTCAGGGTCTTCCCGCAAAGCAGCTTTGAGGGCGTTATCAAACTTCAAGGTATGTATCCCTACTTCCCGCTGCTTGATTAGGGATTTGCGGCTTTGGTGAACAAATTCAATCGGGTCTTCAATCGTGATAATGTGCTTAGGATGTTCCTTATTGATGTAATCTACCATTGCCGCCATAGTGGTAGACTTACCCGAACCCGTGGGACCAGTTACTAAAATCAGACCTTTGTGGACATCGGAGACATCCTTGAAGACTTGCGGTAACCGCAGCTCCTCGAGTGTCAAGATTTTGAGGGGAATTAAGCGCATGACCAGTGCCGGACCCCTAAGGGAACCAAAGATATTGATCCGCACCCGGGCAAAGTCATACTGAGTTGCCCCATCAAATTCTAGATCTTTTTTAAATTGCTGGATTTGGTCTTCTTCGAGCACTTCGCGCAGCCAGCTCATGAAGGTGTTATAGTCTGTTTGCGGATATTTCATGATCACCATTTCACCCCGATCGCGCATACGAGGTGGCTCACCAACACCCAGGTGGATGTCAGAATATCCTGCATCATAAGCCTGGCGGACAAGGTCTTTGAGTGTCGGTTGATTGGATGGACGCGCTGGAGCGGCGGGGGTTGGCTTAGCAACTGCTTTTTGCTGACGTACTACCTGAGTTACTTGCTTGGATTGTTTCTGACCTCCTTTAGGAGGCACTTGCATGGTTTTTGGGTCTATTTGTTCAGTATATTCAGGAGAGACATCCTCTTTAGCCCGACGAGCAGACGCAGGCGGTGGTGCTTGTGGAGGAGGCGGTGGAGGAAGTGGTGGGATAGGTGGACGGGATGATTGTGTCATAAAAATCTCCGGGAAGTTTGGAAGCCCAGCATCTTTAGACCTGGGAGTAAAATCACTGAGTACCTTAAAGTGCTTGTAAAAATGACGATTAGCTGAAGTTGAAAGTAGAGACAAATGCAGTCCCTACCCATTTACAGTGTTCCCAAAACTTGGGTCTCACTAACATTGTTACAAGTTGTCACCGCGATTCACCAAGCGCGCTAGGGGTTCAAGCTGAAAAAATCCTGAGAAAATTTTCGATATTCATGAAGAAATATTAAGAGAGCGCCCCGAACGTATTGCTTAGCATGGCTCTCTGCTGAATCTGCCCCTAGAATTATTTTGGGATCGACAGCTAATCGTAAATTTATGTTACAATTTCTATCTTTTCCAGGATTTATCCCTTTGCTTTTTGCTATAAGTCTAAGGATTAGCGCAACAATTCGATAGGTGTAATCTGAAGTTTAGAAAAGAAGTGTAAAGTTATTTTTCCATAAGCTCATCTTCAGCAAAAGTTTATATATACTTATTTTCACCGCCTATTTTCACTGGTGCGCTCCGTAAAAGGATCGCTCAGAGCAATTTTTTAAAATTTTTGTTGTTTTAAATAATCACTGGAGGAACAAACATGGAAGTAGCTCACAGACAAACTTGGGGAAAGACGACATATTCTTTAGCAATTGTTAAAAGCTTTTTAATCTGGAGTTTCACCCTGGCAGTTTGCTTGCTAGTGGTGGGTTTTCCCTTGGTTGTTTTAATGATGACTGTCGGCGCTCTTTTGGCGATTGTGTTGCAGTCAGTGCTGCCAGTTAGCGCAGTTTTGCTGGTAGCAGGCGGCATAATTGGCGCGAATATATTAGCCGTGGTTGTGGGTGCAGCAGTACTCACCTTTAAAGGAATCCATCCCCAAGATGTCAGTTGGCTAAGATGGCTGCACGGCGACGCCATCCCTTTGCATACTTCTGTGTATGCTAGCTGTCCCCTTACCTGTAGTCTGACAAAAGATTGATTAGTCAACCAACATTAGTTTGTTACGCTTTGATAAGCTAAGCAAATTTTGAAGGCAAGGCTTGTACAGCCCGGGAAAAACCGGGTTTTTTCATGTTTTGGGGTTTTGGAGGCAGCAAATTTTACGGCTATAGCACTACGATGGCAGGTTAGGACATATTTAGATGAGGGTTAAGCAGACTATTGACTTAATCCGAATAAGGGTTTACACTCCCTATGGGGAGGTTAGGTTTTGTCCTAATCCCTATCAGGGATT
>JBFRWF010000132.1:0-17694 GCA_051439465.1 Xenococcaceae cyanobacterium | reverse complement strand
ATATGTACCCATGTAGGTTCTTGATTTATATCTGCGCTGCCGAAGGCACTCGCTTCGCGAGACCGCGGTAAACTGAAAAAAAAGGGCGATCGCCTCAAAATACCCATCAGAAGCCCCTTCAGAAGATGTACCCAGTAACGGCGACTCAAAAAAATCCTGAAAGTCGCTCTAGCTGAAGCTTCGCGTTAATTCGCTTGGGGGGAACTTCAGTTACAATAAAGCGATCGCGTTCTGTTTGAGCCTCAATGTAGTCTTTGAATTTTGGTTGCAACATGGTGGGTAAAAACTGAGTTGAATTGCTAAGGTCTCTCAGTTTTTTTTCGCCCTGGGTGACTTCTCGAAAGAGAAAAGGAAGGCCTCGACGCATGGCTGCTGTGTCCATAGGCTGATCATAGACGTTATTGAAGACAGCAAGCTGGTTGAAATTTAAGTTAAGAGTAACCGCTGCACTGCTAAGTAACTTATCCCCCTACCTCCCAATCTTCAATTTTTAAACCATCGATGCGTCCAAATTCACGGGTATTATGAGTTACTAAAATCAAATCATTCGCCAGTGCAATATCAGCAATTTGTAAATCATAAGAACCTATAGGCATTCCGATAGTTTCTAGATTAGCTCTAATAATTCCATAAATATCGGCTGCTGCATCATCAAACGGCAAGGAGATAAAACGACAAAAAAAAGCCTTCTGCTTAGCTAAATTTTGGGCTGTATTTTTACTTTTTCTTGAACCATAGAAAAGTTCAGACTTTACTACAGAGCAAACCGCTATCTCTGAATCTAAATGACTCTCTAGTCTGTGTTTGAGATTCAGATTTCGTCCATTGAGATAGACAATACAGGAGTTAGTATCCAATAAATAAATCATTCTATTGGCTCTCTTTCTGGATACTTCCCTTGGGGATATCTGATAATCGGATCGTCAGCCAAACAACCATAGGTTTTTTCAATAAATTCATGCCATTCTAATTGGCTTAAATCTTCTAGAGATTCATTTTGTTTTTCTATCGGTTCAACTGTGACAGTTACCTGAACTTCAATTCCCTTAAATCCAGAAGGAATATCTAAATGTAATATCCCATCTTCACCCACATGAGAACGTAATTTAATTTTCTGCATAATTTACCTCAATAAAGGCTATCTTAATATAGAGTAAGTAGTCGGACATAAATTTTGTCACCTGAGTTAAGAAATGTAAATAGCCTCAAGGCCTTACTGTTGCCTGTTGCCTATTCCCTGATCCGAAGTTCCCTGTTCCCTGATCCGAAGTTCCCTGTTCCCTACTCCAAGTGTCCCGCTTTAAGTTGTTAGCCGAATTTAGTATAACAAGTACGGAAGAGCCCTAAATACGCGACGATTTTTTGCAGAAGATACCAGCGCGAGCATCAACCTCTGATTGGGGACTGCCCAAGGGCAAGAAAATGGTCAAGACTTCACCCTGTTGAGGTCGCTGCCGTACAATTAGTTTGCCGCCCAAGACATGAAACAGATTTTTAGTAACATCAAGATTGAGACACAGGCTTCCTGTTTCTGGCTGGAACATCAGCAACTGACCAAGGGCTTTTAGGGGGTTGGTTGGATAAGCGCACTGAGACAGGAGTTGCAGCTTGAGCTGATTGCCCGCAGTCGTTACCTGCACTCGGATTTGCCCCCCATTAGGCAAGCTCCGGGTAAATTTTTCCATCAAACCCGTTAGCACCTGATCTAGCATCGCTGGATCGCTAATCACCTTGGGCAGCTTTTTCGGGAGAACCACATCAAGCATCACATTGCGCCGCTCTGCCTGTTTTTTCCAGCGGGGTATACTCTGCTGGAATACATGCTCCAGAGATATGGGGATCAACCGCACTTGCTCTTGCTTGAATGGCTTTGTTTCTAATTCTGCCGCCCGGAAAATCAGCTCCATGCGGTTGATTTGCTCAGTACACTCTTGGTCAATCATTTCCAGACGCTTAACCACATCAGGGGTTAAATTGGCACGCTTGAGCAGCAATCGTGTCAAGGTGCGAATCGTCGTTAGAGGCGTGCGAATTTCGTGGGTGAGCGCTTGTAGTAGTTCTACTTCTGGAAGATGACTAACTGGGGAATCAGTGAGGGGTAACTGCCGCTCATCAAAAGCTTGATGAGCTGAAGTAGCCTGTTGCCATTTTACTCTCTGCTCAGATATCTGTACTACCTTTGAGACTCTATCATCTAGCTTTTCTGGGGAGACAGTCTGTATGAAGCGAGTTTTCCTAACTTCCAACCCAGGTAAATCCGGTAAATGTTTGAGCAACTGACGGCTAAAATGCATGACAATGCGGTAATCAGGTGTTGGGGGAGCAAATTGCTCAATCAAGGCATCCAGCCGATGTAGTTGATGGTGGTTAGTGATTAACAAGCGCGATCGCAGGGTTGCCCAACTCTGTTGAATCACTTCTGGCTCAAAGGAAAACTGAAAGGCTGGCAAACCTGTGGAGTCCTCGCCTAATACCATCGCCAAACCAAAGCTGGGAGTGAATGCAAGGCAAAACTGCTCCGCAGCAATCGGATCGTTTGGTAATAGAGGAAGTTCTGTTACTGGACAGGGGATTTCTTCTTGTTGGGATCCCTGAGCGGCTGGTAGTTGAAAAGTCATTAGTGCTAGAGTATTGAACGCTTCAGGAGTGAAAATTCCTGTTTGAAAATGTGAAACTAGCGCCGAATGACTCAAAACGGGAGTTGGTCCAGATAAGAGAAGTCCCTGGCACTGAGACTTGTCTGAGTGAGGAGTACTAATAATGGGTAAGAGTAACTGTTCTAAAGCAGCGATCGCCCCAAACCATTCTCTTTGAGCTTTTAGCTGTGCTAGGTACGCTGTGCCACTTCCATTTTGATTAATCTTGTCGCTAGCTATTGTCTGCTTACCCTGAGTAGCACAACCGTCTCTCTCAGTCGGTTCATTGCGATTGAAAACATCGCTCAGTGTTTGCAATAACCAATTTTGTACGACCATCAACTTCCTCAAACAGCGAGTAACCAAAGCGAATAGCAAGTTGCGGCTAGTATTGGTTAATTTTGGGCATATCTGAGCCTTACCGTTTAGACCGCAGGTTGGTATAACTTCCTCTTGCTTCTACGATAGTAGCCGCATTAGTCATCTTTCTGAAGCAGTAGAACCGAACTAATAATTCGCAATCTCCGCTCTATGGAGATAAAATCTTGACCGATTATGAGCTTTCCACGAACGCCATGGCGTCCGTTATGTGGAATAACTGACGTTACGCTCCTACGCTCCCCTAACGGGTGAGTCGATCGTAGGGTGGGTTAGGCGCGGCTCCTCTGAGTTGAGAACAAATAACTGGTAGATTCCCAGCGCCGTAGCCCACCGATTTTGATGATCCGCTTCTTGCATACAGACTTTTCAAACACCTTCTTAGCTGCGTTATAATCAAGGTATTGGAGATAGTAAAATATTTGGTGCGGAGGTAGTGATTGGAAATCAGTCAGCAGATGTCAATTTTGAAGAAAACTTAGCTGCTGATGTTCTAGAAATAATCACAGTCTTCTCAATCCGAGTGTATGGCAGTCGCAGTCATAAAAATCAACAAATTGTTGAGGATTTGAAAACAGTCGCTAAAAGGAAAAAAGTTCTAGAGCAAGCAGCAAAAGTGATGCAGCAGCTATAGAGAGTAAAGGATAAAGCGACTATGCTTAAGAAACTAATAACCGCAGCAGCAGCAGCAGGATTAGTCTTAGGTCTAGCTAATCCTAGCTCAGCCGCTACCTGGCGCTCCAATTCTGGTAGGACTTTTATTCCTAATCTAGACAGTATATGTTGGGGTAATAACAGAGTTGATTCAGTACAAACTGTATTTGGTGGCGGCTCCTACGCAGGTAGTATGACCTTCAACTATGCGAAAACTGGGGGATGTTGGGAAATTAACACCTATCCCATTGCACAAGGAGCAGGGGTAACTGCACCTGCAGGTACGGCTCTTGTATTTGCTCCACCCTCAAATGTCAGAGCTACACCTAACGGTACAATTATCTGCTCAGTTAGCTCTGTGAGGACTATCAACATATATGGCTCCACAAATGGGTGGTACCAGACGGATGTCTGTGGGGCAATGGGTTACATACATCGTAGTCAAATCCGCGCACAAGGAGCAGGGGTAACTGCACCTGCAGGTACGGCTCTTGTATTTGCTCCACCCTCAAATGTCAGAGCTACACCTAACGGTACAATTATCTGCTCAGTTAGCTCTGTGAGGGCTATCAATATATATGGCTCCACAAATGGGTGGTACCAGACGGATGTCTGTGGAGCAATGGGTTACATACATCGTAGTCAAATCCGCTTCTAAGGAGAGATTTGAAGGTGCTTAATATGGCGATCGCCAACGAATCCCGAGAAGATTAAATTGTAAAGTAGAAGCAAGGGTTTAATATTTTCTTTATAGATACCCTCTAGCGATTAAGAGTGGAGGATTTACTCTTGATTACCTTGCCTGGAGTGACAAATGAAATTCCCTGTGTCCCTGCCGTACCAATCATAACTGCCTCAACTAGGGGCTCAGAGACAATTTCCTCTGCTATCCATTCCACTAGAAAGTTCGCTCCTACACCGCCCCGGGGATCTTTTTGTTCTACGAAAAAATCAGTTGAAGCTAGAGGATCCAGTTGTAAGGGGCGCGACAAATACTGCTGAACTAATTTGCCATCTGTATCATAATAGTTCACAGAAGTAATGATGATTGGTTTTGTCGGGTCAGTGTTGCGAATACTGAGGGTTGCCGCTAAATAGTAAGCTCTCTGCTGATTCATGTAATATATATGCGAGTAAACAGGGACATAGATGGTTTGTCCCATAGCTATTTGTGATGGCACATTAACCAGAAGATGAGTTCCCGTCTTCTTATCGGTATCAGTTTGTGGCTGTTGTTCGACCTCCTGTAATGTACAGGAAGCGAGAACGGTGACGGCAATTGCCAAATAGAAATACTGATATATCTTCATCACTTGCTCACTCAAAAAGTGAATTGGTATTATTCTAGAGGGTATCTATAAAGAAAATATTAAACCCTTGGGTAGAGTGGGTTAGGCGGCGATCACTTCATCTTACTAACCTGCTAACTAACTATTCGCCGTAACCCACCAAAACAAACCACTCTAGCTGTGGATTTATTTTATAAATATCCTCTAGTCCTTCTAAAAGCTAAAGCTGGGCGCGGAGATTCATCCCAGGTCTAAAAACACTGGGCTTTCTCGCCGCAATTCTGTAAAGGAATATTTCAGGCTCAAAACATAACTTAAAATTCAATAAATACTGCAAATCTTACAATGATATTAGAGGGAGTCTCAAAAGTCAACAATATAACCAAATGAGCAAATGAGCTCGAATGGGGGTAAGCCAGACCATGGTTGGTCAATTACTCAGTAGGCGTTACCAAATCCTCAAAGTTCTGGGTGCTGGTGGCATGGGTCAAACCTATGTGGCAGAAGACACCCAACGCCCTGGCAACCCCAAATGTGTCGTCAAACAGCTCAAACCTGCCAGTAACAACCCATACTTCCTGGCTACAGCGAGACGGATTAACTACTAGCTTGCATTTTGCGAAGGAACTGCTCAATAACCACTCTCTGGCGGTCTGCGCGGAGCGCAGTGTCGGAGGCAGCGGGAAAGAAGGCGATCGCCTTTTTTCCCCGATCGCCTCCAGCGGTTATTGAGCAGTTACGAAAGGTATTCTCTGCGAAGCAACTCGAGAGACTCTTGCTTCACATGACCATCCATCACTGCCCACTGCAAGCTCATGAAAGCATTGAAGTCTTCTAAGTCATATTTGCTGCTTAAAAGCTGTTGCAGTTTTTCTTCTGCTTCCATATTCAGATAACCGGTCGTCATAGCTTGTTGAACAATTTCACGAATCAGAGCCATACTTAGTAATTCTTATAATTTTATTGACAGCAGAAATAGACCGACTGGGATAATATCAAGTCCGGATAATCACTCACCAAAAAAGTAAGATGTGCAAAGAGACTTCAAATCCTTATGTATTGGTGGTTGAAGTCTCTTTGCTTTAGCTGTATTAATTATGACTGTTCAACCGAACTTGATATAATCTGTTTTTTGTTTAAACAGATATCAGTTAACCCATATAACTAGATTCGCGCATTAGTCAGAAAATTAAAATACAGAAAAACTCATTTAAATTCAGAAATTTTTTCTAGCCAACAAAACCAAAAAATTGAGGTTGATTACAAATAAGGTCTGTCTGCAAACCCCCAGAAGGGCGTAGGCGAAGCCTAAGCCTACGAGAACGCTACTCTACTCTACCCTACGGGAACGCCTACGGCGTACGAGAAGCCCTACGGGCTACGAGAAGGCTTCGCCTACGCGTACGCCCCTACCTAGATTTTGTACTTTGCAGACAGGCCCTAGCTTAGGAAAGTTCTAGAAAAGTTCAGGTTAGACTAGAATATAAAATCCGACTACTGGACAGCCAATGGATGTAGAAGAAGGGTTATCATTCGCCGACGAATTAATCTATGCCAAGACAGGGAAATCTATGAATCATCTCGAAAGGGAAGTATTTCAAGGCTCTTGGCAAAATCTGACCTATGAGAAAATTGCGGAGATTAACCGTTATAGCTTGGAGTACATAGAGAAACAGGTAGGTCCCAATTTATGGGAGAAGCTCTCAGAAGCATTGGGAGAAAGGGTTCGTAAAAAGAGCTTCAAGGGACAGCTGGAGAAAGCTTGGAAGAAGCCGCAGACAGAAAATGCCCCGCCTATCTCAAAGTTGAGCCAACCCTCTGATCAGTACTCAGAGGGAGAATTTCCAGAAGGATCAGTGACATTGGATTCTCCTTTTTATATAGAGCGTCTCCCTATTGAATCTCACTGTTACGAGGCGATTTTGCAGCCAGGAGCGCTCATCCGCATCAAAGCACCCAGGCAAATGGGCAAAACATCGCTCCTGAACAGAATTCTCGCCCATGCCAATCAGGAAAATTATCCCACAGTATGTTTGAACCTGCAAGAGGCTGAGGGGGAGGTGTTTAGTAACCTGGATAGATTTTTGCGCTGGTTCTGTTCCAATGTCAGCCTACAATTAGGGATATCGAATCAGCTAGATGATTATTGGAATGCAGAAGTGATTGGCAGCATGGTTAGCTGCAAAACATACTTCCGGGGCTACTTGTTGCAGAAAATAGAAAGTGCCCTAGCCTTAGGGTTGGATGAAGTGGATCGGGTATTCCAGTATCCCGACATTGCTAATGACTTTTTTCCCATGCTGCGAAGCTGGCATGAGGAAGCTAAGACTGTAGATATCTGGAAACAACTGAGATTGGTAGTGGTACATTCCACTGAAGATTATGGGCGATTAGATATCAATCAATCGCCTTTTAATATTGGATTGCCCATTGAATTGAACGAGTTTACTCCAAAGCAGATGGAGGATTTGGCGCAGCGTCATGAACTGAATTGGAACAATACCCAGGTAGAGCAGTTGATGGATATGGTGGGAGGACATCCCTATTTAGTCAGGTTGGCACTTTATCACCTGGCTCGTCAGGATGCGACGCTAGCACAGTTGTTGCAAGATGCTCCTACAGATGCCGGAATTTATAATCAGCATTTACGCCGACACTTGAAGACTCTCAAGGAATGTTCGGAATTGGCAGCAGCACTCAGACATGTTGTTACCACCACTGAATCAGTACGATTAGAGACGATGCAGGGTTATAGGTTATACAGCATGGGACTGATTAAGCGGCAAGGTAATCTGGTAATGCCACGCTGCGAATTATATCGGCTGTATTTTCGCGATCGCCTGGATAATTCTCTTTCATACTTGCAATGTTAGCTTACAACTATTACAAAGTCGGGGGGAGTTTAGAGTATCAGCACCCCACCTATATCAAGCGGCAAGCAGATGACGAACTCTATGAGGGTTTGAAAAATGGAGATTTTTGTTATGTGTTGAACTCCCGGCAGATGGGCAAATCTAGCTTGCGGGTACAAATGATGAAAAGGCTGCAAGCCGAAGGAATCAGCTGCGTTTCCATTGACATAACCACCATTGGGAGCTATGCCCTCACGCCAGAAAACTGGTATGGAGGAATAGCCTTTGAGTTGTTGAGTGGTTTTAATCTTTTAGGCGAGGTTAATTTTAATTCCTGGTGGAGCGAGCACAAGTTACTACCTCCCGCGCAGCGATTGAATCAATTAATTAAAGAGGTGCTGCTGGCAGAATTATGCCAAAACCTGGTTATTTTTATAGATGAAATCGATAGTATTCTCAAAATCGACTTCAAGGATGATTTTTTTGCCTTTATCCGCTCTTGCTATAACCAGCGAGTGGACAATGCAGAATACAATCGCCTCACCTTTTGTCTGCTGGGAGTGGCAACGCCATCGGATTTGATTCAGGACAAAAAACGCACGCCGTTTAATATCGGTCGAGCCATTGAGCTGACTGGGTTTACCCTGGAGGAAGCTAAGTTATCGTTAACTGAGGGATTGGCTCAGAAAGTAGACAATCCCGAAAGGATTTTAGAAGAGGTATTGGCTTGGACTGAAGGACAACCATTTCTCACCCAGAAGTTGTGCCAGTTGGTTGTCCAGAAAGCTCAAAGCAGAAATCCGAATATTGAGCAGTTAGTTCAAACCCAGGCAATCGAGAATTGGGAAGGACAGGATGAGCCGGAACATTTGAGGACAATTAGAGACCGATTACTCACAAATGAGCAACGCGCCGGGAAGCTGCTGGGGCTATATCAGCAAATCTGGCAGCAGGGAGGAATTGCAGCGGATGGCAGTTCTGAACAAATGGAATTGCGTCTGTCGGGGTTGGTAGTCAAGGAGCAGGGTAAATTGAGGGTTTATAACCCTATTTATAAGGCAGTTTTTGACCAAAGTTGGGTTGATAAGCAATTAGCGTCTGTGCGACCTTATAGTCAAGCGATCGCTGCCTGGTTAGCGTCCAACCGTCAGGATGAATCGCGGCTATTGCGGGGGCAGGCATTGCAGGAAGCATTAGACTGGAAAGCTGGCAAAAGCTTGAGCATCGAGGATGATGATTTCTTAGCTGCCAGCCTACAATTAGCCATGGTTCAGATGCAAAGGGATTTGGAGGCGAAACAGCAAGCCATACAAATCTTAGGGGAAGCGAAACAGCAAGCCGAGCAACTACTCGAAAAAGCCAAGGAAGGCACGAAACTAGAACGGGCGGGAGTCACGGCGTTGCAAATGTTTGAGACTAGGGGCAGAGAAATAGAGGCATTGCTGACGGCGATGCAGGCAGGACAAGCCTTGCACAAGTGGGTGCAAGACGATCGCCCACTACAAGATTATCCCGCCACCAGTCCCCTGCTAGCTTTACAGCAGATTCTCGATCAAATCCGAGAACGGAATCAATTTAAAGGGCATCGGGGCTTTGTAACAAGTGTCAGTTTTAGCCCCAATGGGAAGTACATAGCCACTGTCTCAGAAGACGGCACTGTGCGGCTGTGGAATTTAACTGGTCATCAGATAGCCCAATTTAATGCGCATCGGAGCTTTGTAACAAGTATCAGTTTTAGCCCCGATGGGGAGTACATAGCCACTGCCTCTTCTGACTGTAGCGCACGGCTGTGGGACTTATTTGGAAACCAAATAGCAGAATTCAAAGGACATTCTGGCATGGTATTGAGTGCCAGTTTTAGCAACAATGGGGAATATATAGCCACTGCCTCTTCCGACTGTAGCGCAAGGCTGTGGGATTTATCTGGAAACCAAATAGCCCAATTTAATGGTTATCAGGACTGGGTAAGGAGTGCCAGTTTTAGCCCCAATGGGGAGTACATAGCCACCGCCTCTTCTGACTGTAGCGCAAGGCTGTGGGACTTATCTGGTCACCAGATAGCTGAATTTATAGGACATCGAGGGAAGGTATTGAGTGTCAGTTTTAGCCTCAATGGGGAGTACATAGCCACTGCTTCTTCGGACTGTAGCGCAAGGCTGTGGGACTTATCTGGTCGCCAAATAGCCCAATTGAATGCCCATCGGGGCTGGGTAAGGAGTATAAGTTTTAGCCCCAATGGGAAGTACTTAGGCACAGGTTCAGGTGACGGCACCGCTAGGCTGTGGGATTTATCTGGTCACCAGATAGCTGAATTGATGAAGCATAACGGTGGGGTAAGGAGTGTCAGTTTTAGCCCCAATGGGAAGTACCTAGCCACTGCCTCTTCTGACTGCATCGCAAGGCTGTGGGACTTATCTGGTCATCAGATAACCGCATTCAAGGGGCATAAGCGCGGGCTAAATAGTGTCAGTTTTAGCCCCAAGGGGGAATACCTAGCCACTGCCTCTTCTGACTGTAGCGCAAGGCTGTGGGACTTATCTGGTCACCAGATAGCCGAATTCAATAGACATATGGGCTTTGTAACGAGTGTCAGTTTTAACCCCAAGGGCAAGTACATAGCCACTGCCTCCTCAAGTGACGACACTGCCAGACTGTGGGACTTATCTGGTCACCAGATAGCTCAATTTAATGGGCATATGGGCGGGGTATGGTCGGTCAGTTTTAGCTCCAATGGGGAGCTTCTCGCCACTGCCTCAAAGGACGGTATCGCCAGACTGTGGGACTTATCTGGTCACCAGATAGCGGAATTTAAGGGGCATCAGGAAGCAGTATGGTCGGTCAATTTTAGCCCCAATGGGGAGCTTCTCGCCACTGCCTCACTTGATGGCACCGCCAGGCTGTGGGACTTATCTGGTCACCAGATAGCGGAATTTATGGGGCACCAGGAATCGGTATGGTCAGTCAGTTTTAGCCCCAATGGGGAGCTTCTCGCCACTGCCTCAGAGGACGGCATTGCCAGGCTGTGGGACTTATCTGGTCACCAGATAGCCGAATTTAAGGGGCATCAGGACACGGTATGGAGTGTCAGCTTTAGCCCTAATGGTGAGTACCTCGCCACGGCTTCAGCTGACGGCACTGCAAGGCTGTGGCGGGTGGAAGAATTAGATGAACTGCTCTGTCGGGGCTGCGATTGGCTCAAATATTACCTGGCTAGCCATCCTGAAACACTAGAAAAGCTGGTGGTATGCCAAAACCGAAATCCTAAGGACTTGGAGTAAGGAACAGGGAACAGGGAACAGGGAACAGGGAACAGGGAACAGGGAATAGGGAATAGGGAATGGAGTTAAGACTCTAGTTTGACTACTGGGTACAACAACTAAAAAACGTGCAGCGGCAATTGCAGGAACTGACTAGTCGGGTAGATAAGCTCCCCGCTACAGTCAGACTATCACACTAAACTCCAGTAGTTAGGTTTACTATTGAAAAAGCAGTGGCCACAAAAATCTGTAAGAGCCTTGGGGAGTGCGAGGTTACCGAGCAGAGGAGCTTCACAAGGGAGGAGGTGAGTTATGGCACAATTTGGGGCGATCTACGTGTCGTTTGCTCAGGGAGCGGTCGAAAAGGTCGAGGAGCTTTCTGAAACACTCAAGCAGAAAGGATATCTTTTTACGGTTCGGTATCACCATGATTTGCCTTGGATTCAACTGTATGTTGAAGAGCCAGAAAACACTCCTTATTACGCCCAGGACATATCAAAGATATTTCCAGATAGACGAGTAATTGGATTGGCTGCATATACAGTGTCCGACTCAGTAATTTTCTGTGAGTTCAAGGACGGGACAGTTATCCGTTGGTTACAGTCAGGATTCGGGCAAGAGCGTCAGTGGGACAAGATTGAAGGGGACAGGCAACCTTGGGAATCCGAGATTCTTGGGGATATGAAGATTGAGATTGGCAGTCCAGGCCTGATGAGCTACCATATTCACAAGATTGGAGAGTTGTTTGATCTGCCAGGCTTCGGTGTACCAAAACAAGGAGAAGCTTGGAGTAAAGAAATTCGAAATTAAGCTCTTGTAGGGTGGGCAAAATGGATTATAATTTCAGTTCTCCCTCCACTGCTAACCTTAACCGCAATGGTTCGCTGCGACTATCCCTAATTAATTCATAATTCTCCTCTCCCAGTCGATAACCGCATAACATCGCATATAAATGGGTGTAAGTTTCTGCCAAAGGTTCACCATCTGAACTGGGATAAAAGATTCCCTTTTTTGAGACTGTTTTGAGCATCGCTGCCATAATCGCTATTCCTCGCCTGACTCTTGCTCTTTAACCAAGGCTTAAGTTTTTAACACTCCGATATATTATAGGTCACGAGTCTTCACCAATTTTATCCCCTAAAGAGATTTGCTCAATCAGCGATCACTCCTTCAAAGCCGTCAGTTGTAAGGTGCGTTAGGCGCTTTACAATTTAGGTAGGATTGCTTAATCTACAACTAGATATCCCAATAGACATGGAAAAAACTGTTCCAACTCAGACAGATAAAATTGCCTGTTGCCTGTTGCCTGTTGCGCCCAGCCTCCAGCGTCGACGCTGGGCGCACTGTTGCCTTGTCCTCACAGTTAACTTTAATTGTGTCCAACTACTTAGCAGAGTTAGAAGTCTGAAAAGCTGTGTACTGACCACCCAATGCTTCGACAATGGCGCGAGTATTGGATACCAGCATCTTGACGTAGGTATTCCCTTCACTAGTAGGTGCACCAATGGAATCAGAGTAGAGTTCTTGCGGAGCTAGTTTTACTCCAGATTCTTGGGCTACAGCTTTGATGAGTGCCGGATTGATAGTTGTTTCAGCAAAAATGGCTTTAACACCAGTTTTCTTAATCTCATCCGACAGGTTTTTCACCGTCTGAGCACTGGGTTGCTCCTCGGTACTGATGCCAATCAGAGTACCAGTAACATCTAACCCATACCCTCGCGCATAGTATTGAAAAGCATCATGGGTGGTAACCAACTTTCTCTGTTTTGCTGGAATCGTTTGAATCTGCTGGGCAATCCAGGCATCAACCCTCTGCAATTCCTCGGTAAGCCGCGCTGCATTCTCGGTAAATTCCTCTCGGTCTTCCGGTGACAGCTCAATCAACTCATCCCGAATCCCATTGACCATTTTGATCGCGTTTTCGGCATCACCCCAAACATGGGGATCTGGCTGTCTTTTGCCTTGGTAGTCAAAATCCAAGGGCTTCACTACTTCCCCAACAGCGAATTTCTTAGCGTTAACACCAGCAGCATTCATTATCTTAATTAGTCCTGGCTCTAAATTGTAACCGTTATAGAAAATTAGGTCTGCTTCTTCAAAGGCGACACTGTCTTCTGGGACTGGCTCGTAAACGTGGGGGTCGGCTCCCGGTTTGAGAATACCTTTGTGCTCAATTTCATCTCCCCCTACTTTTTCAGCCAAATCCGCAATTATAGTGCTAGTCGAAACCACTTTCGGCTTACTGTCACCTTCAGGAGTATTACTTTTAGGGGCTTGCAGCTCACAGCCACTGATCCAGAGTCCCAGTAAAATCCCTACTGCTCTCCAGAATCGGCTTCTGTTGCCTTGGGTATGAGTAATCACTTTCATGGTTAATTCACATTTATTTTCATAATTTTTTCATAAAATATATCATATTCTTTTCATTTTTAGATTATCCTTGTAGAGAAAGGTCACTGAAAACCTTGCCGCAGTTTCAGCTTGGAAGGTTAGCAAAGGATTACCTATATGAATGGCAATGGAGCAATTACTGTTAGCAATCTAGGGATGTGCTACCGCACGGTTGAGGCGTTGAAGGATATCACGCTGAACGTGCAACCGGGGCGGGTAACGGGAATGATTGGTCCCAATGGGGCTGGCAAAAGTACCCTGGTGAAAGCGATGCTGGGGTTGATTCCCAGCAATAGTGGCTCTGTCCTCTACGATGGTCAACCCCTGATGGAGCAGCTAGAGATGGTGGCTTACGTGCCGCAGCGATCGCAAATAGACTGGACTTATCCTGTCACTGTCTGGGACGTAGTTATGATGGGGCGGGTGCGGAAAACGGGTTGGTTTCGTCGCTTTTCCACAGTGAGCCGTCGGATTGCTGCAGAAGCTCTAGAGCGGGTGGAGATGGGTGCTTACCGTAACCGTTCCATTGGTCAGCTTTCAGGAGGTCAGCAACAGCGGGTGTTTTTGGCTCGGTCCCTGGCTCAGGAAGCAGATATTTTCTTTTTTGATGAGCCTTTTGTCGGTGTCGATCAGAAAACGGAAAATATCATCTTCCACATCTTTCGCGAATTAGCCGACACTGGCAAAATCGTGCTGGTGGTTAATCACGACTTAGGAGAATCGATCGCCAACTTTGACGACTTGATTCTGCTGAATAAGGAGTTAATCGCCATCGGTGATAGGCAAAATGTTTTGAAGGAGGAAAATCTCTACCGCGCCTATGGCGGTAAGGTAGTGTTCTTTTCAGAAATACCGTCCCAGGTAGCAGCCTAATCCATAGTGGAACAGGGAACAGGGAACAGGGAGCAGGGAACAGGGAGCAGGGGGAGCAGGGGGAGCAGGGGGAGCAGGGGGAGATACTGGACTCCGGCACAAAGTTCTAAAAGTTCCCCAGAGTAACACCAGAAATTCTTACCTTCCTACTCTACATATTGAACCATGCCGGAAAACCTAATCACTGCGATGCTCGAAATCAAAGATTTCTGCGCGTCGGATCACCAATCACCAATAACCAATCACCAATGTTAGAAACATTAATTGAACCCTTGCAGTATAGTTTCATGCAGCGATCGCTCGTCGAGGCTGTTATAGTTGGCATCATCTGTGCTGTGGTGGGCAGCTACTTGATGGTGCAGCGGTTAGCTCTATTAGGAGATGCTATCAGCCACTCAGTACTACCTGGTTTGGCGATCGCCTTTTTGCTGGGAGCTAATATCTTTCTAGGGGCATTTATTGCTGGGTTGATCAGCACTGTATTTATCAACGAGATCAGGACGCGATCGCAAATCAAAGAAGATGCGGCAATGGGGATTGTTTTTTCCGCTTTCTTTGCCCTCGGTATCACCTTGATCACTATTATTCAGAAAGACAACAAAATTGACCTCAACCACTTCTTATTCGGCAATATTCTCGGTGTGACTCTTGGGGATGTCCGCGACACCTTAATCATTGCAGTAATTGTCCTGCTAGTAGTTGTGCTGCTGTACAAAGAATTGCTATTTTACAGCTTTGACAAATTAGGCGCTCAGGCTGTTGGCTTACCCGTACATCTGCTAGATTTGGGTCTGATGATACTCATTGGTCTGACCATTGTTGCCAGTCTGAAAGCGGTGGGTGTGGTGCTGGTGCTGTCCCTGCTAATCACCCCAGCAGCAACGGCGTACCTGTTAGTCAGTCGGCTCCACCAGATGATGATTGTAGGGGTCGGGGTTGGGGTTATCTCCAGCATCAGCGGGATGTATCTCAGCTATTTCTACAACCTCCCTTCTGGTCCAGCGATTGTCTTAGTTGCATCGGGGTTATTTGTGCTGGCTCTTTTGTTTAGTCCCAGTCAGGGTATTCTTACCCATCCAGCCTCTACTTCAAGGCAGCCACCCCTGTTGCGGGAGTTGAAGAGATTGATGCGATCGCGAAGTTGAGAGAAGGCGTGTTTTGTTTCTAAATCCCAGCCCAGTCAAGGTTAAGTTAATAAAAGCTGAAAGTCAAGCTCAGTAGGGTTTAGGAACCAATAGAAATAAAAACTTTGCTGCTTCAATTGCCTGGGTTACTAACTGAAATGTCAAAAAAATAGAGTCTGAAGCCGAAAAAGAGGTCATTTGGGGGTCTAATCAGTGGGAAAAGAGGCAAAAAATCACACCATTTCCCCTGAGATTATTGATAATTATTATTATCAACTTCTCATCCTCCACCTTCCGTCATTCAAGCTGTAGCATAGAGAGAAAACCAGGGTAAGCGCATCTAAAATTGTATAAATTGTACTTGACAAAAGAAAGGTCGCATGTAAACGTTCAGGGGGGCGATTGGGAACAGGCTCTCGGGTAGGGTAAGTCAGGCGATCTCGAAAAGATCCGCCTCCGGCGGTGCGGGAATAGACTCTCTAGAGCGTCGGTCTAGTAATGGCGATTCTGGGTTAGCATAACGAAATAGGTTGACACTAGGGTTCTGATCTCAATCATTTTTATTAAGTTTTGCAACGGATTTCTTATTTAAAGACGAAGAGTAACGAAATATTTCACCCTTTATGAAGAATGCGATCGCTAATCAAAAGGGCGATCGCTACTCAAAAGAGCGATCACTAATCAAAAGAACGATCGCTAATCAAAAGGGCGATCGCTAATCAAAAGGGCGATCGCTAATCAAAGACTTCAGGCCATGAAGTTAATATAAGAGTTATTCATAGCCGCCCGTTTAGATTTTTGAATGGTAGACCGTTGACAAGAGCCCTCGCGGTTGAGGGCATTGAGAGCGAGGCGACGCAGGAGAGCAAAATTGTGTGCCCCAAATCCCCGTCGAATCCGGGAGTTGTCCTCGGCAAAGGTAACATCTAGACACCAATGGAGTCCATTCTCAATCCCCCAGTGTTGTCGAATAGCTCGACCGATTTTGACCGCATCAGCTTCCAAACTGCTCAGATAGAATTGAACTTCACGGGTGGTTTGATTCCATAAATGACGGGTGCGCACTACCATGACCACAGTTTGGAGACCGACCCACTGCTGCTCCCCGTGCAGCGGTCCGAGTTCCTCTACCGGGACACAGTAGACTTGACGTCGTTCCCGGCGATGGTGGCCCCCTTCAACCTGGGTGTCCCGACTGACGGCTACCCCCGCAAATTCTTCAGTTAGAGCCTGCTCAAACCTAGTTTTAACCTGGTTGTAGAGGGTGGGATGGTTAGCTTTAAGTGTGAGAACGTAATCGGCTTGCTTGGCTCTAATTTTCTCGGCAATGGCCGTTTGAGTGCCCATAGCATCAATAGTAACGATAGACCCGGCAATGTTGAGCAAGTCCAACAGAGCCGGAATCGCTGTAATCTCATTGGATTTATCCTCCACCTTCACCTGCCCCAGCACCAGACGATGTTCCCCAGCCCAGGCACTCACCATCTGTAGAGCTGTTTGACCAAAGCCACGGTCGTCTCTAGCCTTTGAGACACTTGCCATCCAAGGACAACACCCTCGCGTCTAACTGCTTGACTAAACTCCCCACCCATTGACGAAAGCACTGCTCAAAAGCGGCTGGGTTTAAGCGCTCGAAAACCCGTCTGATGGTATCGGCGCTGGGGATGCCGTTGGGTAACTCTAAAAACTGCTCTAACCAACTGTGTTTACTCTGACCGTAGTTCTCTATATCCTCCCAGCCCCTGGCACCTGCTATCACTGCCAGAATCGCAATCACAATGATGTTGAGCAGTTCATGGCGTCGAGTCCGCTCGACTCGGGGCTCTTCGAGGTCTTGGAAATATCTCAGAAAGCTCGATTCGACTTCGAAGGCATCAGCTACAGCTACGGGGCGAGGGCGATGCTTCTGTTCTAATGATGGGGTAGAGCTTCCAAAACCTTTGGCCATGATTAAGTTGTTGCTTGTGCCAGGGAAATCTAGACTTTTTAGCCTATTCTATCTTACCCTCCTTGCTCAGATGTGCTTAAGCTCAACTGTCTTGAGATGGCGCTGTCCCAGGCACTCGAAGAGCGAGACCTCCCTTGGGTGGCCCGCAGCGATCGCCCTTGGGTCTCAGATGTGAAAGGTGACATTCTTGTTGGCTTTCAAACTTTCAAACTCTTCTGTCAGTCCAACAAGAATACAAATAATTTCTATCTCTTCAGTATTCCTCGATACAAAATTAGATGCGCTTACCCTG
>JBFRWF010000131.1:0-5254 GCA_051439465.1 Xenococcaceae cyanobacterium | reverse complement strand
TATCATCGGGTGTGGTCATAAGTAGTTGGTAAGGACATCAGGGGTGAGGGAGCGAGCTCACAAGGGTAGGTTTTTAACAAAAGAGTGAGTCAGGACGCTCGCAGAAACGAAAAAATAAGCTTTTTCTCCCCCTGCTTCCCCTGCTCCCGGGAGCTCCCCCGGCTCCCCCTCTAAGCGTGTTACCCTATTTGAACTGATTTCGAGCATCGCAGTGATTGGCGATTAGCTTGGTTTTGGTGGGCTACGGCGGATAGTACCGCAAGGGTAAGTCAAAAGTCAAAAGTATTTTATGATATATGAATAGCGATCGCTCACAATATGTATGATAAAAATCTTTCCTCGAAAATGGCGCTTTAAAGCCGATCTTCAGGTTATTTACCTCTGAAATAAATATCCAAACTAGACAACTTAAAGGGGAACCCTCTGACAAGTGCGGTCACCTGATGAAGCCCGGATTCAAGGTCTTCTTGAGCTAAAGTAGACAATCGATGTATAAAAGCCGACCATAATGAGCCGTCATGTTCATAACAAAATCTAGCATCAATCGCTTCATGGCAATTGGCTTGTAAGAGTCTTTCTGGGGATGCCTGAGGAAAAGATTGCGGATTATCAGTAATGAGAGACATAATCCGCATTCTATCCACACCTAGCCGATTATCCGTCATAATATATGTCAAAACGCCAGCGAATTCAAAAGTCCAAAACCCTTGACTGCGTCGCATAAGCTCTGAAACTAATGAATGATTTTCTAGAATTTTATTGATCTTTTCATTAGTCATCTTGCCCAAAGGGTCAGATTCTGTTGATTTTTGATGATTGTTTCCTGCATTGCTCATAATTATCCTCTTTTCTCCTTGTCTTAAGTTATATGGAACTCAGGTTTATTTGGTATTAGAAGGTATATGCTTCAACTTCCAAGCGAACCATTTTAACGCCTGTATAACCTTTGGCATCCACGGGGTAAATATTCGTGTATGTTAAGTACCCTGGAAGAGAAAAAAGAAGAGCGATCGCCCGCGAAATCCCAAAATAACCATTACCTCAGGGTAGTCAACCAGGGGCGAAGTTACCTCGCCCCGACTGAATTTCTGGACTGCTGCCAGGAACGAATACTCCTAAAGCGCGGGGAACGACTCGGAAAGTAGCGGGAGTCTCCGCCGTCAGTTCCCCATCGGTGTTGATGGGACGAGGCTTGAAAGTGCGAATTTCGAAAGTTTTCCCCTCTAAGGTTCGCACCCAAGGCAGCAGTCTCTGCTGTCCCTGGGGCAGCCGCCAGATGAGGGGAAAAATTTGCCACCAGTGCTTTAATTCTAGGCTGTACAAGTCTAGTCGCTGGTCGTCAATAGTCGCGTCCTCAGCTACTGCCATGCCGCCACCATAATAGCGCCCGTTGCCGATGGCAATCTGAACAGTTTTGACGCGGATGGTTTCTCCCTCGCTGCCAATTTCTGCCCGGAAGCGGCGGGTTTGCGCGATCGCTCGCAGGGCAGTCAAGCCATAGGCGAGAACTCCCCAGCGTTGTTTCATGCCTTGGGAGAGTTGGCGGGTAATCTCCACGCTCAGCCCCAAACTCGCTACGTTAAAGAAGTGCCTGCCGTTTACCCAGCCCAAGTCAATATATTTGAGGTTTCCCTCCAGAATGACGCGGCAGGCTTCGGGAATAGTGGGCGGAATGTTTAGGGTGCGTGCCAGATCGTTCGCCGTCCCCAAGGGCAAGATGCCTAAAGGGAGTTGCAGGGCTACCAAACTGTCGGCTAGGGCATTGAGAGTGCCATCTCCGCCTCCCACGATGACGACATCGACTTGCTGCCCGTACTTGTGCACGATTTCTGGCAGGTGTTGCTGGTTCTTGATGGGGACGGTAATCAGTTCAAAATCCAGCTCGTTCAAAACATCGACGGCAACAGCCAAGCTTTTGCGGCCCTTGCGGGCGTGGCGGTTGACCAGCAAGAGCGCCCGTTTCGCCATCTGTTATTTCCATCCAACGCGATCTGTTTAATTAATCTTACTAGTGTTTTACCAATAGTAGAGGTATTTTATTGAAAAGCCCTATTTGTGACGAAATGTGGGGTTTACTGATCCTCAAAATGATTGGCAACGGAAGCAGAAGTAGGGAAACGAACCACCGATGAAAACCACCACAACCGAACACTGGCATCATCTAACAAAAAAACAGATATTAGATCTGCTAGAAACCCAGCTCGACCAGGGGTTGCATCCCCTAGAAGTGGAAAACCGCCTTACTCGATACGGTTCCAACACCCTCACCCAGAAAGAAGGTAAGAAACCCCTGACCATCTTCCTAGAACAGTTTAACCAGCCACTGATTTATATCCTGATGGCAGCGGGAGTCATTACCGGAATCCTGGAAGAGTGGGTTGACATGGGGGTGATTTTCGCCGTCGTCTTGCTCAATGCCATTGTCGGATTTGTCCAAGAAGCCAAGGCAATGCAGGCTATGAAGGCACTGACGAAAGCGATGCAAAGTGAAGCCACAGTGGTTCGCGCAGGGCAAAAGCAAAGCATTTGGGCAACGGAGTTAGTCCCTGGGGATATTGTTCTCCTCCAGTCGGGAGATAAAGTCCCCGCCGATCTGCGCCTGCTGCGCAGCCGCGACCTCCAGATCGATGAATCTGCCTTTACAGGGGAATCAGTCCCTGTGGAAAAGCACCCAGCCTACAAGTTGCCAGATGACACGATTCTGGCAGAACGGAGCAATATTGCCCACGCTTCTACCTTGGTCACCTACGGCATCGGGACGGGGGTCGTGGTGGCCATTGGAGACAGAACCCAAATAGGTCAAATTAACAAGATGATCGCCTCGACTGAGGCGCTGGAAACCCCCTTAACCAAGCAAATTGAGCAGTTCAGCCTGACCTTGATGAAGGTGATTCTCGCTATCGCTGGACTAACCCTGGTGGCGGGGTTAGTTAGAAGTGAGGTTGTCAACCGCGAAACCTTGAAAGAAGCCTTCCTAGAAGTGGTGGCCCTAGCAGTGGGGGCAGTTCCCGAAGGGTTGCCTGTGGTGGTGACTATTACCCTGGCGATCGGAGTGTCCCGCATGGCAAAGCGCAACGCCATTATTCGCAAACTGCCTGCGGTAGAAACCTTGGGCAGTACCACCGTCATTTGTACCGATAAAACGGGAACCCTGACGCAAAACGAGATGACGGTGCAGGAAGTTGTCGCCGGGGGGGAAGCATTTGACGTTTCTGGTATTGGCTATGGGTTTGAGGGACAGTTTACCCAAGGAGAAGCCCAAACCGATCCTCAGTCAAATCAGTCACTGATGGAATGTTTAAAAGCCGGGCTGCTGTGCAACGATTCCCGGTTAGTAGCTACAGAAGAAGGCAGGCGCGTAGAAGGCGATCCGACAGAAGCTGCTTTGATTGTCTCAGCCAAGAAAGCGGGTTTATCGAGAGAAGACCTAGAACGGGATTTCCCTAGAATCGATTCCATCCCCTTTGAGTCCCAATATATGTACATGGCCACTCTGCACGATAGCGGAGAACATCAACCACGCATTGCCTATGTCAAAGGGTCAGTGGAACAGATTCTGCCTCGCTGCCAAGATGCCTACAGTCGCTCAGGAGAACGGCTCCCGTTGGATGGGGGCGAAATCCAAAAATCTGTTGCCCAGATGGCAAATAGGGGATTGCGGGTGTTGGCATTTGCCAGGGCAGAATTCTTCCCTGAGATGGCTGGGATTACCCATGACTACCTCGCTGGTGGATTGACCTTTCTGGGGCTGCAAGGGATGATCGATTCAGCTCGCCCAGAAGCGATAGAAGCAGTGAGAACCTGTCAGAGGGCAGGAATTCGGGTCAAAATGATCACGGGGGACTACCTGGGAACCGCCGCCGCCATTGGACGCAAGATCGGACTCGACAGCACCTCGGGCAGATCTCTGGCGCTGAGTGGCAAAGAAATCGCCCAACTGTCGGATAAGGAACTAATTGGCGCGGCTGAACGGGTGTCCGTGTTTGCCAGGGTCGCCCCCGAACAAAAACTCCGCCTGGTTACAGCCTTACAAGCCAATGGGAACGTCGTCGCCATGACGGGGGACGGGGTCAATGATGCTCCAGCACTGCGACAGGCAGACATTGGCACCGCTATGGGAATCACGGGAACAGAAGTCGCTAAGGAAGCAGCTGATATGGTGCTGTTGGATGATAACTTTGCCACCATTCGCGTGGCAGTGGAAGAAGGGCGCAGGATTTACGACAACATTATCAAAAGTATCATCTGGCTGCTGCCCACCAATGCCAGTTTAGGCTTGATTATCGTCATCTCTTCTTTCTTCAATCTCCCCATGCCCGTGACTCCCCTGCATATTCTCTGGATTAATACCATAGCAGCGGTTCTGCTGGGAACGACCCTCGCCTTCGAGGTAGCAGAACCGGGAATCATGGAACGCCCTCCCCGATCGCCCCAAACGCCCCTGCTGCAAAGCCCCGTGGTTTGGCGGATTTTGTTCTACGGAGTCGTGCTGTGTGCGATCGCCTTTGCCGTGTATAGCTTTAAACAATCTGACCCAAATACTTCTTTAGCAGCTGCGCAAACCGCCGCCGCCAATGCGATCGTCTTCGGACAGATTTTCCTGCTGTTCAACTGCCGTTCCAGGAATTATACCATGTTCAAATTGGGGTTTTTCTCCAACCGTTGGTTGCTTGTTGGTGTCGTCTTGATGGTGGTTGCTCAGTTACTATTTACCTACGCGCCTGTGATGAACCAAATCTTCAGAACTGATTCCATTGGACTCGATGAGTGGGCTATTATTATTGGAGCTTCTGTTGGGTTCTATCTCTTTGTGGAACTGGTTAAACGTCAGTTGCGGCGCAAGGAGAAAATTCATGGAAAGTATTGACAATCCAACCGTGACTCTAGGGCGTGTCTGCTTTCGTCAATTATCTTTCATTGTCTCGGGTTGAGTCTGTGGGCATTGCCGATTGTGACTCTTTGGTGAATCTTCCAATTGGTACCGCAATGCCCACCCTACAAAACTTTGGTTGAGTCTGGTGGGCATTGCCGATTGTGACTCTTTGGGTGAATCTTCCAATTGGTACCGCAATGCCCACCCTACAAAATTTTGGTTGAGTGCGATCGCCACTCGCTTCGCTCAAAGTCATATCATGTTCGATAAATTAGTTATAAAAAAGTAGGTTGGGTTGAACGAGAGTGAAACCCAACATAAGTGATATGGGTGTTGGGTTAGGCTAGTCTTCGACGCGCTTCGCGAGCGCCGCTCTTCGAG
>JBFRWF010000130.1:0-8765 GCA_051439465.1 Xenococcaceae cyanobacterium | reverse complement strand
CTCGTTGTCAGTGGCGATCGCTCGTTGTCAGTGGCGATCGCTTGTTGTCAGTGGCGCACCGCTACGCCGAGCCCTACGGGATTGCCAACTGGCGACTCTCTGGATCATTTATTTCTTGGAAGTCCCTAAGCCGCCCTGGCGATCAGCTTTATTATTTTTCAGATAGGCTTTTAGAGCCTATCTGAAAAATCCTTGATTGAAAGATAAGGGTGGCAAGAAGAAACTGAGGCTGCAAGCACCCCAATTGCAGCCTAATTTGTGGGCTTATCCTCTGGAAATGTAAGCTTAAATTCTTCAATTAACTCATCTAGTTCATCTAGAGCCTGATTGACATCAATGCGCAGGGTTCCCAAATCCGGTTGCTCTAAAAGCTTGACCAGGGACTCCCGCCGACTTTCAATCTGGTTAATTCTTTCTTTAATTGTTGATTTATCCATATTTTACCTCCTATTATAGTTTAGTATATCTCTAATATATTGATGAATGTTACGTCAAACTTCTTTGGGTTCACTAGGTTTGATTGTGGGTGGGACATTGGCAATCGTCGGATTCGTCGCCTATGCTGCCGGAAATGCCACCTTGAATCTGGTGGGATTGTTTTACGGAGTTCCTATTTTACTCGGAGGTCTTGCCCTCAAAGCTGCCGAACTGAAGCCCGTACCTTTTACTCAACCAACTCCTCCAGAAATTCTCGCCTTACGAGAGCAACAAGGGACACCAACCCAAAACCAAATCCGTAAAGATGTTACCCGCTATCGCTACGGTCAGCAAGCCCATTTGGATGAATCCCTAGAACGCTTGGGTTTAAGCCCTACGGATGAGGAAAGACCAGTGTTGATCGGATTGCGGGAAACTGAAGTAGATGGTGCCTATACCCTGATCATGGAATTTGATTCGCCACTGATTTCCCTAGAGATGTGGCAAAATAAGCGGGAGAAGCTGGAAAAATTTTTTGGACCCGGAATCCGAGCTGATGTCACACAGCCAGAGGAAAGCAGAGTCAATGTCACTCTCATTGCGGTGCCTGAGGCAAAATCAAGTTAATTAATAATTGCTTACTTTTCCAGGCGCACCACATACCATTGTAAGTATTGCCCAGAACCAACATCCAATTCACAGAAATTTTCCATCAGGTGCTGGGCTTGTTCCTCGACAGAGACAAATTTCTGCAACTCTCGCGGCAAATCATCCTGTCGAGACAGCAAAATCCCCTTGAGTTTTTCTAATAACTCTTCAGCCGTGAGGAATTGCTCTGGCTTATCTGATTCAAGGACAACGAAGCCGTCCTCTTGGTACATAATTGAGTCTGGCATTGTACTTTAGCTCCTAATCCCCAATCCCTAATCTTCTCAAACATTGCTATGACTCAAACACCCCCCAATTCCTTCCTCAGTCTCAATTATGAACCAGCCTTGGAAGGCTTGGGAGACGACTATTTCGATGAAGTAGCAGCAGCGGAATTTCCCCAGCATATCTTGCGCTTTCGCAACGATTCCTTGTTACCTCTGCTGGGACTGAATCCAGAATCAGTCACAGATAATCATTTTATCGAGGCTTTTGGTAAGTTTCAAGGGATTCGTCCCTTTTTGGCGTTGCGTTACCACGGCTATCAGTTCGGCGAATATAACCCTTATTTAGGTGATGGTAGGGGATTTCTCTACGGACAAGTGCGCGGTACGGATAGTCAGATCTATGACTTCGGCACCAAAGGTTCTGGCAGAACCCCCTATTCTAGAAATGCAGATGGTAGACTGACCCTTAAAGGCGGTGTCCGAGAGGTTTTGGCGGCTGAAGCACTGCATCAACTGGGGGTGCATACCTCTCGTTGCCTTAGTCTCATTGAAACTGGAGAATCACTGTGGCGGGGGGATGAGCCTTCCCCAACCCGCTCATCAGTGATGATCCGTTTTAGCCGCTCTCATATCCGATTTGGCACTTTTGAACGGCTGCACTACTTAAAACGTCCAGATTTAATCAAAAAGCTGTTAGACCATGTAATTGATTATTATTATCCAGGGATTTCCCATTCAGATGAGCGCTATGCCCAATTTTACGCAGAGTTAGTGCAGCGGGTAGCGAAACTAGCAGCGCAGTGGATGGCAGCGGGTTTTTGTCATGGGGTGCTGAATACGGACAATATGTCGATTACAGGAGAAAGTTTTGATTACGGTCCCTATGCTTTTATCCCTACTTATAATCCGCACTTTACAGCGGCCTATTTTGATTATGGTCGGCGTTATAGTTATGGCAATCAACCATTTATTTGTCGTTTGAATTTGGAAATGCTCCAATTACCTCTAGGAGCAGTTGTGCCTGTTTCTGATTTAGAATCTGGTTTAGCTCAATTTGACGAGCATTATTACTCGAATTATCGTCAGTTAATGATGAATAAATTAGGTTTGAATAACCTGTCGATACCAGAGGCAGAGGAATTATTATATAAAACTATTCAATTGCTCAAGGATACAGAAATTGGTTATCATGCTTTCTTTGCTGAGTTGGCAGACCAGTTTAATTATGGCTGGCGAGAGGATAGTTCAACTATTTTAGAAAATGCTTCGTTTACTCAGTTAGACAGCCAAGGAACAGTTGGAGAAAATTGGCAAATACTATATCATAAATTATTAAATAAATTACCTATTGACGATCTTGAAAGTGTGGGCGATCGCCTGGGACATTATAACCCCAAAACAGCCTTACTCAGACCCGCAATTGAATCCATTTGGGAACCAATTACTCAAGACGATAATTGGGAGCCATTTCATGATTTGTTGAGGCGCATACAAGCTAAAGAATGAAGAAGTTAATTGATGAAATCGAAACAATCAAATTTAGCTGGGATAATTTAATGCGAAGGGTTAAAGGTGAGCCAAGATTGAGTGAGGAGGTATTTCTTAACTTAGTCACTGCTTATTGTCAAGCAGATAGATATTATCATAACCTGAGGCATATTCAGCAAGTTTTAGAGATAGTTGAAGAGATGCGATCGCTGGCTAACAATTTTCTAGAAATTCAGCTATCTGTTTGGTTTCATGATGTCATCTATGATTCCAGGGCTAAAGATAATGAAGAAAACAGTGCTGCCTATGCCGGATCGACCCTAAGGAAGTTCAAGATTCCGCTAGCTAGGATAGAACGTATCAAAAATATGATTTTAAACACCAAAACCCATCAAGCACAGCCCGGTGATATTGACAGCCAAATTCTTCTGGATGCCGATCTTTCCATACTTGGTTCACCCCAGTCTGATTATAGAGCTTATGCTCAAGCTATTCGTCAAGAATATGCTTGGGTTTCTGACGAACAATATCGAGTGGGAAGAAAACAAGTGCTACAGAATTTTTTGTCCTGGAAAAGGATATACTTCACAGAGCAGCTATTCACAAAATTAGAAACACAAGCTAGATGGAATATGCAAGCAGAAATTGCATCTTTATCTTAAACCGCCAGAAGACCCCCACCATAAGTTCTTAACCGAGCAGTATTGATGTCCACCCTACAAAACTCTCGTAACTGCGGCTGTGCCTGGGAACGTTGGTGAAGGGTTGAGTCTGGTGGGCATTGCTGATTGTGACTTTTTGCCCAAATCTTCCAATTGGCACCGCAATGCCCACCCTACAAAACTTTTTTTAACCGAGCAGTATTGCTTTTCCTCCTCCCTTGCTTTATGGTTCTGATGATGGTATCGTGATAAGCGTCCCAAAGGTTTTGGGACAGTAGTCAATACTGAACAACTTTGAGTGACAGCTTCGCACACTGACCCTATCGGGTACAGTGTGGGCTTCTTCGGGAAGCCTCTGTCATTAGCCTTAGTGTCTCGTTACTTTAGCGCTTGCGCTCGACGTTCTTTTTTAAAATTAATAAGGACGAGCGCTTAGTCAAAGATTGCCAGAGGCACTACGTTATCCCAGAATATATAGGCACTCCGGGGTGTAAGGTTGGCAATCCGTGTTCTAGCTCCGTGACACTGCGGCTCTTGATTAAACATCTCGGCTGTGGAGAAGAGAAGTGTTAAGAGTTCAAAACCTGGGAATAACTTTGGCGAAGGACACTATATCCATTGGATGCGACGCTTTTAAAATTAGCGTCTGGCTGGCGTTCATCCCACGCATCCCTTCGGGTAGGACGTGGGGCTTCTCGCCAGTTTAGCTAATATTTTGGGAGCAGCAGTTAAAAGTTGTGAGATTAGTAATTCTTGGAGGTACAGGAGCAGGAAAGGGAACGCAGTCTCAAAGACTATGCGATCGTCTCAAAATTCCGGGGATTTCAACTGGGGAGGTTTTGCGAGACGCGATCGCCTCTCAAACACCTTTGGGGTGTCAGGCTCAGGCATACCTGGAGAGAGGGGAATTAGTCCCTGACGAGCTCATGATTCAATTTATGCGGCAGCGGCTGCTTCAGCCTGATGTTAGCAACGGTTGGCTTATGGAAGGCTATCCCCGCACTGCTTTCCAAGCGGAGGAGTTAGATTTTTTACTGGATGAGTTGGAACAACGTCTAGATTGGGCAATTTACTTACAGGTAAGCGAATCTGTAATGATTGAGCGTTCATTGGCGCGATCGCTCATCGATGATGAGCCAGAGATTATTAGACGTCGCATCCAGATGTTTCAAGAGCGTACCATTCCCATCTTGGAATATTATGACCTACGCCAGCGGCTATTAACTATTCAAGCTGACCAACCACCAGATTTAGTAGAGCAGGAAATCTTGGCTCAACTCAATCATCCATAAACGTTGCAAGTCGGAGTAGTTGATTACTATGTAGCTTGGGTTTCGCTACCTCAACCTAACCTAATATAATGGCTGCCAACTTAAAGAGGGACAAATAAATTATATTTAATTATGCAATATATTGCCCATATTCCATCTTTCCAGTTAATTTTTTTACCCTCCTTGTAAGTACGACCATAGTATGAGATACCAACCTCATAAATGCGGCAACCAATTTTTGCGACCTTAGCTGTGATTTCTGGTTCAAATCCAAAGCGATTTTCTTCAATTTTGATTGACTGAATCACTTCCCGTCGAAAAGCCTTATAACAGGTTTCCATATCAGTTAAGTTGATATTGGTCAACATATTCGACAGAGTGGTCAGGAATAGATTACCTACCATGTGCCAATAATAGAGAACGCGGTGAGGTCTACTACCCATAAACCGCGAACCAAAAACTACATCGGCCTTATTATCTAAAATTGGCTTAATCAGGAAAGGATATTCTTGAGGGTCATATTCTAAATCCGCATCTTGAATAACAACTATATCTCCAGTAGCAGCAGTAAAGCCAGTCCGCAAGGCAGCACCCTTGCCTCGATTTTTGTGGTGATAAATTACTCGCTCGACTTGTGATTCTATCTGAGATTTTAGAATTTCCCTTGTCCCATCTGTTGATTTATCGTCAACAATAATAATCTCGCAGTTTTTGATAGGCGATGCCTTAACCGCTTCGACAACTTGGGAGATTGTTCCAGCTTCATTGAAACAAGGGATAACAACAGTCAGTTTCATAGAAGATGAAAGTAATGTACAATCTGCTATGTGATAAGCAGAGATTTTGAGACTGGCAATGCCCTGGCAACGTCCCGATGGTCGTCAACCCAACCAAATTCGTCCCATTCGTTTCGAGAAAGATTTTACCCGCTTCGCTACCAGTTCCGTATTAACCCACTGCGGCGATACGAAGGTATTGCTCACCGTTACCATCCAACCCGGAGTGCCAAAGTTTCTCATAGATAGCGGTAGCGGCTGGCTAACTGCGGAGTATCGGATGCTACCCGGTGCCACCCCGGAACGTCAACCACGGGAATTTCTCAAACTCTCTGGGCGTACCCAAGAAATTCAACGGCTAATTGGACGCAGTTTACGCGCCTCGATAAATCTCAAAGCCTTGGGAGAACGGACAATTATTGTTGATGCCGATGTCCTTCAAGCGGACGCTGGCACTCGCACAACCTCAATTACTGGCGGTTATGTTGCTCTCGCCTCAGCCATCGAGAAACTACTGCAACAAGGCGACTTAGAAAAGTCTCCCTTGCGTCATCCCGTAGCAGCGGTTTCTGTGGGAATCATCGAAGGAGAGGCATTTTTAGATTTGAACTACCCCGAAGATGTCGCCGCAGAGGTTGATTTCAATGTGGTGATGACTGGAGATTTGGGCATCATTGAAGTTCAGGGTACAGCAGAATCAGGAAGCTTTAGCCGCACCCAGTTGAATCAAATCATGGACTTAGGGGAAAAAGGGATTCAGGATTTGTTAGAAGCACAGCACCAAGCCTTAACGGCTAATGAGTAATTGCTTCTTTCCTATACAAGTAAACATTAAGATTTATTGCAGTTAAACAACATTTTTGTTGTTTAAGTATGGGAGTAAATCCTAGCTGGGAAAAGCATTTCAGCCCTCAATACTCAATTAAAACCTTTCTTAGTACCTACTCACCAAAGCCATAAATCTGAGAAAATCAGAAACAATTTCACAATCGAGCCATTATCGTCCACTTATCCTCACTGGATATTACTGATTAAGCGCAAGGGAGAACTAAACTATATGAAATTAGCTTACTGGATGTATGCAGGCCCGGCTCACATTGGCACACTGCGCATCGCCAGTTCCTTTAAAAACGTCCACGCCATCATGCACGCTCCTCTAGGCGATGACTACTTCAACGTTATGCGCTCCATGTTAGAGCGGGAGCGGGACTTCACCCCAGTAACTGCCAGCATCGTTGACCGGAACGTTCTCGCACGCGGTTCCCAAGAAAAAGTGGTAGATAACATCGTCCGCAAGGATGGCGAGGAAAACCCCGACCTGATTGTGTTGACCCCGACTTGCACCTCCAGCATCCTGCAAGAAGACTTGGAAAACTTTGTTGACCGCGCTCAAATGGATTCTAAAGGCGATGTGATGCTGGCGGATGTGAATCACTATCGGGTGAATGAACTGCAAGCCGCTGACAAGACTCTGGCACAAATCGTCAAGTTCTACATTGACAAGGCTCGGAAGAAGGGTGAAATCCCAGAGGGCAAGACTGAAAAGCCCTCGGTGAACATCATTGGCATTTCTACCCTTGGTTTCCACAATCAGCACGACTGCATTGAATTGAAGCGGCTGATGGCGGACTTGGGAATTGAAGTTCACGAGGTGATTCCAGAGGGAGCTTCGGTTCACAACCTCAAGAATGTGTCCCGTGCCTGGTTTAACCTAGTGCCCTATCGGGAAATCGGTCTGATGGCGGCTCGTTACTTGGAAGAAGAGTTCGGAATGCCTTATGTGGACATTACTCCGATGGGTGTGGTGGAAACCGCTCGCTGCATTCGCAAGATTCAGGAAGTGGTGAATGCTCAAGGGGCAGATGTTGACTACGAAGAGTTCATCGACAACCAAACTCTGTACGTTTCCCAAGCTGCTTGGTTCTCTCGCTCCATTGACTGTCAGAATTTGACGGGTAAGAAGGCGGTTGTCTTTGGGGATAATACCCATGCTGCAGCGATGACTAAGGTTCTAGCGCGGGAGATGGGCATTCATGTGGTTTGGGCTGGTACTTATTGCAAGTACGATGCTGACTGGTTCCGCGAGCAGGTGAGCGAGTATTGCGATGAAGTGATTATCAGTGATGATAATGGGGCGATTGGGGATGCGATCGCCCGCGTGGAACCCTCCGCCATCTTCGGCACCCAAATGGAAAGGCACGTTGGCAAGCGTTTGAATATTCCCTGCGGCGTGATTGCAGCACCGATTCACATCCAAAACTTTCCCATCGGTTATAAGCCTTTCTTGGGTTATGAAGGTACTAATCAGGTTGCTGATTTGGTTTATAATTCCTTCACTTTGGGAATGGAAGACCACCTGTTAGAAATCTTTGGCGGACATGATACCAAGGAAGTGATTACTAAGGGAATTTCTGCTGATTCTGACTTGGGTTGGAGTAAGGAAGCTCAAGCTGAGTTGAATAAGATTCCTGGTTTTGTTCGGGGTAAAGTGAAGCGCAATACTGAGAAGTTTGCTCGCGAGCGGAATTTCAGTGAGATTACCCTTGAGGTGATGTACGCGGCTAAGGAAGCTGTGGGTGCGTAGTTAGCATTCAGTAATCCATAAAATCAAAGCAGTGGTAGGGTGGGCATTGCCCACCTTACTTTATGAGTTCGTATCAACTTTCCCCGTTCCCTGTTCCCTGTTTCCTGTTCCCTGTTCCCTTTCCAGTCGCTATGATGGATTTATCACAACAGCTTATCTCCGAAAACAGCCATCATCGAATAAGCGGGTTATATGGACAATATAAAAATCCTAGAATATTCTACAAAAATTACAGGTTACTACGACAAGGAAGCTGACGTTCTCTATCTATCGCTGGGAGAACCTCGCGATGCTATCGCAGTAGACATCAGTGATAGTGTACTTGCCCGTTACAATGAGGAGAGTCAAACCCTTGTTGGCATTACTTTGATTGGGTTAAAACAACGAATACTGAAGGAATTAAATCATAAACTGTACGTCGCACCTCATACAGAGGGATGGGTAGTGACTGAGGAAACTGTGGAGTCATCTAAGAGAGTATTTTCTACTCACTGGAGTTTAGACTAACTGAACCAAACAATCATACTAGACGGGACAGTTTGATGGTGGAGGCGCATGAAGATTTGACTCAGCTTGTCAAAAAAGCTCAGAACAATGGTAATAGTTTAAATAGTTGTTTTAAGCGGCCTGTTTTTTCGCTTTTTTCTTTCGAGTTACTGTTTTTTTGACCACTGGATAACGAGTTTTTTTGT
>JBFRWF010000129.1:0-3014 GCA_051439465.1 Xenococcaceae cyanobacterium | reverse complement strand
TCTATTTTTTTGACATTTAAGTTAGTAACTTAGGCAATTGGACAAACCACTTTTTTCTTTCTCAGGCTTGTTACCCCTTATTTTGTAGGACTTTCAGCTTTTATTAACCTAACCTTGACAGGGCTGCCGTTATGCACCTCAGCGGCAAGGAGGGAGTGGGCGCTGCCGCGCTGCGAAAGCAGGGACGCGCTGCGTGATTCTGGGGCGAGCTGCGCTACTCTGGGACGAGCTGCGTCAGCAGGGGCGTAGCCTAGTCTAGCCTAGTCTAGCCTAGTCTAGGCACAGCTTCGTTGACTGCTCACCCCCCAAGTTGATTTAGTAAAAATACTCAGTCCAGTAGCGGTTCGCGGAGATTGTCCGCAACAAATTTGGTTCTTGCGCACTTAACTATCGTAGGATGGGTTAGCGTAGCGTAACCCACCAGTGTGATATTTATGATAGAAGAAGAAAAATAGAAAAAAGAGAACGATGTCAGATACTACTCAAACTCCAATTCAAAGTCACTTTGCCCCTTATCTAAAACATAGAGGGCGTACTCCAGAAGAACAACTTCGCTTAAACCAGCCCGCAATGGAATGGCTAAAAAAACAGATGGAAGAGGAATTAACAGAAGAAGAAGCTAGAGAAGCAGAAGAATTCTTTGAACGCTTTAAAGAAATTGTTGATAGCTTTCGTCCCCCTGGACATAAACTGTATAGTGAAGAATGATTGTTTTTGTAGATAGTGGCGTTTTCAATCAATACTAGTCATTGATAATTGGCTGCTACTAACCATTCCCCATTCCCAAAAAACAAAAATGATTCCGAACATTTCCACCATTAATCTGCTTCAACTCGCTTCCGGCGATCGCCTCTCAATTCAGGTCTATAAATTTATTGGCACGCAGCCAGGGAAAAAAGCCTACCTGCAAGCCAACCTCCACGGTTCTGAAATTGTTGGCAATGCCGTCATTCATCAGCTAATTGAGTTTTTCTCTACCCTAGATGAGAGCCAAATTACTGGAGAAATCTGGTTAGTTCCATCTTGCAATCCCCTCAGTACTAATCAGCGAACTCATTTTTTCTCTACTGGTCGATTTAGTAGTTATGATGGCCAAGACTGGAACCGCATATTCTGGGACTATGAAAAAGAATGCGATGATTTAGAGTCCTTTGCTAAATCTCAAATAAATCTCGATCCACGAGAAATTTACGCCAACTATATTCAAAGACAAAAAGCTGCCTTTCAAAAACAATTAGAGGCAATCAAAAATCCTAGCAGCGTCCGCTACAATAATCATTACCGATATCAATTACAGTCTTTATGTTTAGACGCCAATTATGTAATAGACATTCACAGCTCTAGCAATCAAGGTATTGACTATATCTACTGCTTTAAAAGTCGAGAGAATAGTGCCAAATATTTTCTGATAGAATACGGCATATTAATGGGTGAATATGACGGAAATGCCTTTGATGAGGCATTTATGAAACCTTGGCTAGCCCTAGAAAGGAAATTGGCTGATTTAGGCAAGGAAATCAGATTTGATGTTGAATCGTGGACTCTAGAACTAGGTTCTGGAATGCAGATGAATCCGGAATCTGTGGAAAAAGGGGTCTGGGGAATCCAAAACTACCTCGCACATAAGGGAATGCTCAATATTCCCGATTATATTACAGACACGGCTTCTACCGAAATTACTTTAATTAAGAGAAGTCAGATGAAAAGATACTACGCTCCAACTGGAGGAATGATTCAAGGGAGAGTACCATTAGGAAGTTCAGTAAAATCAGGAGAAAAGGTTTATCAAATTCTCAGCTTCAATAAAAGGGGAGAACTCCCGAATGTAATTGATATTTGTGCAGAGGCAGATGGTTTAGTATTCGATGTATCCACCAATCATGCTGTTAATCAAGGAGAATATGTATTATCAGTGATGGAGATGAAGGATGAAGGATGAAAAGGTTAGTGACGACTCCGCACACCAAATGTCCCAGCGTAAATTGTCAGGAAGCCGAAAAATAACCAGATGAAAAATGACCAGAAAATAGACATAGCCGTTAACAATCCAGACGAGTCAACTGGAGTTAGCATTCCCGTCGCACCAGAAGGCTTCAAATCAGGTTTTGTTGGGATTATCGGACGCCCCAATGTGGGCAAGTCAACCTTGATGAATAAACTGGTGGGGCAAAAAATAGCGATTACGTCCCCTGTGGCACAAACAACCCGCAATCGTCTGCGGGGGATCCTGACGACATCTGAAGCCCAGTTAATTTTTGTCGATACCCCCGGAATTCACAAGCCTCATCACGAACTGGGGAAGATATTGGTAAAAAATGCCCAAAAGGCCATAGGTTCCGTGGATGTGGTGCTGTTGTTGGTGGATAGTTCAGTAGAGGCAGGGGGAGGCGATCGTTTTATCGTTGAGCTCCTCAAGGACACCCAAACACCAGTCATCTTAGGACTCAACAAATATGATCAACAACCCCCAGATTGCCAGCGGCTCGATGAGAGTTACCAGGATCTCAAAGCCAAGAAGTGGCCCCTAGTGAAGTTTTCTGCTCTCACTGGCGTTGGACTAGAGGCACTGCAAGGTCTGTTAATTGAGCATCTAGAACCAGGTCCCTACTATTATCCCCCCGATTTAGTCACAGACCAGCCGGAACGATTTATTATGGGGGAACTGATTCGGGAACAAATTTTGCTGCTGACTCGCCAAGAGGTTCCTCACTCGGTTGCCATTATCATTGAGCGGGTAGAAGAAACACCGACGATTACGCGAATTTTTGCGGCAATTAATGTTGAGCGCGATTCGCAAAAGGGAATCTTAATTGGCAAAAAGGGCAGTATGCTCAAAGCGATTGGCTCCGCAGCGCGTCAGCAAATCCAAAAGTTGATTGCTGGGGAAGTCTATTTAAAGTTATTTGTCAAAGTGGAGCCGAAGTGGCGGCAATCTCGGATGCGCTTAGCAGAGTTTGGTTATCGCGAAAACTAAATCAAGATCTTTGAAGAGGGAACGGGGAAAGGTGCGCCCA
>JBFRWF010000128.1:0-2573 GCA_051439465.1 Xenococcaceae cyanobacterium | reverse complement strand
GGTTGTAGCAATTAATAACTTCAACTATCAATTATTTTGCTGACTTAATCTTTAAACCTGTTAAGACATCTTGACCGATAGCCACTCCCTGCTCAAACACCAAGAAGGAAAAGAACTTTTTTACTGATGTATTCACTTGACTCTCGGTTAGATCGCCCATACAAGAACTATAAGCATTAATTATATTGAAATAGTTTCAAGTACCGATAACTCCGCGAATCGGCAGTTGAAACGACCACAGAATAAGGCTTATAGAGTTTGATAAGTTGCAGCTCGATTTTTATTGATAATTACCTCGGTTGTTGATAATTCTCCCTAGTTATTGCCACAATCCGATAAGATTTGTTTATTTTCAATTAAGACAAATTGGTTTCGGTCATGAGCGCTCACGATCGCGCAGCGCCAGCCTCCGGCTGACCACGCAGTGCCAGGCTTTGCCTGATCACCTGTTCAAAGTGCGACTCGTTTAAATTTGGTACTTGGGCAGATGTACTGAACAGAGCTAACACTGGAATTCACTTCTACTTAATTCCTCGCATAACCCCATACAATCCATGCTGAGTGAGTTGGATTGAAGAGGGTTGAAACCCTGCCAAGCAAAGAATCTGCCGGAGTTCGTTCAGGTTGAAAAAGCGAAATACCAAGCTGGGCAAAGGTTTGAGAAAAGTTGTCCCGAAAAATTTTCCTCCAGCTCGTAAAATCTGATAGAGGTTATTCATTCCTGTTTGGGCATCAGGCCAACAGTGCAGGGCAGCCCCTGCATAAATGGCATCTACAGAATTGGGGAGTAAGGGCAGGGCTTCTACATCTCCCCGTAGTCTCAAAATCTCAGATGAACAGATCCCCTCGGCTTTCATTTGTTGTTGTAGAACTGCCAACATTTCCTGGGAATAATCCAGGGCAATCACTTGTTGATAATGACCAGAGAGTGCCAGTTGTCTAGCCATGAGCCCAGTGCCACAACTGAGGTCTAGTACAATGTCTGCTTGGGAGCTTTGTCATTCACTCGTTTCTCGCCCCATGAAGAAGACGACTATGGTCCCCGTGGAGGCCCAACAGGTCAGTACCTCGTCCGAGTTGATTGATTTGTGGCTACACGGAAAGTCCTATAACACCGTGCGCACTTATCGACGGGAGGTGCTCTGGTTTCTGTCGTTTGTGGAGAAGGGAGCGTTTGAGGTAAGCTTGGGGGATGTGCAGGCATTTGCCACTTATTTAGAAGAGAGTAGTGGTTTATCTTCCTCATCAGTGGCGCGGACCCTCTCGACAGTTAAATCTTTCCTTTCGTTTGGTAATAAGATTGGGGTGTTACCTTCTAATGTTGGAGCAGCGGTGAAGTTACCGGCTGCCAAGAATACTTTGGCGATGAGAATTTTGCCTGAGTCGAATGTGCAGGTGATGATTGCTTTGGAGACTAACCCGCGAAATCGGGCAATTCTCAAGTTGCTCTATGGAGCGGGATTGCGGGTGTCGGAGTTGTGCGCGCTAAAGTGGCGGGACTTACAGGCGCGGGCTGAGGTGGAGTTTCCCGGGCAGGTGATTGTCTACGGCAAAGGGAATAAGACACGGGTAGTGGCACTGACTTCAGGGTTGTGGCAAGAGCTGATGCTACTGCGCTCTGATGCGGGGCCCGACAAGCCGGTGTTTGTTTCTCGCAATAAAGGGGGGCATTTGAGTACCACCCAGGTAGGGAGGATTGTGAAGGCCGCGGCACTCAGAACGCCGGGACTAGACCCTAGGGTGGCAGAGCAGGTGAGTCCCCATTGGCTTAGACATGCCCACGCTAGTCATGCTTTAGACCGGGGCGCTCCTATTCACCTAGTTCAGCAGACTCTGGGTCACGCGTCGATTGCGACGACGGGAATGTATCTCCACGCCAAGCCCTCTGATAGCTCGGCGAGATTTTTGTCAGTCTTGTGACATCCTCCCGACACCGATGCTACGCATACGGCGTCGGGCTTCCCGGCGGGTAAGTTAAGTAGGTCGGTCAAATTAATTAGTCAATTGATTTGTGAATGAGATAGGTTGTGCTTGCCATACAGCCTGATGGTTTTCTTCGGTTGATTAGTGGGAGATGATTGAGATGGTTCGGATAAGATGGGGGGTTGGGGTGAGTCTCGCTCAGAAGCTCTGCTGGCTAGTTTTCGTTCGACTATTTCCCGGACTTCAGGCTCTTCCATATCCTTTTTCGTTATTGACCGACCGCACAATCTCTTAGTTTGAGGATCTCGCCATCTTAGGAACAGGTATCTATACTTTTTTTTCTCCCCTGAAACCAGGGTGTGTTCCTGATATCGCTCCTCAATATAGCTTTCTTCCAGGAGACTGAGAGGAATTTTCCCTTGTTCTACTCGTTTGAGATCTTCATATGCTAGGATCTCTCTTTCTTCTTCTTCCTCCCTAGCTAGTTCAGATAGAGCCGGTAGTTCATACTGTAGCTCCTCTATTAGACATCTCCAAAAAAGAAAAAATTTTCAATTTTTTCTGCTATAATGAAATTTGACAACCCCTTATATGAAAAAAATGATTCCAATTCTCAGCTAGATTAAAGATAATCCAAGGTCAACAAAGAG
>JBFRWF010000127.1:0-20747 GCA_051439465.1 Xenococcaceae cyanobacterium | reverse complement strand
CCGTAGTTACTGTGCTAAAAATGAACAGAAAATCTTGAAAGCCCTACTGGGCAAGGGATTCACTTCAAGCATAGAGTTAAAAACTATATTCCTTGCCCAGTAGGGCTTTTGGCTGATTTAGCACACTAAGTACGGAAGAGCCCTTTTTCACAGGCATACATCACTTCAGCAGCATATCCATGGAGGCTACCAAACCAACAGAGTTCGTTCCAAGAAAGAGCAGAAATTTCCAGTTTGGAATCGAGTTTTTGAGCTTTTTGATAGGCGGCGATCGCCTCAGAGAATTTCCCTTCTCTTGCTAGCTCGACTCCCTCTTTTACCTTGGTAGGTGCTGCTAACTGTTGGGCAACAGTTTTGGGGTCTTTATCTATTGCTTCTGTGTCGGGATTGAGGTCGATGTCTGGCTTCAGTTTTTGGGCTTCGCTCAAGGCGGCGATCGCTTCTGAGACTTTTCCTTCTCTTGCTAGAGCTGTGCCTTTCTTAAGCAGTGTCGGAACCGCTAAATTTCCAGCTTCTCCTTCTAATTCTGCTAGGTTAACCTCAGAATTAAGTTTCTTTGCTTGTTTAAACTTATCCTTCGCTTCCTTCATATCCCCTTTCTGTTGCGCTATAGCTAACCCGTGCCTGACCAAGAATTGGGCTTTGTGACTATCACTCCAACCGCCGTGTTCCCAGCAGGTGGCTTTTGCCCCTTGAATCATCGTCTTGTTGTTGTCTGAAACATCCTCAGCAGGGGGGAAGACAAAAACCGGATGGAGGCGCAACCCCGTACAGCCAACCGCCAGCCAATCTCGCCAGAGGACACCCCGCCACAGTTTCACCGTGTTGTCTGAACAGCCACTGAGGAGGTACTTACCATCGGTGCTGAAGGCCACGGACCTAACCCAGTCTTGATGGCCGAGGAGAAAGGAGTCTCTTTCCCTCACCTGAACAGTTGCAGCATAGAGACTCCCTTGGACTTGAGGTAGCAGACTCAGGGTTTCTCTCTTGACGAGTGCTACTAACTGTGAATCCCAGTTCTGGTTGTGGTTTAAATTCTTTCCAGTATTGTGAATTGCCTGGATTAGATTTTCTAAAGAGGTGTCAAAGGTTAATCTAGCTTTGACAAGAGCAGCCTGTTCCCGCAATTGGGCGAGATTAGTCTTGCTCTGGGAGTCTAATCCGAAAAATCCGGCTGCTACGCCAAACCCTACCGCTACTGTAGATAAAATTCCCAACATCCAGGCTCGTTGACGCAGCTTTTTATTGGTCTTAGCTTGTTCTTTGGTCCTTAGTTCGGCTTCTTGTCTAGCTGTCTCCTCTGCTTTTCGTCTCGCCTCAGCTTCTTGTGCCCGTTGCTGGGCTTCTTGTCTAGCTGTCTCCTCTGCTTTTCGCCTCGCCTCCGCAGTCTCTACTTCTTGCTGGCGGCGAGCTTTCTCTTCTCGTTCCAGGTGATCGCGATGGGCTTGACTTTGTTGAATAAAAGCTTCAGCCGTCCCATCCAGCATCCTCCAATGGCCATATTTCTGTAAATAAGCCTCGGCCACAGTTAATTTGGCTGCTGAGAGCAAAAATCCCGACTCACGGCGATTTTTGTCCCATTCTTGTGCCTCATTTTCCAGCCTCCGTTCAACAATCATGCCATCGCCATACTCCTCTCGCCACTCCCGCAACCTTCCCCAGTGGCGAATCAAGGCTTCATGAACCACATCAATTATGATTGTGCTAAGTTCTTCCTTCCCTGGGAGGGAAGGGGGCTGGGGAGTTAGCTCATCAGATGTGGGTTCTCCTATCCTGGTAATCAGGCGGTTGTCCTTATTGGCTAACTTGCGGGTGACAGTATTCAAAACTTCCAGGGAATGGTGAGAATTCACCAACTCTCCCAAACGCACTCGTCTGCGGGTATCCAGGGTGTCCCCTATTTGTGTCAGTTCCAAAAAGACGCGCCGAGCCACAGTTTTTTCTTGATCCTTAAGGCGATTAAACACTAGATCTGCACGTTTTTCTAAGGTTCCTTCTATTCTTCCTAACTCCTGATACGTCTGGAGTCTTAAAAACCGTTGTTTCCCCTGGGGTATAGTTTCATTCCAAAGTTGGGTGAGGGTGTATTGCAGCAGGGGCAAACTCCCCGGATAGTCCTCCACATCATTGATAAGCTGTTGTTTTAATCCTCCTTCTATTCCCAACCCCACCCACTCAGCAGGTTTGGCGATCGCCTCTTCAATCTCCTGTGGATTGAGGTGTTCGACATTGATGTATGGCTTATTAATCTTCTGGGCAAATTCAGGGTACTCCCGCAACCGTCCCCGAAAGTCCGAGCGTATCCCCATAAAAATATAGAGGTTGTCGGTTTGTTCAATTAACTCAATCAGATAGTCAAAAAACTCCTTCCGCTTAGTTTCATCGCTGGTGGTAAAGCATTCTTCAAACTGGTCGACAATTATCACGATAGGTTGGGTTTGCTCCCCCCATCTCCCCGTCTCCTTGTCTCCCCGTCTCAGAGTCTCCCCATCTCCCCTGCCCCCCTGCTCCCTCTGCTCCCTCTGCTCCCCCTGCTCGTCTTTTCCGACAACTTTTCTTAACCGAGCAGTATTGGCTAGGGGGGGATCTATTTTCGCTAAAACTTCCTCCAAACTCCCCAAGGGATCTTCCTTTGGGGTAAAGGGCTCGAGGTACCTCCAGCGATCACTCCCTGGTATCGCCTGTCCTAGCTTAAGCTGGTACAATAGTCCCGCCCTTAACACAGAAGACTTCCCACTTCCTGAGGCCCCCAACACAGCAACCAGGCGATCTTTATGCTTCACTCGTTCAATTAACTGCTCCGTCAGTGCACAACGCCCGTAAAATACCTCGGCATCCTCTGGCAGATCGGTAAAATAATTGAGGGAGCGGTAGGGACAAGTATTCTGGAAGCGTTTTTTGGGAAATTTCGTCGTCAGTAGGATGGCTCGTTGGGAATTAGCAATTAAGGAGCGCTGACGCGTCTGGGACATCCGCTTTTCGATAAATGCTTCCAAATTGTGGCTGTGGACAATACCATCGGGGTAATTTTCGGGGTTCAACCCTTCGAGTAACTCTTTAGTCCAAACTCCTTGATTGCGGACACGCTCCTGTGCTGTTTCAAAGGAACGAGAGGCAGTCATCAAGCAGTAATCTTTGTCTGTGGGAATAAAATTGAGCAATTCGCCACTGTAACAACAATCTAGCCAAACAACGACCCGTTTAACCGGACTTGCTTCGACTTGTTCTCCCAACCAACTCAAGGAAACTCCATAAATTCCTCCTTGGGGAAACGCATCGCTGGGAGCTAAAAAGACTTCCTCTTTCCCATCAACCGCCTTGCGCCACCCATGTCCTGAAAAAAAGAATAGTGCCGTTTCCGGGGGTTCATTGGGAGGAGGAGGATTGAAAAGATTGGCGATCGCAGTTTTTAACTCTTTTAATTCTACCACTCCTCTAGAGCCAATTGCCCCTTCCCCTTTTTGATAAAGCTGTTGGGGTAAACGCTGGACGCGAAAGGGTTCATAACCGTATTTCTCTAACTGTTGCGCCACATCTTCTGCGTCTTTTTCCCCTGAAGTAAGATAGGGTAGGGTAGTCAGAGGCAGGTAGCGATCGATCCCAACTACTAAGGCTTCCCATTCCGGTTTCATTGAATAAATCCCCCATCTCTAATCATCAATTATACTCAAAAGAACTTTTGGAGGTAACAGATGAACACAAATATTAACAAAACTTGCCTAGCATTTTTACTCGCTCTCAGCGAATTAGAAACCCCACTCAACAAGAAGCAAAAACAAGAATTAGCTGATATTGGTGAGCAACTCCGTTGCCACCCTCAAGCTTGGGTAAGCTCTACGCAACCGCTGTTATTAAAGACGATCGAGGCACATTCTCAGTTAAATCAACGCTATCAATTTTATCAATCTCAACTCGATGCGGCTGGAGAAATTTCCAGAGATTTACTGCCCACCGAAGCAGAGATAAGACAGCTTTTTCCCATCAATATTCCCTTGGGCACCAAAGGGTTTGAATCTAAGGAGGAACCTATCGGATATGACATCCAAATTAGTAATGTTATGATTGGGGTCAATCGCTCTGAAGAACCGGAAGAAGCAGTTAAAGAATTGACCTTTTTGGAGAAAGTGAAACAATTTTTAGTGCATTCTAGTCAATAAGATAAATTCTCATCCTGTAAACTCATGAGTGGTCTGATTTATCCAACTCTCGATTTATTTTTGTATGACTTGCGATACTCTTTCAATGCCACTGAAGAAGAAAAAGACAAAAATAGAGCTAACTTTTTAGCAAAATTATCTAAATTACCGGACGACATTCAATTCAGTGAGCCTGACATTGAAACCGAATATTTAGAATTGTTTCCCAAGCAAAAACGATACAAATTTACAGCTAGTGCACAAGATAAAAACTTAGAAGGTTACTATTATCCTGTTTGCCTCAATGATACCTACGGGTTGCAAATTGATTGTTCCATTGACAATCAAACCGAATCCCAATCGACGGACTGTATCGACCTTCTCAAAGCAGAAATTGAGGGACGATTACAAGGACAAACTGCCACCATCGGACAAACTTGGATGCTATCTGGTTGGCTGCCAGAACTTCCCACTAAAACTCCTGAAAAAATAGCTGAAGATTGCTATCAAGCTTTAGTCAAGGATGGGAATTGGGAACGGGATTTAAAGGGAGAAGGGATATTTTTGGGCAGTAAAATCTTTGAATTATGGCAATATCAACCCCTCAGAGAAGATAACTTGCACGTTATTATTATCATCTATCCCAACCGAGAAATTGCTGAAAAAGCAGCCAATTTTTATCCAGATTGGATGGGACTGTTTTGTTATCGCCATAAAATTTTGTGGTCTTACACTCAGAGCCGCTTGCTAAAAAAAGATTTGATTAATTACTCCCAAAAACTCGAAGAAAAAAAGAGAAACATCAGCAGAAAAAACATAGAATTCGTTGACATTCAATCAATCGAATCCCGATTAGCTGAAATTCAAAATATTTTAGAAGACTATACTGTTGCCCTGCCAAAACTGTATTTTCAACAACAAATTGTAGGTATTAATTTATTGAATTATCAAAGACGTTTAGAGATTATACAACAGAGAGCAGGTAAAGGAGAAGAGCTAGGTTTTTTGAATGAATTTGCCAAGCGAGCGGAGGATAAATATTTAATTCAAATCACGAAAGATTGTGAAAATATGGAATTGGGATTGCGACTCCTAGAAACCAATATCAATGCCATTCGCAGTCAAATTGAAGTAGAAAAAGCCCAACGTGATAAAAATTTTCAAAACCTAGTTACACTTATCGGTGCGGGGACCGCTGTTACTGCTTTAATCGATTTTGAAGAAGGTAAAAGGTGTGAAACAATTGTCGCAGAAGTCGAAAAATATGTCTCATTTCAGCCTGATTGGTGTGATAAATTTTGGCTTAAAACCGTGATTTTACCTATGGGGATGATAATTCTATTTGGAATAATAGCTTTAATTTTAAAGACTTTATTTTTCGAGAATTTATCATTAAAGCGGTTGCTCTTTTACCGACGACACCCTCCTAAATGATAGCCTTGGAATAGGCAATAGACAATAGGGAATATGGTATTTTCGACTGATTTAGTCCCCTTCAACGCTTTGTTCGTCTCGACGTAGAACCAAGGGAATAGGTGGCAGACTATCAAATTCATTCTGAGATGGCTCAGTGGTTGAGTATCTGAATCGCATAGTACTCAACCTTGATTCGCCTCCTTCAGTGTTTGCATTAGAACTGCGCCAGCACCAAAGGAGTTGTATGGAGTTGGCAACTTATAAGTTTTGAAAGGTTCTAGAGGTACAATATCCTCACGGGTTTCTAGCTCTTCTGCCAAGATCCGGATGAGCTTTAGTTTATCAGTTGAAGAAAGCATCCGAACGGCAGGGAGTAGTTCACTGAGTGTCATCTTGTCTGCCTGTTTAATGAAGTAGACTCATCTACACCTTCTTTTTTCCTATCAATAACTCTCAAAAACTGTTAATTACTGACAATGGCAGGCAATCGGTGACTCCTGAAAAAGAATAGTTTTTACTGATAAGTACCTGGACATAAATTCTGTTAACTGTGTTAAGAACTGTGAAGACACTAAATCCCCTTCTGTTTCCCCCTCCCTGTTCCCTGTTCCCTTGTCTCAATAGTTAACTTTAATTTTGTCCTACTACTTAGCCATGGAGTAAGAGACCGACGGATTCGTTTAGGGGCTCGACTCAATGGTACTCCAATTTTAACCTTACGCTTAGTCGAAACGTCAAGCGCTTGTTGAATTTGAGCTATTTGTGGACAGGTTCAATCAATGGGGTGAAGTGACAGGTTTGGGCTACTTGGTTGTTCTATGCTGTTTTAGTTGACTTAGGGGATGCGATCGCTCATGAACTGGCATTGCCTTTTGACCACCGGATCTCTCTAGAAAAAGTTTACCGAGGTCTTTCTCACTTATCCAGAACTCCATGAACTACCCCGTCAGCTCTGCTTCTGGAATGCCAATCCCAGTGTCTTGAATGTGAATCAAAGCATCACGGTTGTCTTGCTCCAAAATCAATGTTACTTTATCCGATGCAACGCCAGTTTAACCGTACTGATTTGATATGTTATACCTTTCGAGTGGCTGAAGGTCTTGATTTTACTGCGGAAGCGAGCCTGTGTCCACTATTAGCTATAGACGAAAAGTGACTAGACGTACTAGACTCTTCTCAATTCTTATACATCGTTTGTTTATCGAAGGGAGCAGAGCAACAAATCTTGGGTGTTAAAATCCTGATGCCACTGGGAACCAATGCCAAGGGCGTCCCGACTATCAACCCACACCTGCCAATTCAATAGTGTCGATTTGAGGAAAATACTTGATGTTTAAGTCCCGCCATCGCCGTAGCTCTTTTTACAGTAACCCTTATTACAGCAAACCCAAACGTCGCCTAGGATTTTTACCACTGTTGCTCATTCTATCTGTTCCTTTGTTGTTGATTCTCCTAGAAGTGCTGGCACGGATATTTGTCGGTGTTACAGGCAAAAGTACCGAGTTAGCAGTTTATGAAGGGGAACCCCCAATGGTTACTGCCTATAGTCTGAAATTCCTGACGGAAAGCGAAAAACCAGTGGAAGGCTTATCGGATCGCGGCAGCTTGTTGGCAAAAAGGAGCTTATCTGTAGGTTATCAACTCCTAGGCAATCAACAAAATGAGTTTTGGCAGATCAATGAACAGGGTTTCCGCGACAACGACTCCCTTCCTCTCGCCAAACCCAAGAACGAAATTCGGATTTTTGTTTTGGGCGGCTCAACAGCTTTTGGTCAATGGAATCAAAATAACGAAGATACCATTGCCAGCAAACTCGAAGCCCGCCTCAAGGAACGGGTGACTCAGCAGAAACGTTCTCCAAACAAATATCGCCCGGATGTTTTCCCTTTCTACAAGCCGGATCGGGCAAAAGCCCTAGCCCTACCGCCAAAGATTCGAGAGGGACAGTATCGCGTCATCAATGCAGCAGTTCCTGGCTATGCTTCTGGCAATGAACTGGCTCAGTTAGCACTTCAGATTTTGCCCTACAAGCCTGACATGATTGTGGTTTTGGGTGGATATGTAGACTTGATGTTACCCAGCAGCGAAACCAAGACGGATATTCCCATGGTAGAAGACTTCCTCAAGGATGCCCCTGGCCATTTTGGAGCTTATTTAAACCAGTCCTTGAAGCAGTGGCTCAAAGGCACCTATTTCGTTAAAACATTAGAATACTTTGTCTTCAAGCCCCAATCAACAGTGGCTCAAAAAAGTCTGGTGGTTAGATCGCAAGCCAAGCCTCTAGCGCAATATTTGTCAGAGGATGAGGCTGAATTAGAGCGTCGGGTATTGCGCTATCAGGAAAACCATACACAAATGGTTAACCTGTGTGCTGGACTTAGGATTCCTTTAGTGATAGCAGTCCAGCCAGAAATCACTGGTCGTCCTACTAGTAAACTGTCAAAGGATGAGCAGGCGATTCGAGATGAATTAGGGAAAAACTACACTGAACGGATCCCGAAGGCTTACACCAAATTGGTGCAAGCGAGTAAGCGGCTTGAAAGAGCTTTTCCGAAAAATGTGAAAGTGCTGAATTTTTACAACCAAGCTGAGGACTTTCCCACACCCGCCTTCTCTGATGCTATTCACCTGACAGAGAAAGCAAATACGGTGATGGCTGAGGGACTCTACCATGCGATTACTGCATGGCAGAAAATCCAGGTAATTCCCAAAAATTTATACCTGGAGAAGAAAAGCAATTGAGGAATTGGCCAACACCGTCTTTGATAGGCGATCGCACAGGCGAAGGGTGAATTCGTTTACATTCGTTTACATTCCTGGAAGATTCAACCCACTGGTGAGTTCTTCCATGCGTGTCCGCATGGTTTCTGTGGACTTTTTATAGGCATCTTTCATGGCATCGGTTACCAGTTCAGAAAGCGCCTCTGCTCCCTTCGCAAGGGCCTCTGGGTCAATTTCTACATTAAGGGGTTCTTGATTCCCACTCAGGATCACCTTAACCAGTCCATCGTCGCTTTGTCCCTGAATTTCCATTTGCTCCAATTCATCCTGGAGCTGTTTAGCGCCTTGTTGAACCTCCTGGGCTTTTTGGAAAGCCTCCTTTAGTTCTTTGATTTTCCCTAAACCGAGTCCAAATCCTTGTCCTTTAGCCATATCTATTAACTCTGTTTGAATTGCAACAGTCACAAGAGCGAGTAGTTGTACTTTCCAAGTTGAACGAAACAACCTGTACTTAATCTTAATCTCCCTCTGGTCATTAAGAGATCCTCGATGGGATTAAAACTCACCTAAGAGTTTAACTTCTGGCTCTAAAGACAGAGACCAATTATATTCGACTTGCTCTTGAATATAGCGAATGAGGCGAAAAATATCATCGGCTGTGGCACTACCGCAGTTGAGAATAAAGTTAGCATGGCGGTGAGCCACTTGAGCGCCGCCGATTTGGTGACCTTTCAAGCCAATTTGTTCAATTAACCAGCCAGCAGCGTGGGGATTCGGATTGCGAAAAACACTGCCACAGCTCGGTAGGTGGTAGGGTTGGGAACTTTTGCGCTGTTTGAGATTTTGGTCAGTTGTTGCCATCACCTCAGCTCTGGTGAAACCGGGTTCTAATTGAAAGGTTGCTTGGATTGCCAGCCGTTGATCGCCTTGCAAAATAGAAGTGCGATAGCTATAGCCTAGGTCTTCGGGGGTAAGTTTCTCTATCCTTCCATCCGGTGAGACTACTAGAGCGTCCACGAGGATATCCCCTGTACATTGGTTGTGAGCTCCTGCATTCATCACCACCGCACCGCCAACTGTACCGGGTATTCCTACTGCCCACTCTAGCCCTCGCCAGCCGCGTCTAGCTGCTCGCCAAGCCAGGCGAGCAATCGGTACACCAGCACTAGCTGTTACCTTACCCGTGTCTGGGTCGAATTGGGTATGGCGGAGATGGCGAGTGCTAATCACTAAACCAGGAATGCCGCGATCGCTTACCAGCAGATTTGAACCCGCTCCCAACAGAGTAAGGGGCAGATTTTGAGACTGAAACCACTCAAAAGTAGCTTGCAGTCCTTCTCTATTTCGGGGCTCTACATACCATTGAGCCAGTCCTCCCACGCGAAAAGACGTCAAATTGGCTAAACGGACTTGGGGTCGGATCAGACAATCAGTTCCTGGCAAACTAATGGGCGACTGATTCAGTTTCTTGGGAGTATAAAAAACAGGCTTAGTTATGGGGGGAAGATTAGAGGACAGAGTCATAGGAGTACTGGCTTAAATTGCTGATAGACCAAAAGTAGTGTTACGGGAGTCAGTGTGGTGTACTTTGTACATGAAGCAAAATCTCCAGAAGCTGAGTAAGACCAAACTGTACTTGTACAGGGAGGCATTAGCCGTTCAAACAGGAAGCCGCGTTTGTAATCTCCGATTCAAGGGGCGGTAGTTCACAAGAATGCAAGGTAATTACTTGGGGAATAACCTGATTCAGATTCCCTGCTCCCAGAAACAAAGCCAAGTCTCTCGGTTGAAGGAGCTCTGTCAACAAGCTGCTCAGAGAGTTCAAAGAGGGGTGATAAAACACTTGGTCGTGGTGATTGGCGATCGCCTCTGCCACCTTTTGACCACTAATTTGCCCCAGATTAGCTTCCCCAGCACTGTAGATGTCAGTGACAACTACAAGGTCTGCATCCCTAAAAGATGCGCCAAATTCTTCCAGAAAGGTCAGGGTGCGGCTGTAGCGGTGAGGTTGAAAAATCGCTACTACTCGTTGAGAACAGTACTTACTTAACCTTAAGCGAGCAGCAGCTAAGGTGGCGCGGATTTCACTGGGATGGTGGGCATAGTCATCTATAAAAGTAATGCCATTGCACTTGCCCCGATATTCAAACCTTCGTTTAGTGCCCTCGAAGGGGGCGATCGCCGATGCAATCACATCAAAATCTAAACCCAGGTTCCGCGCCACCGCCACAGCAGCCAGGGCATTACTGATATTATGCTGACCGGGTAACTGCAATTGAAGGATTCCCAATAATTTTCCTCGTTCCCAAATCTCAGCGGTGCTGCCCCCAGGGTGATGAGTTACCTTTTTAACTGTGTAGTCAGCACCCCTTTCAGGGTAGATGCTGTAGCTAATTTCCGGTTCTAGTTTGCTCCGGACAATCTCACAATCAATACATCCTACTAAAGTTTCGCACTGAGCAGAAAAAATCTGGAAGGTCTTAATCAAATCTTCCAAGTTTTGATAGTGATCCGGATGGTCTAGTTCAATATTCGTCACCACCCCAATTGTCGGGCAATGTTTAGACAGGGAGCCATCTGATTCATCCGCTTCCGCAACCAGGAGATTTCCCTTCCCCAAACGGGCATTCCCTCCCCAGGCATTGACTTCACCGCCCACAATAATGGTTGGATCTAAACCGGCTTTCAGCAGCGCGTAACCGATCAAGCTACTGGTTGTTGTTTTGCCGTGAGTGCCAGCGACAGCAATACTTTGGTAATCTTTAATCAAGGCAGCTAAGAGGTCTGAACGGTGAAAAATCGGATAGCCCAGCTTTCGGGCTGCTTGATACTCGGAATTGCTTGAACTAATAGCTGTGGAACAGATTACCTGAGGAAAGCTATCTGAGAATTTTTCTTCACTCAGGTAACTACTATACTGAGAACGTCGGGCGGTGTTTTCTGAAGCCTGACACACTCCAACTACCGCTGGTAAAGGTTCGTAGACAGCCTTGGTTGTCGGTTGAAAAATTTCTAAATTAGTAGCTTCTTGACGACTAAAAATCTGAGCGCCCACTGACTGCAAACGTTCGGTAATATGGCTAGAACGAAGATCGGAACCCGATACAGGTAGCTGACGCTTAGCTAAAACGTAGGCAAGAGCTGACATACCAATTCCCCCAATACCGATGAAATGGAACGGTCTGCCACTAAAATCAACAGTCTTCACCCTTAAATCTCCTTACACACCACAACACTAAAAATAGGTATTGCTTGAATAATATGCGCTATGATATCAAGAATTGTTAATTAGATTGGATTTTCAGATATTTTTTACTTAAGCTCCTCATACTAAGCCAACAAGGTCGTGGGATTTTCCTTCATTAGTCATTGGTCGCCGATCATTTGAACATCTCCCCTTGCTCGTTCAGTTAGCGATCGCCCCTGAGTCATGCCTGACGAAAATTTTCCCTCCTGAGTTCCCCACCTATATAGATGATACTGTTGGACGGGGGAGCAGGGGGAGCAGGGGGAGTAGGGGGAGCCGGGGGAGCCGGGGGAGAAAAAGCTTATTTTTTCGTTTCTGCGATCATTCTGACTCACCCTTTTGTTAAAAACCTACTCTTGTGAGGAAATGGGGGGACGGGGAAATATAAGCTCAAATCGTCACGTAATACTACTGAATTATAATTCAAGTACCTATTGAACAGCAGTATCGGTAGCTACAGAGAAACTTAACATCAAGGCCATGACCCGCAAGGCAAAAAAAGGCAGCAAGCGAAAGGGTCAGAAGACTGGGTTAAATTGATCAATCCTAGATGTAGGAATGGGAATGCTCTCCTCGGCTATCGAGTATAAATTAGCCGAGGCATCTGGATTGTTCATAGAAGTTCCTAAGTAGTCGGACAAAAGTAAAGTTAACTGTGAAGACAAGGCAACAGGCAACAGCAAGGGATTGAAGCTCTTTACACTTCTTAACATAGTGTTGTTTATTTATGTCCGACTACTTACACAATAGAAACTAGCCTCATTAGACGTGGAGCAGACAGCTCTACCTCGACTTCTACTGATTGTGGCGGGTTTAGGCAACTGGCTGCTCCGAAGCGTCAGAAGTCGCGCTCAAAAAAGAAGAGTGACGGGGACGAAAACCCGTCCTCAACTTCGTAGAAGCGACGTAGTCTACGCAGTAGGGCGGGGTAGTTCATATTTCTAGGATCGAATTGTCCTAGCTTTACGATATGATTAGGGTCATTAACAATAATTTAATCTATTGAGCTAAAAGACAGAGGGCAAGACGCAGTGATTAGAGTAGCGATCAACGGCTTCGGACGCATTGGACGTAATTTCATGAGGTGCTGGCTGGGGCGAGAAAACAGCCAGTTAGAAGTCATTGGGATTAATGACACCTCTGACCCAAGAACCAACGCCCACCTGCTGAAATACGATTCGATGCTGGGGAAATTGGATGCCGAAATTGAAGCTGATGCTAACTCCCTAACCGCCAACGGCAAAACAATTAAGTGTGTATCCGATCGCAATCCATTAAACTTGCCCTGGGACTCCTGGGGAATTGACTTAGTGGTTGAATCGACCGGGGTCTTTGTCACCAAAGACGGAGCCTCGAAGCACTTAGCAGCGGGGGCCGAGAAGGTGCTGATTACTGCTCCTGGTAAAGGAGGAGATATCGGTACTTATGTGGTCGGAGTCAATCACGAAGAATATGAGCATAACAAATACGATGTAGTCAGTAACGCGAGCTGTACTACAAACTGTCTCGCTCCCTTTGTCAAAGTTTTACATGAAAAATTTGGCATTATTAAAGGGACGATGACCACTACCCACAGCTACACAGGCGACCAGCGGTTGCTGGATGCTAGTCACCGCGATCTGCGGCGGGCAAGAGCAGCAGCAATCAACATTGTGCCTACTTCCACGGGGGCAGCGAAAGCTGTGGCTTTGGTTTTGCCAGAGCTCCAAGGCAAACTGAATGGCATTGCCTTCCGGGTACCAACCCCTAACGTTTCTATAGTCGATTTAGTGGCGCAAGTCGAGAAAAGCACTATCGCCCAGGAGGTCAATGATGCGCTCAAGGCGGCTGCTGAAGGTCCATTGAAGGGGGTTCTTGGCTATAACGACTTGCCGCTGGTTTCCTCTGATTATAAAGGTACTGACTATTCTTCTATTGTCGATGCTAGCCTGACTTTAGTCATGGGCGGCGACATGGTGAAAGTGGTTGCCTGGTATGACAATGAGTGGGGCTACTCTCAACGGGTTGTCGATTTGGCTGAATTAATGGCACAGAAGTGGGAATCATAAATACGGTTTAACTATTCACTCTAAACCTATGCTAATCTCTGCATAAACCAGCAAAGCAGGAATATGCAGAGATTATCCGTTTTATATATCTATTATTGAGAGAACAAAGATGACACGGATAACACTGACATTTTTATGTGGTCAAATTTGTTTCTTGAGAATTCCCTATCCGGGAAAATTCTCGTCATCCGTGTCATCCGTGTTCCATTCTTATCTTAAATATTTTTCAAGAAGGAGATTTCTATGGGATTTGTCATTAGTACAGTAAATATGAAAGGCGGTGTCGGTAAGACGACTCTCACTGTTAATCTGGCAACTTGTTTGGCAAAAAATCACGGAAAACGAGTTCTCGTCCTTGACTTAGACTCCCAAATCAGTGCAACTCTGAGTTTAATGTCACCTCATGAGTTTGCCAAAATCAGAAAAAAAAGACGCACCTTAAGTTACCTAATTGACAAAGTTATTATCCCAAATAATAAGAAAAAGCTTAATATTAATGACATTATTTGTCCCAATGTCTGCAATATTAAAAGTCTAGATTTATTGCCAGGTGATATTGAGCTTTACGATGAGTATATAGTATCAGAGATGCTGCACAAGCAAGCTGTTTCTGAGAGAAACACTGATTTCGATCTGGTTTGGAATAACTTTGAAAAAGTATTGATAGAAAAAATTTTAACCCCCGTGCTGGACGACTATGATATTATTATCATGGATTGCGCTCCTGGCTATAATCTTTTAACTCGCAGTGGGATTGCTGCTAGTGATTTTTACTTGCTTCCAGCGCGACCTGAGCCTTTGTCCCTGGTAGGAATTCAATTGTTAGAAAGAAGAATTGCTAAGCTTAAAGAAAATCATCAAGCCGAAAAAATAATGAATCTAAAATTATTAGGCATAGCGTTTATCCTCTCTGGGGGGAGTTTCTTGGGGCGGTATTATCGGCAAGTAATGAAGCGGGTTGGGCAGGACTTTAGTCACAATCAGATATTTCAAAATTCTATTCCAATGGATGTAAATGTTGCTAAAGCAGTAGATATGTTTATGCCAGTAGTGCTGGCAATGCCTAATTCAAGTGGGTCGAAGGCATTTGCTAAATTAACTGAGGAATTACTAGAAAAATTGACCAATTCAGGGAACAGAAAATAGGGAACAGGGAATAGGGAATAGGGAATAGGGAATAGGTAATGGAGAATAGGTAATATAGTAGTCACCGCCACTATGGCTCTAGTTATCGCTGGTGAACGCAGTGGGGTGGGCAAGACAACAGTCACCCTTGCCCTCCTTTCATTTTTGTCTCGGAAGGGTTGCCAAGTTCAATCGTTTAAAGTGGGGCCAGATTATATCGATCCCATGTTTCATTCCTCAGTCACAAATCGCCCTTGTCGCAATTTAGATCCGGTGCTGACTTCTGAGGCTTATGTCCAGTCGTGCTTTGCCCGTCATTGCCAGGGGGTAGATTATGCTCTGGTGGAAGGGGTGATGGGTTTGTTTGATGGAGTGAAGGGGAATGTAGAAGCAAACCAATTGCCAATCAATTTTGCCAGTACTGCTCACATAGCTCGGTTACTAGATTTGCCAGTGCTGTTGGTAATCGATTGCAGTCGCTTATCTGGTTCGGTGGCTGCGATCGCCCATGGTTATCGCTCCTTCGATCCCAAGGTCAAAATTGCTGGTGTGGTCTTGAATCGGGTGGGAAGCGATCGCCATTTAGAATTACTCAAAGATGCCCTGGAACCCCTGCATTTACCAGTTTTGGGCGTATTTAACCGTCAGGACGATATAACTATCCCTGACAGGCATCTGGGCTTAGTGCCGACGGCAGAAATTAACCAGTTAGATGTCATATTCGACCGACTGGCACAGTTAGGAGAAAACTGTTTCTATTGGGAAAGCCTGTTGCAGCTGCTTAAAAGCAGTCAGCCTTCAAAATCCAAAATCTGCACTCGGAGGCAGAGCTGGGGAGCGAGAATAAAATCCAAAATTGCTATTGCCCGCGATCGCGCTTTCAATTTCTACTACCAGGACAACTTGGATATCTTAGAAGAATTGGGTGCACAACTCATACCCTGGAGTCCCATGGAAGACAAAGGTTTACCAGAAGGCATCCAAGGACTCTATTTTGGCGGTGGCTTTCCTGAAATCTACGGCCAACAGCTAGCTGATAATAAATCTGCTCGCGATGCAGTTCGCACAGCAATTCAGGCAGGGATGCCTACCTATGCCGAGTGTGGCGGCTTAATGTACTTGTGCGAGCAGCTTGTGGATTTTGGAGGTAAAGCTTGGCAAATGGTCGGAGTGTTGCCCACAACTGCTATTATGAGTAAGGCTCTAACATTAGGATATCGCCAGGCAACTGCTTTACAAGACAGCCTACTATTAAAAGCTGGGGAAGTGGTTTGGGGACATGAGTTTCACCGTTCCCAGCTAACCTCGAACCCTAAGAAGCCACTATTTGAAACGAGGGGATATAAGCTCCAGAGTCCCGTATCTTATGAGGGATGGCGACTAGCTCAGCTTCATGCCTCCTATATTCATCTACATTTTGGCGGGTGCCAATCGTACCTCGAAGGGTTTCTAAAAGGAATGGCACGCTCCTTAAGCTGAAAGTCCTATCGTGGCATCATTGTAGCATCATCCGGGTGCGTTAGCCCTCAGCGCTTCCGCACCATTGTCCAAGGGAAAGGTCTTCAATCAAAGATTAGAAGAGGGGGATTCCCGCGAGGTTTGCTAAAAAAAAAGTAAAATTATTTGTATTATTGCTGAAATTAGAAATATAATATATGATCAATACCAGGTGTGAGGAACATATAAGATGTCTAAAATACTCTGGAAATCTCTGCTGGTTAGTCCAGCTATCTTAGGGACGGCCTTAGCGGTTTCATCAGCCGCCAATGCAGCCGAAAGCCCAACCACAACAGAAATAATACAGACCAATACCACAGAGGTTCAAATTGCGCAAGTCCAAAATGACACTGAGGTATTAGATCAACTTGAGCGCTACAGCCAAGAAGGTCAAGGAAACTCAATTAACCAAGTGACCAATGTTAACCAGTTGCGGGACGTTTCTCCGACAGACTGGGCTTACCAGGCACTGGCGAATTTAGTTAACAACTACAACTGTATCGTTGGTTATCCCGACCGCACCTTCCGAGGTAATCGCGCCTTAAGTCGCTATGAATTTGCCGCAGGTTTAAACGCCTGTTTAAATGTGATCGAGCGTCTGATTCAGGAGAATGTGCGCATCCTCCGAGAGGACATTGACGCGCTGCAACGACTCATGCAGGAGTTTGAAGCGGAACTAGCCGCCCTAGGAGCACGGGTAGATAACCTTGAAGGTCGCGTAGCTTTCCTGGAAGACCATCAGTTTTCTACTACTACCAAGCTGGCCGGTGAAGTGATATTTGCCGGAACTGGCTCAGGCGGGAGTCGTAATGATAACCAGGCCATCTTCGGCGATCGGTACCGTTTAGAACTCAACAGTAGCTTTACGGGCGAGGATCGCTTGGTAACTCGTCTTGCCGGTGGAAATCTGGAGAATTTCGATTCTGGTTTTGAATTTATAACTCCTCGAGATCTCTCGCGTCGTACAAACGAAGACTTCAATAGTCCCACAACTACCCAAACCTTTAACCTCTTTCAAGGTGCAGACAACGATGTCTTCGTAGACTGGTTGGCGTACTACCGTACTCTCAGGCTTGGAAGAACTAAGCTGAATAGTTACGTTGTTGCCTTTGGTGGAATATGGAGCGACTTTGTCCCCACTATCAACCCTTACTTTGAGGACTTCGACAACGGTAATGGTGCCCTTTCTACCTTTGCTACAGAAAACCCCATCTATCGTATGGGTGGCGGTGCAGGTGGAGGAGTTAGCGTTGACTTTAATTTACTAAAAGGTGGTCGATTCACTGCTGGTTACCTAGGATCAGGCGATCCTGAACCTGGTACTGCAAATAATGCGGCAGGCAACCCTGAACGAAATGCAGGCTTGTTCAACGGTGACTACGGCGCTCTTGCTCAGCTAGATGTCAACATCACTAATTCGCTCACCTGGGGTGTCACTTACGTCAACGCTTACTACAACGAAGGTAGCGCTATATTCGGTGTTGGCAGTACTCTTGGCGTTACAGGGACCAATTATGCTAATTTCACAACCGGAGCGAATTCCGGACAGGCTCGTACCCTAGCATTACCAGCTGGTGGAACGTTGAGGGGTATTGGTGTTAGTGATGATTTGAGTGATGTTCGAAAAAGGACTAACGCCCTCGGAACCCAAATTTCTTGGCGAATCAAGCCCTGGGTAAGTTTTAGTGGCTTTTTTACTTACGTAGATGCCGATTTCAGAAGCACTCGAAGTTCAAATTTGCTAAGTCCTCGGTTGGTTTTTGGAAACAATAGTACCAGGGATGTTGACATCTGGACTTGGGGAGGTGGTTTTGCATTCCCCGATTTAGGTAAAGAAGGCAACCTTTTGGGAATATTCGCTGGGGTACCACCTTATGTCGGCGAAATTTCCGAAGCACCCGGTGGCACTATGCCAATCCATGTTGAAGGCTTCTACAAGTACCAGCTCACGGATAACATCTCCATTACTCCTGGTGTAATCTGGGTCAAGAATCCCGATCAGCTTAACCGTAGCGACGACCAGGTCATTGGTACCCTCAGAACCACCTTCAATTTCTAGAGCAATTAGCATCTGCGCTAAGCACTAGACATAACTGGATCCTTATGTTGCCCCGCCCTCAGCGGGGCTTTTAGCAGTTCCTTGCAATCTTGCAATATCTCGGTTAATCTCTAAATATGGAAAAAAGATTAGTCAAGAGGTTTACTTAGGTTTAGTTTACCCCTCATTTGAGCAACTATGTTATCTTCTTGCAGCGAGTGCGTGTATAGTTTGTAATAGCGCTACCCTAACAGAAGCATTGCTTAACAACTTTTTCCAATCATGCGGATTGCTAAAGATATTACAGAACTCGTTGGTCGAACTCCCTTAGTTCAGTTAAATCGCATTCCCTACTCAGAAGGCTGTGTCGCTCAGATTTTGGTCAAACTGGAGGGAATGAACCCTGCTGCTTCTGTTAAAGACCGCATTGGGGTGAATATGATTAATGCAGCAGAGCGAGAAAGGCTGATTACCCCTGGCAAAACAATTTTAGTAGAACCGACATCGGGAAATACAGGGATTGCTCTGGCAATGGCTGCTGCTGCCAAGGGCTACAAGCTGATTTTGACCATGCCAGAGACGATGAGTAATGAGCGACGGGCGATGCTGCGGGCTTATGGTGCCCAGTTAGAACTAACCCCAGGAATTGAGGGGATGAGTGGCTGCATCAGTAGAGCGCAAGAAATTGTCCAAACAACCCCCAATGCTTACATGCTGCAACAGTTTAACAACCCAGCTAACCCAGAGATTCATCGGCTGAAAACTGCTGAAGAAATTTGGTCAGATACCGAGGGGCAGGTGGACTTCTTGGTAGCTGGAGTGGGTACGGGGGGCACGATTACCGGGGTAGCAGAAGCACTCAAACCACGCAAGCCAGAGTTTAAGGCGATCGCAGTGGAACCAGCCAGCAGTCCCGTCTTATCCGGCGGACATCCCGGTCCCCACAAAATTCAAGGCATTGGTGCTGGTTTTATTCCCGAAGTGCTGAAAGTTGAGCTGATTGATGAGGTAGTTACTGTGAGCGATTCCGAAGCGATCGCCTATGGTCGTCGTTTAGCTCGTGAAGAAGGACTGCTTTCGGGAATTTCTAGCGGTGCTGCCTTGTGTGCCGCTATCCGCATAGCTAAACGTCCTGAAAACCAAGGAAAGATGATTGTGATGATTCAGCCTAGTTTCGGGGAACGTTACCTGAGTACCCCTCTTTTCCAAGACCTAGAGTCACAAATGCCAGTGAGTGTAAGTTAAGAGATTGGGGAAAGCGAAATTAGTTTATCCTGGAAAAAGCTTCAATTTACGAAACTTTACAAACTAGGTGTATGGATTGCATCATTAACCGTCGGGCTCAGTTTTCAGCAAGTCATCGGTACTGGCTGCCAGAACTAGATGAAGCAGAAAACCAGCAGCGCTTTGGGGCTTGTAGTCGTTTTCCTGGACACGGACACAACTATGTCCTGTTTGTCTCCCTGGCTGGTGAACTAGATGAGTATGGCATGGTGCAAAACTTGTCTGATGTCAAGCGGGCGATCGAGCAAGAAGTCACCAGCCAACTGGACTATGCTTATCTCAACGACGTCTGGTCAGAATTTCAACAAACCCTACCTACTACTGAAAATATTGCCAGGGTAATTTGGCAGCGGTTAGTCCCCTACTTGCCTCTCGTAAACATTCAACTATTTGAAAACCCTGAACTTTGGGCTGATTATCAAGGAAAAGCCATGGAAGCATCTCTGACCATTAAAACTCATTTTAGTGCCGCTCATCGGCTGGCTCTGCCCGAACTGAGCTACGAAAAAAACAGCGAAATCTACGGCAAATGCGCTCGACCTAATGGTCACGGGCATAATTACCATCTGGAAGTATCGGTAACAGGTGAAATTGACCAGCGCACTGGTATGCTCGTCGATTTAGGTGCCTTGCAGAAAGTGATAGATGACTATGTAGTCGAGCCGTTCGATCACACTTTCCTGAACAAAGATATTCCTTACTTTGCCCAAGTTGTGCCTACGGCTGAAAACATTGCCATTTACATTGCTCAGCTTTTGCAACAACCCATCCAGGCTCTTGGTGCCGAGCTAGATAAAGTAAAACTGATTGAAAGTCCCAATAACTCTTGCGAAATCTACCCAAAACTCCGGAAAGCTGAGAGCCTCCGGTTTTAACCGGAGGATGAAACCGACGCGATGGGTTTTAACCCGTCGTTTCTCTTCTCACTTATGAACTTAGCAGTTGTAATTAGTTGTGAAGAATTATCTATGTCTCCTATAATATGACAAATGCCGCAAGTCAGCCAAAGACCGACGGCTCTCCTGTATCTATGGTGATAAGCAGAGGTTATCTAATGAGCGGGCGCAAGGCTTGCGCCCAAAATTTAATATAAACCAACAATTTACCCCATGATGTCTGGAGAGCCGATTTGGAAGCCCCAGCTACAATCTTTGATTTAGCGGTGGGAGGATGTCACAAAGTACATTAGTCTGGTCACCTGGTTATCATGAAACTACTGATAAACTGCATTAGAC
>JBFRWF010000126.1:0-14172 GCA_051439465.1 Xenococcaceae cyanobacterium | reverse complement strand
GCTTCGGCGTCGCTGGCATTTTCCGTTTCATTCTCTTCTTACAAGGCTTCCACAACTGGACTCTCAACCCCTTCCACATGATGGGAGTGGCTGGCGTGTTGGGTGGAGCCTTACTGTGCGCCATTCACGGAGCAACAGTAGAGAACACCCTGTTTGAAGACAGCGACGAAGCTGACACTTTCCGAGCCTTTGAACCAACCCAAGCGGAAGAGACCTACTCTATGGTTACGGCCAACCGCTTCTGGTCTCAAATATTCGGCATTGCCTTTTCCAACAAGCGCTGGCTGCACTTCTTCATGTTGTTTGTGCCTGTGACGGGCTTGTGGATGAGCTCAGTGGGAATAGTCGGCTTAGCCTTGAACCTGCGGGCTTACGACTTTGTCTCCCAGGAGCTGCGCGCTGCCGAAGACCCTGAGTTTGAGACTTTCTACACTAAAAACATTCTTCTGAATGAGGGTCTGCGGGCTTGGATGTCTCCGCAGGATCAGCCCCACGAGAACTTTGTATTCCCTGAGGAGGTACTGCCACGTGGTAACGCTCTCTAATACTTCGATTGCCAGCGGTCGCGACCTAGAATCAACAGGTTTTGCCTGGTGGTCTGGTAATGCCCGTTTGATCAACCTCTCCGGTAAGCTTTTGGGCGCTCACGTCGCTCATGCTGGTTTGATTGTCTTCTGGGCTGGTGCGATGACTTTGTTCGAGGTCGCCCACTTCGTCCCAGAAAAGCCCATGTACGAACAGGGCTTAATTCTCCTGCCTCACATTGCCACTCTTGGCTGGGGTGTAGGTCCTGGTGGAGAAGTGATCGACATCTTCCCCTATTTTGTGGTTGGTGTCCTGCACCTGATTTCCTCCGCCGTTCTTGGTCTGGGCGGCATCTATCACGCCCTTCGCGGTCCTGAAACCTTAGAAGAGTACTCTTCCTTCTTTGGTTACGACTGGAAAGACAAGAACCAGATGACCAACATCATCGGCTACCACCTAATTCTTCTGGGATGTGGTGCTCTGCTGCTGGTGGCAAAAGCCATGTTTTTTGGCGGTGTCTATGACACCTGGGCTCCCGGTGGTGGCGATGTCCGCGTCATTACCAATCCTACCCTCAACCCTGCTGTAATCTTCGGTTATCTGATAAAAGCTCCCTTCGGTGGAGAAGGCTGGATTGTCAGCGTCAACAACATGGAAGATGTGATCGGCGGTCACATCTGGGTTGGTCTAATTTGTATCGCTGGCGGAGTTTGGCACATTCTCACCAAGCCTTTTGGTTGGGCTCGTCGCGCCTTCATCTGGTCTGGTGAGGCTTACCTCTCTTACAGCTTGGGTGCTTTGTCCATGATGGGCTTCATTGCTTCTACCATGGTCTGGTTCAACAACACTGTCTACCCCAGCGAGTTTTTCGGACCGACTGGTATGGAAGCGTCTCAATCTCAAGCTTTTACCTTCTTGGTTCGCGACCAGCGCTTGGGCGCTAACGTAGGTTCTGCTCAAGGTCCGACTGGTTTGGGTAAATACCTAATGCGCTCTCCCACTGGCGAAATTATCTTTGGTGGTGAAACCATGCGCTTCTGGGATTTCCGCGGTCCTTGGCTGGAGCCTCTGCGCGGTCCCAATGGTCTTGACCTCGACAAGATCAGAAATGACGTTCAGCCTTGGCAAATTCGTCGTGCTGCTGAGTACATGACTCACGCTCCTCTGGGTTCTCTCAACTCTGTGGGAGGTGTGATCACGGACGTCAACTCTTTCAACTATGTATCTCCCCGTGCTTGGCTAGCCACTTCTCACTTTGTGTTGGCCTTCTTCTTCCTGATTGGTCACCTGTGGCATGCTGGTCGTGCTCGGGCGGCTACTGCTGGATTTGAGAAAGGTATTGACCGCGAGACTGAGCCAGTGCTGTCGATGCCTGACCTAGACTAGTTTTCAGGTTTAAATCAGAAGGTCAAGGTTAGATAATTTAAGGGCTCCTGCTACTTTAGCGGGAGTCTTTTTTCTCAATGTTCTTAATGTATTGGGCATTGACCAATAATAGAACGGCTTTTTAAGAACGTCTTTAACTTTTGATTACTTTGCTTAGTTCGTACCTTTTAATGAATAGCGATCGCAGGCTCTTGTAGGATGGGCAAAATGGATTATATTTATGCTAATAAAGTTATGAGATTGACTTTGTCTACCAAACTTATCTGATTGAGAGCATCCTGAACCATCCTTCAGATTCAAGAGAAGATAAAGATAATAACAGTGCAATCCCAAGCTCTTGTAGGGTGGGCAAAATGGATTATAGTTATGGCTAATAAAGTTATGAGATTGACTTTGCCCACCAAACTCATAAACTCATCTAATCGGTACTTTATTTGAACGCAAGTCCCTTATTTTAAAAAACTCTTTTTAGGATATTTGTTCTAGAGTCATCCAGATGATTGGGCGCACGTCGGTGCGCCCCTACGTTAACCGCACTTGACGATAAGTAGGTGGAGATAAATAAACTGAACTGTGCGAAGAGCGCCTGGCGCTCTACACCGACCGCCCCCAAATAATGATTATCATTCTCTCGGAGTCCCCCAACCGCGCTTATGCGGCCTTTTGGTCGGTTAATAGCGCGAGAATGGAGCAGGCTTCACCAATTAATCAACTCTATCGAAGCACCTAGGTTTAGAAAAAGCCTGTCCCATTTCTCCGCCTGCTGGTTACCATCCTTTTTAGTCAACTTTACGAAAGTTAACACAGTGCTGTTTATTTATGTCCGACTACTTAGTCGCCTCGACTTTAGTAGGACAAGGTAGGGGCATCACTGCTTATAAGTAGTAGGACATAAATATTTTTGGTTAAGACTGACGGGGAGACGGGGAGACGGGGGGCTCACAAGGGTAGGTGTTTAACAAAAGGGTGAGTCAGAACGATCACAGAAACGAAAAAATAAGCTTTTTCTCCCCCTGCTTCCCCTGCTCCCCCTGCTCCCGGGAGCTCATCTCAACTATAAATGTAAAAAACCTACACTTGTAAGGAGACGGGGGGACGGGGAGAATTTGGAAAGTGGGCATTTGAGCATCCCCCTCTTTATCTTAATTTTTCGTCAACACAGTCCCGTTTAATTTTGTCCGACTACTTAGTCGCGATCGCCTCGTCGAGATCATTCTTCCCAATGGGAGTGTAGAGCACTTAAGTTATGATTTTGACAACAACCTTACTTCGAGCATTAACGCGAACGTGAACCAGGGGAAGCTTCTCTTGCGCTTAAGGAGAGTGCCATTCAATCTAGGTCGGTGTTAGTAACTTATGGTTCGCTGAGATTAAAATCTTATCAAGAAATTATTGAGGGATGTATGAGCCAGCTAAGTTTAGAGCAAATTTCTGCCCAACTCGAAAGTTCCAACTCCCGCGATCGCCTGATGGCTCTTGTCTCCCTGCGCAATGTACCAGCAAAGGATGCTGTACCCCTGATTAAAAAAGTTTTATACGACGAAATTATGCCGGTGCGTTCAATGGCGATATTTGCCTTGGGAGTCAAACCAACAGAGGAATGCTATCCGATTTTGGTGAAGCTGCTAGAGACTGATCCAGACTACGGTATTCGTGCTGATGCCGCTGGTGCTTTGGGCTACTTAGCTGACTCAAGGGCGTTTGAGGCGTTGGTGCGGGCTTTTTATGAAGATACTCAGTGGCTAGTGCGCTTTAGTGCGGCTGTCTCCTTGGGGAATCTGCAAGATATACGGGCAAAGAAAGTATTGCTGGAGGCTTTAGATAGTGAGGAAGTGGTGTTGCAGCAAGCAGCGATCGCCGCTTTGGGAGAAATCCAAGCCGTTGACGCAGTTGATGAGATCCTGCGTTTTGCCTCTTCAGAAGATTGGCTGATTCGACAACGCTTAGCAGAAGCCTTGGGCAACCTCAAGAGTAAAAAGAGTATTTCTGCGCTGAGATTTCTGGTAAAAGATAGCCATCCCCAGGTGAGTCAAGCGGCTACTATATCCCTTAAACGTCTAGAAGAGGTCTTGTGAACAGGTTTTATACCAAATCCGCTTTGATAACCCCCTTTTCAATATTTGGCATTTTCTCCCCCTGCTCCCCCTATCTTACAAGTGTAGGTTTTTTACATTTATAGTTGAGATGAGCTCCCGGGAGCAGGGGGAGCAGGGACTCGCTGCGCTCGAAGGCAAAAGGCAAAAGGCAAAAGGCAAAAGGGGGTATTGAACCCGGATTTGGTATTAGAACTGGGCTGGCAACCCGTTTCCTAGCTCCGGACAGTACGGCTGAACTAAACATCTGTGCTGTGGGTAGGAGAAGTGGTAAGGTTAAGATCAAAAAGTCTACTAATTTTTTATGGAGATCAAAGAATTTCTTGAGCTGAGTGCAGGCAAGTGGTTTTCTCAGCGCACCAGTTACCATCTAGATCGGGAAAAAGCCGAGAATAGCAAATCAGAAATTATCATTGAAATGCTTTCCCCAGATCACCCAGAGGTGGTCAAGCTTTGCGAACAACACAAGATTAACCCAAGCTTTACTTTGGGAGGGACAAAAGCCAGTTGGGATAACTCGGTGGACTGGGGGAAAGCAAAGCAAAAAGGTTCTACTATGATTATCCTGGTTCCCGATGCCGATAATCATCAGATTGGTAAACTGCTGCGGACAATGGGTAATCCAAAAACAACACTGATTGCTGGCCGTTATATCATGGGCAACGATGAAGCTTTAACCTTAATTGTCGAGGAAGGAAGAACCTACTCTAAAGAACGCCTCTGGTTTGCCAGTCCCAATTTGCGGCTACGCACTAGCCTCCTCAAGCATTCTGGCGGCTTCAGCACAACTTCTTTTTACTCGGAAATTCGCAGGGTTGTGCCAAAAGCAGAGCAATCAGCTAAAGATAAGCTGTTGTGCATTTAACTTGCATATTCAACTTCCTGGTTTTAGTCATTAGTCATTATTACTAATGACTAATGACTAATATCTTGTTACGCCAGAGTGCAAGAATTGCGGTAGCACCAGCGCAGTAGGGTCGCACCTGCCAGTAACTTGATGACTTCTAATAACCAATAACCTTCGTGCATTGAAATCATAGCTGCGGACATGGTGGTAGTTGATTCAAACAGATTAAGCTGCAACCCCAAGCCACTCATTTGCGGGGTCAAGATGTAGGTATAAATCAGGGTAATAGTTAGCAAAACCCCAGATAATACAATTGACCAGCTCTCTTGTTGACGAGTGAGATTATGATTGCGACGAAATACCAAAAAGCCAGTCAATACTAAAGCCGCACACAACAATTCGATTCTGTTAAAAATCCCGAAAATAAAATAACCAGCACTAGGGAATCCTTCTTGGGTCATCATGCCAGCGGCCGATAAACCGGGGATAATCACAGAGTCCAGAATCAGGCTGCCACTCAGCCAGAACCCCAAAGCAAACATGACGACGGTTGACCAGCTAATTTGCTTTAAGCCACGGTTAGAAATAGCATCCATAAAATTCCTCAACTTTCTATCTTACTTTTAGATTAACAAAGAATTCCAATTTTCCAGTAATATTTCTGAATTTCTGAAAGAGAAAATAGCGCTTGAAACTCCAGCCCCATTGACTGATAAAACTTTGCGCCCCCTTGCTCTCGGTCTACTAGAGCTATAATTTGCTCAACTGCGTAACCTACTGCTCGTAAGCGTTCCACAGCAAGCATGGCAGACCGACCCGTGGTAACCACATCCTCCAATACTACCACTTTTGCTCCCTCTTTCAGGCTTGGACCTTCGATATAGGCTTTGGTGCCATGTCCTTTAGGCTCTTTGCGAATAATTAGCGCGGGGATGGGCCGATTTTCACAAGCAGAGACCACACTCACTGCAGTCACAATCGGATCGGCCCCCAAAGTTAAGCCAGCAACAGCCTGAGTATCTTCTGGCAGCATAGACAGTAGCAGGCGACCAACAGCTAAAGCACCCTCAGCTGTGAGGGTTACCTGCTTACCGTTGATGTAATAAGAGCTACGCTGCCCAGAAGAAAGAAGGAAGTCCCCTTCCTGGTAAGCCAGACGGGAAAATAAATCCAAAAGTAGCTGGCGCAGGGAGGTCAAATCGGCAGTGGCGGCACAGAGTTTGGTAGTGGTATCTTTTTTCATTACGGGGAAAGTGAGAAAAACTTCACCAAGAAAAGTTTTGCAAGCAAATATTCAGTTACAATTAAGCCAAATTTGCTGAGTTTATTAAGATGTCACGGTTTACCAATTTAATCACAATCTTGGTTGTCACTGCTGCTTCTAGTGTATTTGCCCCAGCAGCAGCAAGGGAAGCCATGCCCGCAGGCAAAACCTTCTTTGTCCACGAAGGGTTCTCTGTTCACGAAGCGTTCTCCGTTCGCAAAGCGTTCTCCGAAGGAGTAGGAGTAGGAGTAGGAGTAGAGCTTATCGCTCAAACAGAGCTAACCAACTCCCCGCCCGTTCCTCTAGAATCTATACCAGATGCTATGGAGCGAGCCTTTTTTTACGAGTCTGGAACTAGCCTTGAGAACTACACCATCGGGAGCCAACTCAATTTGATCTTCGGATGGATGACGTTCCCCGAAGGTTCTTATCCAGAAAATCAAATCACTCGCGATGCCGGACGGTTTCATACCATTTACCGGGATGCAATGATACAGCAGGGTACAAGTGACCCTATGATTCGCACCCGTGATCTGAGGAATCCTTTCGATACCTCACTACGGCAAAATCCTTCCTATATTAGCCCTCTCCCATCTGGAGTCCAAAGGGATTTTGTTATTGAAGAGAGACCTCTTTTCCGCTAGCTCTCCCTCCAAATTCAATGGTTCTCAATCCAGGGTGCAGGAGTTGAACCTGCCTAAGGCGAATTATGAGTTCGCTGCCTCAACCGCTCGGCCAACCCTGGTATGATTTGTGCTTCTTTTTTACAGAATAATTTCATTATATCCTGAACTGACTTCAATAATAGCTGATGAAATTCAATTCAACTGTGGTGCTGACCTTTATTTTACTGGTGATGATGTCATGTGCTGGTACTGTCAGTGCCTTATGGGGATTTAATCTCGGTCATCAAGCCCTCAAAAGTGTTACTCAGCCAGATGTGAACCCAGCTAAGAAGCTGGCAGGTAATAAGCAGGCTTCTGGCAAGCAAAAAGAGTTAACAATGGTACAAGAAAGAGAGATCCTGGTTAGGGTTTACGATCGCATTCACGGCAAGGGCGGCGAATCTAAAGCCGCTGCAGAAAAGAAAGAGGGAGAAAATAAAAGTTTCATTAAGGATTCTGAGGCTCAAGAGTCTCAAAAGTCTAGAGAGCCGTCAAAATTCCCACTCAAGGGTCAGGATGGGGGAGTAACACTGGAGGTGGTAAACGCCAGTCAAGAAGGAGCCTCTTTGTTGCTGGATGTGAACCTGAAAAATGATGGCAAAAAAGCTGTGCGGTTTCTTTACAGCTTCTTGGATGTCAGAGACGATCAGGATCGAGTCCTCAGTGCTATTACAGATGGTTTACCTGGAGAATTGCCAGCGAATGGAAAAAATTTCTCTGGCACAGTGAGAATTCCAACGGCTTTGTTGGATGATGCACAGCAGATATCATTGACTCTGACTGATTATCCTGACCAAAAACTCCAGCTCAAAATCACTGAAATTCCAGTGGTGAGGTAAGGGTAAAGGATGAAAATATCTGGTGTTTAGCGAGTTATTCTATTCGCTAATTTGATAAATGTCTTTTCGAGATGTATTGGTGCGGTTGTTATCGGTGCTGCTGCTGATTGCGATCAATGCCTTTTTTGTCACAGCTGAGTTTTCTATAGTCTCTGTGCGGCGATCGCGCATTAGCCAGTTAGTTGAGGCAGGGGATATACAGGCACAGACGGTTCAATCGCTCCAAAGGTCTATTGATCGTCTACTCTCTACCACTCAGCTAGGGATTACCCTCTCTAGTCTGGCTCTTGGCTGGATTGGAGAAAGTACCATGGCTGTCTTGGTGAGAGGGCTCATAGCTAATCTACCTCTGCCTGAAGGAATGACAAGTGCGATCGCTCATTCCCTTGCAATACCAGTAGCTTTTTTTCTGATTGCCTATCTACAAATTGTTTTAGGGGAACTTTGTCCTAAATCAGTCGCCCTGCTTTACTCAGAGCAACTAGCTCGGTTTTTGGGTCCCCCTAGTTTGGCCATCGCCCGCTTCTTTAATCCCTTTATCTGGATTTTGAACCAATCAACCCGCTGTTTGTTGCGGCTTGGTGGTATCCAGTATACAGGTCAAGGGTGGTATAATCGGGTAACACCAGAAGAGTTGCAGCTAATTATCACCACCGAACGGGAGTCTACTGGCTTGGAAGCGGAGGAACGAGAGCTCCTTAACAATATTTTTGAGTTTGGTGATGTGCTCGCAGTTGAGGTGATGACCCCCCGCACCAGTCTGGCGGCTGTGTCAAGTACCGCTACATTTGAAACCTTACTCAATGAAGTTGCCACCACAGGACATTCCCGCTATCCTGTCACAGGCGACTCCCTCGACGACATTCGCGGGATCATTGACTTTAAAGACCTTGCCTTACCTTTAGCTCAAAGTCAGCTCACGAATGAAACTCCGATTCAGCCTTGGATTCGACCCGTTAGATTTGTGCCAGAATCCACCCTTTTAAGTGAATTATTACCGTTAATGCAGCGATCGCACCTGAAGATGGTCATGGTTGTCGATGAGTTTGGTGGTACAGCAGGATTAGTTACCCTCCAAGATTTGATTGACGAAATCATTGGGGATGAAACTGAAAGGTCAGATCGAAAAAAAGTTGCCGTACAAATGCTTGATGATCAGACTTTCTTAGTGCAAGCACAGATGAACCTCGAAGAAGTCAACGAGATTTTGGCTCTGGATTTACCCCTAATAGATGAATACCAGACCCTCGGCGGTTTTCTCCTCTATCAGTTGCAAAAAATGCCCACTCAGGGGGAAACCCTGCATTACAAAAATCTCGATCTGACCGTTGTCTCTGCTGAAGGTCCCCGCTTATACCAAATTCGCATCCATCGGCGGGAGTCCTCACCCTTTGTTCAAACCTTAAATGAGATTAACTCCTCAGCCGATGGGGTTATATAGCAGTCCTATAAAAGGTTGTGACTCAAAACCCTACTCAAAAGGCAGCACTTAGAAATTCTTCAGAATTAAAGTTGCTGTGGTACTATCTGGATGGTTGAAGGGGGATCGGGAATTTTATCAACTGAATCTTCGTGGTGGAGGAGTTTACTGGAGTGCGATATAGTATGTCCGAAGGACAAAAAAACTTCAAAATACAGAGAACACAGCCGCAGCCGCTCCAAATTGGCGTTATCGGCGTTGGCAATATGGGACAACATCATACCCGTGTTCTCAGTTTGCTTAAAGATGTTGAGTTAGTCGGGATAGCAGATATTAATGTCGAGCGAGGTTTGGATACCGCCAGCAAATATCGGGTTCGTTTCTTTGAGAATTATCTTGACCTTTTACCTTATGTAGAGGCTGTATGTATTGCCGTACCTACTCGCCTACATCATCGAGTAGGGATGGACTGTCTGCAAGCCGGAGTTCATGTCTTGGTTGAAAAACCGATTGCTGCCAGTATCGCCGAGGCTGAATCTTTGGTGAATACTGCAGCAGAGTCCAACTGTATTCTGCAAGTGGGGCACATTGAACGCTTTAACCCTGCCTTTCAGGAACTGAGCAAAGTCCTGAAGACAGAAGAATTGCTGGCTTTGGAAGCTCACCGGATGAGTCCCTACTCAAATCGAGCAAATGATGTTTCTGTAGTTTTGGATCTGATGATCCATGACATCGATCTACTACTAGAACTAGCAGCAGTACCAGTGGTAAAGTTAACTGCCAGTGGCAGTCGCGCCTCTGATTCTGGCTATCTCGATTACGTCACAGCTACTTTAGGTTTTGCCAATGGCATAGTTGCCACCCTGACAGCTAGCAAAGTAACCCATCGCAAAATTCGTCGCATCGCTGCCCATTGTAAGAATTCCCTGACAGAAGCGGATTTTCTCAACAACGAAATTTTGATTCATCGGCAAACTACTGCCAACTACACCACGGATTATGGTCAGGTACTCTATCGACAGGATGGGTTAATTGAAAAAGTCTACACCAGCAACATCGAGCCGCTACATGCAGAGTTAGAACACTTCGTCAACTGCGTGCGAGGCGGTAATCAACCCTCAGTTGGAGGTGAACAAGCACTCAAAGCACTGCGTTTGGCAAGTTTGATTGAGCAAATGGCTCTAGATGGTCAAGTCTGGCAACAGTTGGATTGGAACTCCCAAAATATAGATTCTCCCACTATGGCGGTTTTTTAGTAATCTAAGTTCCTAATTATTGTAAGTTGCTTGAGGGACTGGCTTAGGGTTTCGCTGACCAATCGGTTCCCTTCATCATTGAGGTGGATATGATCCCGGTATAAGGATTCTGGCTGCTCAAATTCGTTGAATAGGGGCAAAAAATCAATGTAGGGAATTTGCTCGTTATCGATGAAGTCCTGAAGACGTTGTCTAGCCTTGCGTTCATAATTTCGCGAGCCAGGTTCCCCAATTTCCCTCAGCAAAGGGGTCATTGCTAGGATAAATTGAGCGTTGGCGTCTTTAGCGATCGCTTCTATTTTCCCTATAGCCTGTAAATTAAAGCCCACGCGATCGCCCCCTTCGGCATTCACTGCTGCCATCCCTGGGACAGGCTTCGGGCGCAGGAAAGCGCGGGTAAAAACCTCTATCAAAGCTAAGGGGGATTTACGGTCTGGGTAATTGCGATCGCGCCCTACTGGTAAAGATGTTGGTGCTGTGGCAAACAAATCGTCCGTATTAATCAGCAACACTACCACCTGAGCCTCAAACACCCCAAATCGCCGTAGATAAGCTAATTGATTGCGCGGTCCCCAGGAATTAGCAGAGGCGTTAAGAACCTCAACTACTTGGAGAGATCCGGAGGTGGAGGTTTTCCTCAAAGCTGATTGCAATTGACCCTCCATCAAAGCAGAAATAGTTTCATCCTGATCTGTCCACCAAGCACCATTGACCACAGAGTCTCCTAGTAGCAGTATCCGCAGGGTAGAAGCTGGTCGTTTTTCCTCGATCGAGTCACTGCGCATTGAATATTGATTAATCGCAATCCGATTCCCCAAGCGACGAACCTGCTGATTAGGCGCTAGCAAATAGCCAATTTCCTCATCCGGAATATAAATCGGCGGATTGCCCAAGCCTAGCAGTAGCTGTAGAGCTCCCTCTATCAGAGCAAACACCCCGACAACAACAGCGAAAACAACCAGCAAGACTTTCACTCCCATTTTTCCACATTGCAGAAGGTATTTTTTCAATTTCACATTCCCAGCACTAGCAGCCCATGGGCTTTTTGCTTCAAATTTGTCAAGGCTACAAGGCGATCGCCAATCCCAAAAATGCAAATCTTCGCTAATCTAGACCTAGAGTTTCTCACATTGCAGCATTTAACCTGAGAAAGTAATACAATGTCAGACCTAAATCGTGGAATCATGAAGTTTGAGGGAGCCGACAAACCCGTTGTAGTCGCCATCTCCGCAATCCTGGTGTTCGGTAGCATCATCTTGCTCATCTTGTGGGCTCTCCAATCCGCTTATGTCCTCAACTAGGGATCGCTCATTCACTCAATTACAGAACAATTATTTTCCGACTTCGCAACCGAGAAAAACAGCGAGCGCCCTTATTTTCGAAACTAAGCAAAGTGCTTAGTGGCGTCTGGTCTAAGTAGGTCGGTCAAATTAATTAGAAAATGGTTGAGAGAGGGAACTTCGGATCAGGGAACAGGGAACAGCTAACCCTAACACCTAACACCTAACAACTCATCCGGTTTTATATTTATTTTTGCCCGACTACTTAGTATCTTTTCCTGACGCCCTGGATCCTAAGAGTTATTTTGCTACCAGTAGAATTTTACCGACTTGCCATCTCCGAACCCCGTCCCCTGCTGGGAGAGGTCTGGCTCGATCTTGCCATTTTGCTGGTGATGCTGTTTCTGTCCGCCTTCTTTGCTGGTTCAGAAACAGCCATCACCGCTTTTGACAATTTTAAACTGAGGGGACTGATCAAACGACAGGGAGACCCCACAGGTATCTTTAGGCTGGTGCTAGAAAACCGCACTCGGTTTATCACCACTCTCTTGTTGGGGAATAACCTGGTCAATAATTTTTCGGCAATTCTCACCAGTAACTTATTTGCCATCTGGCTGGGTAACGCCGGACTAGGCATTGCCACCGCTGTAGTCACAGTTCTAGTTCTAATTTTTGGCGAAATCACCCCTAAATCCCTGGCAATACTCAACGTCCGGCAGACTTTTATGCTGGTAGTCCGCCCCATCTTTTGGCTTTCTAAAATCCTGTCTTTTTTTGGGGTGATTTATGTATTTGAAACCATTACCCAGAAAACAATTCGCCTATTTCAGGGTAAACAGGAAAAAACAGCCCAGCAGGGAGAATCTGTAACAGATCTCCAGCTCATGATTGAACTTTTGGGTGGCAAAGGCAAGCTGGATTTGTACAAACACCAGCTACTCAACAGAGCTTTGATGCTGGATCAGCTGATGGCGAAAGATGTTGTCAAGCCTCGGATTGAGATGCGAACTATTTCCCATGAGGCAAGTTTGCAGAATTTGGTGAATCTCTGTTTAGAGACGGGTTATTCACGCATTCCGGTTCAAGAAGAGTCAAAAGACCAAATTCTTGGCATTGTTCACCTCAAGCGAGCCCTACGGCAACTCAAGTCGTTGCCAAAAGACGCTCGCGCTCAGGTTCTGGTAACCGAAGCGATGGATCCGCCAGTGTATATCCCAGAAACTAAGCGAGTTGCCAATCTGCTCAAGGAAATGCTGCAACAACGGTTACACATTGCCATTGTTGTCGATGAATACGGAGGCACCGTGGGCTTGGTTACCTTAGAAGACATTCTCGAAGAGCTAGTGGGGGAAATTTACGATGAGAGTGATTTTCCTAGTCCTAGTGACGAACACCAGCAATAACTTGTAATGAACCCTGCGCCCAACAACGTCGAAAACCTGGAAAAAAATATTTCCATTGGGCAAAAGTTGTGCTAACATAAATAATTGTGACATAAATGGGTCGGTGCCCGAGTGGTTAATGGGGGCGGACTGTAAATCCGTTGGCTATGCCTACGCTGGTTCAAATCCAGCCCGGCCCACCACAATTCAAGTCAAAAGTCAAAAGTCAAAATGTTTTTTGCTTCTTATTTGCTTTTGATTTCAAGTTGCCCGTGTAGCTCAGTGGTAGAGCGTACCCTTGGTAAGGGTAAGGTCACGAGTTCAATCCTCGTCACGGGCTTTTAATTATGGCTATCCACTTAAGCGGGACAGTTGTACAGTGACTAATTATTTGTCATCGGTGACAGATTAATGTCGTGGAGACAATTTAATTGGCTACGATATAGCACTACGTCTATTGGTTCGCAATTATTAATATTACTAACATTCAAGAACATTGGTTTAATTCAGTCTGATTAAACCTTTAGCATTATCAATAACAATAAATGAGGGTGTTCTGCTGCTGGTCACGACCGTTCGTTTGCCGCTGGAACTTTGAGATGAACCAAAGCTTTTTGCAACACACTAGGCTTCACACTCAACCAGACTTGATTGCGATCGTCTTCGGTATACCCCACCACAATAGCCCCTATCGGGGAACCAACATCCGGATACATCTCCGGGGTCATCTCTCCACTGTCCACAAAATCAGTAATCTGAACAATGCCTCGCACTGTGCTGTCACCGATGTTGACGAAGATTCCAAACGGTGCATGATGCTCAACCTTACCATAAATCAGTTCACCTAGTCGATACTTCGACTTGACCTGATTCCAGAACTGATTACTCATTGCATTACCTCGATTTTAGGACTCTGGGATATTGGTTCAAGATAGAAAACAAATCGTGAGGAATAGACAACTCGACTTGTTCACTGCCTTGATACGGTCTTTCGAGTGGCTTGAAATACCGATCATACATTGCTGAATCAATTGTAACTTCCAGAATTCCGCCTTTGTAGTACCGATGATATTCCTCAGCCAGATTCCTGCTAAGTAGTCGGACAAAAGTAAAGTTAACTGTGAAGACAAGGCAACAGGCAACAGGCAACAGGCAACAGCAAGGGATTGAAGCTCTTTACACTTCTTAACATAGTGTTGTTTATTTATGTCCGAC
>JBFRWF010000125.1:0-28353 GCA_051439465.1 Xenococcaceae cyanobacterium | reverse complement strand
ACTAGAAATTGCTGCTTGGCAAGAAGATAGAAATCAAAAATCTCGTTCTGTTAATTGGCGATTTACCACAGCAGATGCTCGCATCAAACTGAAGCGACTCTATCCCTCAATTCAAACTTGACAGACTAGTAGGCTTTTTCGGCATTATAATTCTGAATGGCTCAGAAATTTGAGCGAACAGTGAGTAATTTGAGCGAACGGTGAGTGAAAGATTTTAGTTAATTAAAGCATCTAAAGAAACATCGACGCCCTAAGTAGTCGGACAAAAATAAACATTTCTGTATTAAGAAAAATTAAGATGAAGATGGCTCCGCTCTTTTTCTCCCCCTGCTCCCCCTACTCCCCCTGCTCCCCCTGCTCCCCCTGCTCCCCCTGCTCCCTACTTTTGCCTTTTGCCTTTTGCATTTTGCCTTTGAGCGCTCTGCGGAGCAGCGACGCGCTGCGTAGCAGGGACGAAGTCTAGTCGAGCGAGTCCCTGCTCCCCCTCTCCCCTGATGTCTTAACCGAAAATATTTATGTCCTACTACTTAGGGAGCCTGAAGTCTAACCAGATCATTGTCCGGCAAATAGCTGTGGAACTCACCATTATCTGCCAACACCCCTATCAGTCGCAGAGGATAATCCGGTTCAATGTGCAAATCTCCCCAAGGCACTGCCAATTCTAGACATTGATTGAAAGCAACCTCGGCACGACTAGCTCTGGAATGCCACTGATAATGCTCCCCAGCCTCTTCAAACCAAATCGATTCTGTCACTAAATTAATCCCTAAATGGTGGTGGAACAAATAGTTCAACGGTGCTTTATCTGGTAACCCAGAAAACAGCATAGGACTATTGTGCAGCGTCACCCCTGGATAAAACCAAAACAAGTGCAACTCAGCAGGCAAGTCCTTGCCTGGTTTTACCCCCGCCTTAAAGTCCAAGCGCAGATAGAAATTCAGGTGATCCAACCCATAAAAAAGTCGCTGAACATCACTGCTGCGATGCATAGTGCCCCTAACACCACCAATCTCAATTCGACCAGCCTTGTCCCAATCCTGCTCATCCCTAAAGCCGTTAATCACCGGATGAATAAAGCTCTTAGGCAGACGATCGCCCTTAGCTTCGCGGGCTTCCACTGGTTGGTATAATTGCGGGGGAATCGGCTCATTCAGTGCCCGGTAAATGGCACAGAGGTGTTCCCGAAACAATTGGTCAAATATAGCATCCTGGTTGGAGGAGTGACCTTCACCAAACCACCAGAACCAGTCAGAACCTTCTGCGGCGTACAAAGCTTCCCAAACTTCGGGATTATTTTCTTCTGTTGCTTCTCGATGGCGGTGAATTACTTGCCTTGCTTCGGTGAGCAAGTCCCAAGCCCGGTTTTTAGCTGAATCGCCAATCCAGGTGGTGAAGCTGCCATCCACCCAGGAACCGCTGTGCAGCTGCTCGGCGGGAATCTTTTCCGTAGGGGGGAACTGTTTGAGAAATTCCGATACACTCACCAGCTTGATGTTTCTATTTTTGCTCAGTCGTTGATAGAGGGCTTCGAGGAAAGGCAAACCGTCTTTTTGGTAATATTCCCAACAATTCTCCCCATCCAGAGCAATAGTGACTAACCAGGGCTGCTGTGGGACTGGGTTAGGTTGTCGGTGTTTGAGGGAACGAGCGATCGCCTCTAGGTGTCCCACCAGATCTGCGGCTGCACGGCGCGGTTCCATTGCCCCGTAGGTAAAGCCAATCAAATCAGAGAGGCGGTGGTCGCGAAATACAATGGCCAAGTCCCCGTGGTGCGTTTCCAGGCGATAGGGACGATAGAGCAACTCTGGTTCGTAAACATTCCCCACCTCATCCCGCCCGAAAAATTGCTTCAAAGTCCAACCCAACACCGCCTCATCTGAGCAAATCCACTTAAAACCTTCTTTGGCAATATAGGGCACAATCTCAGGACTGACCGACTGTTCGGAAGGCCACAATCCCTGGGGTTCCCTGCCAAACCTCTCTAAGTACATATCCCAGGCTTTGCGTAGGTGTCGGGGGATATCTTCTGACCACTGAAAGCGATGCTTGGGCAAAACCATCTCTCCCGCAGCCACGCGACTAGAGTTAGTATCAGCTAGCAGGGGCAAAATTGGGTGAGTATAGGGGGTTGTCGTCACTTCCAACTGACCCGCATCTTGCATTTTCCGGTGCTGGGGAATAATGCGGCTAATGATTTCTCGCTGCTTGGAATAAATCCGCTGGCGATCGCTTAAAGTAAAATCTTTTCCCTGCTTTAGCCATGGGGCAATTTCTGGATCGTCCCAAAACAGGGGGTCAATCCAAGCCAGATTATGCCATGCCAACAAATCACTGTAATCCTGGAGGGTCCAGTTTTCTAAACACCATGCCCGTCCCTTCTCCTGCCGTTGTTGATATAGCTGAGCATAACGGGGATGGGGGTCAATCATAGTGCGGTGATTGCCATCAAAAAAATGCTCAATAATGTATTGCCGTTTGTTTTGGTCAAGTTGTTCGTTGGGGGTAAGGGCAAGTTCCAGGTAGGGATCGATGGCGCTGCCAGCAACATAATCCTCCAGTTGCAAAATCAGTGAAGGAACAAGGTTCACCGTTTGATGCAATTTGGGATAGCGTTCTAGTAATAGCACTAAATCCAGGTAATCTTTCGTGCCGTGGAGCCGCACCCAAGGTAAACGATATTGTCCCGCAGACGTCCCTAGGGCAGCTTCTTGAAGAGTAGAGTCCGGGATAGGGTCACGAGATTTATATAAAGGTTGGTGCTGATGCCAGATAAAGGCGACGTAAAGAGGATGAGACATACAGGGGATTAAACATTAAGGATTAGGGATTAGACATTAGGGATTAGGGATTGGTTTAATTTCCTCCCGCTCCCCTTAATTCTTTACCGCCCAATCCCGACGTAATAGAAACCAGCACTTTCTAGAGCTTCCCGCTCTAGGAAATTTCGACCATCAATAATCACTGGATGAGTCATCAGCTTTGCCATATTGCTGTAGTCTAGTTTGAGAAACTCTTGCCACTCTGTTATCAATACTAGAGCATCACAGCCATCCGCTAGCATTTCTGGATTGGTTTCGATAATCATTCCGGATAAGCCATGACTGATGCCTGTTTGGGAAACAATCGGATCGTAGGCTTTAACTTTAGCACCTAAGCGGTTGAGTTGCTCAATCAGATTCAAAGCAGGAGCATCCCGCATATCATCGGTATCTGGCTTAAAAGTTAAACCCAGTAAGCCGATAGTTTTGCCTTTGAGGATTTTCAGTTCGTGCTGAAGTTTCTCAATGGCAATTAAACGCTGATGTTGGTTAACACTCACTGCTGCCTTTAGTAACTCCGTTTCATAGCCGTAGTCTTCTGCAGTGTGAATTAAAGCCGAGACATCTTTGGGAAAACAGGAGCCACCCCAACCAATTCCAGCTTGCAAAAACTTATCCCCAATGCGGGAATCTAGACCAATCCCTTTGGCAACTTGGGTGACATCAGCACCGACGCGATCGCAGATGTTGGCCACTTCATTAATAAAACTAATTTTTGTTGCCAGGAAAGCATTTGCTGCATATTTAATCATTTCAGCGGAGCTCAAATCTGTCACTACCACTGGCACTGGTGGCAGGGACTTGTCTTGAGCAAACTGGCGCTCAACAATGGGGGTGTAGAGTTCCTGCATCATGGCGATCGCTTTGTCGCTATTGCTACCCAGTACAATCCGATCTGGGTTAAAGGTATCGTAAACCGCTGAACCTTCCCGCAAAAATTCTGGATTGCTAACCACATCAAAATCTGCGATAATTTCTTCCAACCTCTCATCTCCAGAGCCACTTCCCGCCGTTACCAGAGACTTCTGACGTTCAGCAACTCCATCCAGGACAATCATTCTTACCCAGTCTCCGGAGCCAATTGGCACTGTAGATTTATTCACAATCACCTTGTAACCCTGATTGAGATGGGCACCAATGCCACGGGCAACTGCTTCCACATAGCGGGTGTCACTTTCCCCTGTGGGCAAAGCCGGAGTTCCCACGGCAATAAACAAAATTTCCCCATGATTCACTCCAGCCGCCAAATCGGGAGTGAACTCCAGTGTTCCGGACTTAACTGAAGACTGCATTAGCTTCGATAGCCCTGGCTCGTAGATGGGCGATTGCCCGGATTTCATCAACTTGACTTTTTCTTCGTTATTGTCAACGCAGATTACATGATGTCCGATGTGAGCAAGGCAAACACCTGTCACCAAGCCAACGTATCCAGTGCCAATGACACAAACGCGCATAAATTTAATCCTCTTTCAGCTGTCAGTTGTTGTTTTAGCTTAACTCGCTACAAGCTCCGATCCGTAGCCTAGGGTATCGGTCAAGAAATAAGGGTTGACAAAAAAGGAATTCAAAATTCAAAAGTACCCATTACCCATTACCGCTCCTTTTTTTCTATGCGATCGCGAAAATCTTCTATTGTCAGTTTTAACCCTTCTTTTAAGGGAACAGTCGGTTCCCAGCCCAGCCAAGTTTTGGCTCGGGTAATATCCGGTTGTCGCTGTTGGGGGTCATCTTCTGGTAGGGGTTTAAAGACAAGTTCCACATCGGGATTGACCATATCTTGAATCGTCTTTGCCAATTCCAGAATTGTATATTCATCTGGATTTCCAAGATTGACTGGCCCAATATGCTCTCCATTCATCAGTCGAATTAGCCCTTCTACCAAATCAGAAGCGTAGCAGAAACTACGGGTTTGGTAACCATCGCCATACACAGTTAACGGTTCACCGCGCAAGGCTTGGGACACAAAGTTACTGACGACGCGACCATCCCGTTCTAACATTCGAGGTCCATAGGTGTTAAAGATACGAGCTACGCGAATATCAACATGATTGTCCCGATGATAATCAAATGCTAGGGTTTCAGCCACTCGCTTCCCTTCGTCGTAGCACTGGCCACAAAGTGCAGCTCGTCCGTTGCGGCGTACCCATATAACATGATTGCGGACGTTGACGCAGTAGACATTGCCCCCATAGCGAACAAGCTCAGGATTAACAAGGTGAGCATCCTTAGCAGGTAGGATATTAACCCAATAAAGGTCGCGACCAACAGCATGAGAAACCACTGAAGCTGCATAGCCACAACGCATTGCCAATTCCTGTACATCGTCAGCCAGTTGTTTTGACTTAGTGTAGTACTGATAGCCATTCTTGTTGCAAGAGCCATCCCCCAGCATCAGAGCGTTAAACAAAATCAATGACTGTCGCCTTGACAGACGTAAAAACTCCCGTGGGATGTATTTATCACTGGACTTACCTAATGGCCTTAAAATTTCAGCTAGCTGTTTGCTGCCAATCTGAAATTGGTGGTCGTCAGAGTCAAAGAATTTAAAGCCGACACGACTGAGACAGTCTGCGATTTTTGCACGTATTTCTGGGTTCTCTTGGGCTATCAGCACATTATAGTCAGCATAGTCAGCCACGTCATAATAGTGACCTCCAACTTCTCGTACTCGTTGCCGCACATGGACGCACCCCTCAGAGAGGTAGTAACCGAGAAACTCCAGCCAGTCATCCATGGGGACGCGCTCAAAACTAACCTTCCCATTTCCAGGAGACTTACCGAGTTCAAACCATTCAATTTCCTCACCAGTAAATTCGCCTCCCATGAGTACCCGCAAAGCAGACCAAGCTGTGTTTTCGTCAGCACGCACAAACTTCAGCTCACCCGTTGTGCTGCGGACATACATCCAGTGATTAGGAGTGACGCAGAAATCGAAGTTGGAATTGGCAAATCTGAGTAAATTACCGATGTAGGGCTGTACTATGTACTCATCAGGGACATGGTACTCGATTTGATTATCCTGATTAAGAGTGGCAACGCGAACTCCAGGTTGCAAGTCTGGGAAAGGCACCCAGCCATCCTCGGTTAGAATCTCTGTTTCAGGGTCAAAACAGGAGCGAATTCCAATGCAATTAACATTACCGCGATAGTCTTCCGTTTGAGGATGTACAGTTGGATCGCCGTACACTTCCGAGGTAGAAGCAAGAAGAAATCTTGCCTTCACTCGCTTGGCTAACCCGAGCATATTCAATGTCCCAATGACATTCGTTTTAATTGTCTTAACGGGATTAAATTGATAATGAATCGGGGATGCAGGACAGGCGAGATGGTAAACCTGATCTGCTTCTAAGCGAATGGGTTCGGTAATGTCGTGGCGGATCAGCTCAAAATAGGGGTGATCTAGCCACTTGAGGATATTCCGTTTGTGACCGGTGTAAAAGTTATCCAGACAAAGCACTTCATGGCCTTCTGACATTAACCGATCTATAAGATGGGAACCAATAAAACCAGCACCACCAGTGACTAGGATTCTCATGCAACCGACTCTTGTAAACTACTGCTATTGAGCTAACGCTACAATAGCAGCTTCTAGCTCGATTAGCCAGATATACTGCTCGGTCATGAAACTCATCTTTTGGTGCAGATAAGGCAATAGCATAGACAGTGTCGAGAAAGACCTAAAGAAAATATTAAACCCTTGCGTAGGGTGGGTTAGGCGGTGATAACTTCATCCTACTAACTTGCTAATTAACTATCCGCCGTAACCCACCAAAACTAAGCACTCTAGCTGTGTTAAGATTTATTTTATAAATCCCCTCTATATTGTTTTTTATATTTAACTTTTTGAATAATTTGTCAAGGAGCAAAAAAAGTATTTATCCCCATCTAAATCTAGATAAACCTACTAAATTGTCAGGTGGGCATTGCCCAGAATTCTCTGGTGTGGGTGAGTTACAAGTTTTTGGTCGGCAATGCCCACCCTACGGTTATTATTGTCCACCTACTAAATTGTCAGGTGGGCATTGCACAGAATTCTCGTGTGGGTAAGTTACAAGTTTTTGGTCGGCAATGCCCACCCTACGGTTATTATTGTCCAGTGTGGACAAATTACGTCAAAGCTCGTGAAATCGAGGGAGAGAGGGTTTGAGAGAGCGGATTTTTTGGGGATTCCATGCTGCGCTTCTCTCTCCAAATATTATTCATCTATTAGTTGACTGTAAATTTTGCCAAGAATACGTTTATTTTTGTTTTTCTGCATATTCTGCATATCTAAAATGCTTGTTTCGAGGATAAACCCCAAGGATTGAGTCAGTTCAAAAAACTTCTGCTCGTCATCGGCATCGAAAGGTACATCTCCAGCTTTGTTTAACAGTTGAACCACAGCGAATACCTCCTTTTGAGAATTGAATATCGGCAGACAGAGGATATTCCGCGTGCGGAACCCAGTATCCCGATCCACTTGTGGATTAAACCTTGGATCTTTGTAAGGATCGGGAATATTCACGGTCTCTCCCGTAGTTGCTACGTAACCAGCAATGCCAACATTGAGCGGTATTTCGATGCTAATTAATTCTCCACCTGGGCCTCTAGCATTTTTCGACCAAAGCCGATCATTCTCTTTATCCACAACAAAAAAGGTGACTTGTTGTGCCTGAAGTATCCGAGCAATTTTAAAAGATATAGTCTGAATTATTATCTCAATTTTATCGTTCAAAGAGCGATCTGTGAGCATATTAATCGTGCTCAAAAGCTGCTGGAACTCCTTGTTTAGCTTATCGAGAAAGTTGGAGAATTGCTGGATTGACAGGGTTTCCATCAGCTCTTCCATTTGATCGCGATCGGTTTCGGAGATCGCTGACATTAATGTGCTGATATTTAGTAGCAGTTCGCCTTTAGAGGCAGACAAACGGCCATCTTCCAGACTGATAATGCGATCGGCAATGTCAAGAATGCGATTGTCGTGAGTCACTAAAATAATTGTGCATCCTTGCTGCTTTGCCAGTCGCTGCATGATTTCCACAACATCACGACCGGTGTTTTTATCCAAAGATGCAGTGGGTTCATCTGCTAGAACTATCCTAGGTTGAGTAACTAAAGCACGGGCGATCGCCACTCGTTGTTTTTGTCCTCCAGAGAGTTGATTGGAGTAACGATTTACCTGATCTTTCAACCCAACTTCCTCAAGTATAGTCTCTGCCTTTTTTCGAATTTTCTCCTTAGAAAGATGTTTGTTCAATTTCAGGGACATCTCAACGTTCTGGAATGCAGTAAAAAAAGGTACTAGATTATGATCCTGAAAAATGTAGCCCAGCTGGCTGCGCAGTTGCAATAGTTGTTTATTGGTTGCTCGGCAAAGTTCTCTGTCAAAAACTTTAAGACTTCCCTCTTGAACAGAACGCAAACCACCTATTAAGGTTAGTAAAGTCGTTTTTCCCGAACCAGAAGGTCCAGCAAGTATCACAATTTCTCCTAATTTAACTGTTAAGTTAATATTAAATAAAATCTGCTGCCGTAATAAGCCTCTGCCATAGTAGTGATTGACATTTTGAATATTAATAACAGAATTTTGAGTCATTTTTCTCCACCTTTATCTAAACAGATCTGCAGGATCTGCATCTCGTAGTTTTCCAATGGCAATTACGCCAGCTACAGAACACATAGCAATTGTCAGGAATAGTACTGTCAAAGCTCGACTAAAAGTCATGGTTATTGGTAGACGGGTAGCATCTTTAATAAAGTCATATATATACAGACACATAACAAATCCAGGAATGTAGCCTAGGATTGACATCATCAAGCCTTCTTGAATAACAGTATTGATTATGTACATATTAGTATATCCCACGGCTTTTATGGTTGCATATATCGATAAATAATCTGTGATTTGCGTAAAAAGAATTTGATAGACAATTATTATTCCGAAAATTAATCCTATAGTTGCCAATATATTAAAAATAAATCCTATTGGCGACCCTTTCTTCCAATAGTCTTTTTCAGATTGCTTAAATTCTTCTTTGGTTAGTACTTCAACCCCTTTAGGTAATTTTTCTGCAATTGCTTTTTTGATTCTTTCTGGTTCGACTCCCTTTTCAAGATTAACAAAACCTAGATGAACTTTTTCCAGAGGTTCACCGAACATCTGCGAGTAATTTACGTCGCTAGTTATTAGGCTTCCGTTAGCAGATAAAATGCCACCTCCTAAGTTAAAAAAACCGACAATTTTAATTTTTTCTTCTGATAATTCAGCAGTGTAAGTCCCCTTTTTCTCCAAAGTTTCAATAATTGGACCATATCCAGGCCTGGAAAGCCGATCAACTAAAAATGTGTCAGATTTTTTTAGAAGCGCTATCTGTTGATTGACTTCTGGTAAGTTAAAGACAGGTCGATCCAGCTTAAAAGCAAAAACAGCTATAGCTTTCAGTTCCAAATTATTAGGATTTTTCAAGTCTCCCCAAGTGAAGTAGAAAGGATTGACTGATGCTACACCATTAATACTTGAGACGCGATAGAGAATCCTCCGAGGAAATGTTCTTGGCTGCATTCCCCAGAAGTATTCAATTTTGTAAGGTTGGATAATTAAGTCTGCCTGTAAAGCTTTATGCAGAGTTACAGCGTCTTCAAAAACTCCATCTCGTAAACCCATTGTTATAAACATAAGGGCAACGGAAAAAGCTACACCTATAATACAAATTATTAGGCGAGACTTTTTATGGGTTAATTGGAGCCAAGCTACGGAATTTATACGAATCATCAGTTAGCTATAATTTAAGAACTGGTGCTGATTTCCACGTCCACTTGGGAGTTGATTAGTCTAGCAGCTTGCTTACTATCAGATGGTTCCAGGCGAATTTTGACCTCGAATACTCTGGCATCTATATCTAAAGTAGGGTCACTGTTAAAGACATCTTTTTTGCCAATTTCTGAACTTATTTGTTGTACTGTTCCTTTTAAGTTATCTGCCAAAGCACTGCTGTAAACTGTAGCTATTTGACCGATACGGATTTGATTAATATCAGTTTCGAAAACCTCCGCAACTACATACATTTCATGTGTTTGAGCCAGGTCAACTATTCCCTCACTACTAATGCTTTCTCCAGCAAAAGTGTTAATTTTCAAAATTTCACCGTCAACAGGGGCTCTTACATAAGCTAGTTCGAGATCTGCTTCAGCTTCGGCGACGGCGGCGATCGCTTCAGAGAGTTCGGCTTGAGCGACTTGCATATCTACGGGACGAACCTCTTTGAGCTTGTTTAAGGTGGCTTTAGCCTGTAAAATCTGCTGGGGAAAGGTTGACAAAATCTTGTTCAGGGTGGCTTGCGCCTCGTTAATCTCTTGTTGTAAAGTTTCTATAATCCGGTTCCTGTTGGCTTCTTTCTCGTTGAGCTCCTCGCGAGCTGTTTTTGCTTCCAGGCATTTACTGTCGCGAGTAGAAGTAGTTACTGCCCCATCCTTAAGTAAAGTTTCATAGCGCAAACACTCAGTTTTAGCATTATTCCATTCTGCCTTCAAACGAGCAATTGTCGCTTCTTGGGCATCTTTTTGCCGGAACAACTCAGCCTTTAGGCGAGCAATCCTGGCTTTCTCAGTGGCAACTTCCCCATTAAACTGGGCTTCTACGTTAGCAATATTTGCCTCTTGAGCGGCAATTTCTCCTATTTTTGCTTCCCCTGCCTTGACTTGAGCGAGTCGCGCTCGGGCAACTTTGACCTTTTGTTTTGCCTCCTCCAAGATTGCTTGCTGTTTCTTGAAATTGTCGAGAATGGCAATTACCTGTCCGTGCTTGACTTTATCTCCTTCTTGGACGAGAAGCTGGATTATCCGCCCATTGAAAAGATGGGATGGACCAGCCAGCTGAATAACTTCATCCTTTGGTTCAATACGTCCGAGAGCATTAACAGTGTCATTCTTTATAGTAGTAGAAGCAGAAATTGCTAAAGTATCTTCACTTTGGTCAGCAGTTTGGGAATGCAGAAGTCGATAGAGTGGGAAAGCAATGACCGCCAAGGCTATAGGAACTGCTAAGATTATAGTCAGTCTGGCTTTGGATTTCATATCATCAAACCTCCCTGAAGAGGCAAAAAGTATTTTCCGACGTTAAGCGCGGTTGCCACTGTAACTCACTCAATTCTACCGCAGCTGAAATTCTAATTGGTATGTTTTTCTGGCGATCGCTAGAAAAACCATATCCCCGACGGGGGGACAAGGGGGATTTAAGGGGATCTAGATATGAAAATGCGGATGAGGGGGCGATCGCCTCTTTTCCTTGCTATAGGGGTGGTGCGTTGCAAACGCACCCTACTTGTAGATTAACACGGGTAGTATGCCATACGCCCCTACATAATTATGGGAAGTAGCGATCGCACTTCCGACCATTTCGGTAGGGTGGGCATTGCCGTAAGGGATTGTCGGTGGCCAACCCGGAATTTATGGTTGGCAATGCCCACCATCCCAGGTTCATAAGTAATACCAAATCCCCTCCTTACACCCCTTTTTTCTTTCAATTATTCTTTATTTTAACTTGCCACTCAAATAAGTGCTTTAACCAAGTAACAAAGGTGCGGGCGATCGCTGAGTCGTAACTCAGTACCTGTGCTGTTATCGCTTGTCCCATTGGCATCCCTGGTTTTTCCTGCCATGCGAGCCAAGTGTGGATTAGTGCTTTAGGATGTTGCACTAAAGAGTAGCGGTTGATGCCAGCCTGTTCAATTTCTTGCAAAATCGATTCAGCTTTCGAGCGCAAGACATCACCATTGGGTATGAGATGAACGACAAAATCTTCTAGCATTCCAGGGAGTTGATTGTTAGGCATTAGCCAAACTCCTATCCGTGGTTATTCTGGAGGTGCATAAACCCAACCTTCTGCGGGTGGTACTCTAGGGATATCTTGATAGCCAAAGTTCGTTAATCTGTCACCGATTGCTTGCCATCGAGCCTGTAAGTCGCGATCAGCATCAACTACAATTCCCAATGTCTGTAAATTCTCTTCTCTCAATTTATCTGCTAATCCATTTAAAAGTACTTCTACTCCTTGCCCACCTTCTTCTATCGGCAATTCTACAGAAAATGTTTCTGGGAGTTGATACTGATTGCACAAAGCCCAGATAACATGCCTATCATTGTTCCCTTCAACCAATAACTGCTGACCTTTGGATTTAGGAGGTTTTCTTGTTTTTGGCATCAGCGCACCTCAATACTTTGACGCACAGCAATATCCAAGTCATCGGCTGTGTATTCAACTGGGCGGAGTTTCCCATATTTTCTACTCAATCGAAATAATTTGACCACTGAGTTATCTTCTAATTCTTCCAATGCTTCTTGCAAGGCACATATACAGTCCCAACTATGGGTAGTGGCAAAAACCTGCACATTTAACTGTTGTGCTATTTGTATGATTAAGCGCCACATATCGGTTTGAATTTCGTAGTGTAAACCTGTATCAATTTCATCTACTAGCAAGAAACCATTTTCTGCTGTCACGGCTGCCATTACTAGGGTGAAAATTCGCCGCATTCCTTCCCCCATGCTACTCAAAGGTAAAGGATGACTATCTCCACTCTTCTTAAGGAGAATCCCGAAGTTATAAGGTTGGCGAATGGTGAAGCCAATACGTTCTACATCTGGCTCAATAATTTGCAGTGCCTCTACTACTTTGTCTTCTTTAGAGGTTAAGGTTATATTAGAGCATATAGTTGCCATTTTGTCAAAATCGAGGATTTTATTGTTTGACAGTAAAAGATAAGGCTTAAATTCCTTAGGAAATCGAAAGTATTGGGTTTCAATTGCGCCATCATCCCGGAGTAAAATCTGCTTCCCTTCATTGTCTCCGTATGAAAAGGAAAGTGACAAAGCCGAGACCTTAAGTGGATCGGGGTGCGTCACAGAATTTAGCTGGATTTGAAGTGACAGAGGGAATTCTTTTTCTGATTGAAGATGGATAGTCTGGTTCGGTTTGAGTTGATGACTATGAAAGATGTGCTTAACTGGATAAGCAGTTGAAATCCGGGACATTTCACCTGGTACGCCAGAAATGAACTGTTCAGCCACTTCACCACGATTGTGGAGTATTTCAAGTAAACTTTGAGGATTTTCTTGATTAACTAATAGATAGAGCGCTTCAAGTAAGCTGGTTTTGCCAATGTTATTGCTACCGACAAGGAGATTAACCCGTGCTAAACCATCGATGTGAAACTCTTGGAAGCAGCGATAGTTTTTTATCCTGATATCTCGTAACATAAATTTCTCCTAGCTAGGGAATAGGGAATTATCTCGTTCCCAGGCTCAAGTCTGGGAACGCACCTACAGAGGCTCCGCCTCCTATAATCAGGATATCTGTGATAAATGTAGGGGCACGGCATCGATAAACTTTGTTGGCCCAACCAAAAGCCTCAAAACGCAGTGCCCTCCCCGTGGAAATTTTATTACTGAATCGATGCTCTAGGGTGTCGTCTCCGGTAGACTGGGAACGAGTAAAATGAGTAAAACGAGTAAATCGCCAACAGTATCATTAATTTGACCGACCTACTTAAGAACTAAAATCATGGAATCATCAATCCGCCTTAAAGGTCGCATAGCTGTAGTCACTGGCAGCACTCGTGGCATTGGTTTTTTAATCGCTAAATCCCTGGCTACTGCAGGTGCTAATGTTGTTCTCTCTTCCCGTTCTCGCGCCGCTGTTGAAGCAGCACACAAGCAGTTGGCGACCCTTCCAGACATTCAGGTTCTCGGTGTCGAATGTGATGTGAGGGATCTGCACCAAGTTGAAACTCTTGCCCAACGAACCCTTGAGCGCTTTGGGAAAATCGATATCTGGTTTAATAATGCCGGTGTAAATAGCCCCTATGCCCGTACAGTTGACATTCCGAGCGATCGTTGGCGTGAAGTCATCGACACTAATCTCTACGGCACTTACCACGGCACTACCGTTGCCCTCAAACATATGCTGCCACTCAACCAAGGAAAGATTATCAATTTGCTCGGTGCGGGTGACGAAGACAGGGGAAGAATGCAGTTCGGCTACATGAGCGCTTATGCCACCTCTAAAGCCGCCGTTCGTCGGTTCACTTTGGCTGTCGCTGATGAGTATCGCGACACGGGCATTTCCATTCTGGGGCTAAATCCAGGTTTAGTTGCCACTGATCTGACGACCAAAACCGAACCCCTGACTGATGAAGCTACCGAACGACTCAAAGGGCTAGATCTGGCATTGGCTTTGTTTACAACCCCGCTAGAAAAGATTGGCGAGAAGGTGGTTTATATGGCATCTGAGGCTACAGATGGTACTAGCGGCAAGATATACAGATGTAAGCCAGGTCTGTTGACGATTTGGCAGCGTTGGATGAAGCGGAGTCGTTAGAGATTCAGGCGATCGCTTCCCGTCAAAGTCTAAATTTGCCAATGTCCAGGTAGGGAACAGGGAACAGGGAACAGGGAACAGGGAACAGGGAACAGGGAATAGGAAATAGGGAATAGGAAATAGGGAATAGGAAATAGAGAATAGGTAACTGGAGTATTGAAAATCCTTTTTGTATTATAACTTCGATTTTAAATTCTACTGTAGGGGCGAAGCATTCGGGGGACAAATCATCGAACTATCCCAAAAATTATATATCCGAATGCTTCGCCCTGCTCCCACCGATAACCTATATATATTTTGATTCATGTCCCACCGACAACCCAGGAAAGGGCGAAGCATTTGGATATTCAACTTGATGATACGTTTCACAATTGATCCCTCAAATGCTTCGCCCCTACAATAATGAAAACGATTTGCGATCGCTTATCTGTTAGTCTAAACTCCAGACAGTTACAGCAATACGATGGCAGGTTAGGACATATTTAGATGTGGGTTAAGCAGACTATTGACTTAATCCGAATAAGGGTTTAAACTCCCTATGGGGAGGTCAGGTTTTGTCCTAATCCCTATCAGGGATTGAAATATCTCACTCCTCCCTGATGCTCACACCTAAAACCTTCCTCGCGCCAAGTCTGCATATCCACATCCACCAACTTAGTCACATTAGAACATGGGGGCTGAATTACCTGACTCAGTAATGCCCAGAACAAGCTGCGAGTAATATCTAGCCCCGTCTTCAGTGCCGATTCTCGATTGCCAGGAACCCCCTGTTCCTTAACTATTTCTGGTTCTACCCAAATACCATGAGCGCCTAGAAGAATTTGTGCCAGCCACTTGGCTCGCGGTAGATGAGTTGGAGAAGTAATTAATTGGACTTTGTGGACACCCCAGTGTTGCAGAATCGGCACTCCGAAGAAGAAATTACCAAAGGTAGAGTCAGCACACCTTTCCAACCAAACTCGCTCTAAGGAGGCTTTCTCCCTTTGAAAGATTAGCCAGATACAGGGATCATCAGAGCCCTGAGAAATTAAAATCGGTGTTTCCGAATGCTGTTTTGCCAACTGCGCTACATATATTTCCCGGCGAATACTCCCTCCCAGCACAAAAAAGGCATCCACTGGTTTTGATGCATTGAAGTGCAATTTCACGGTAATATTCAGCAGCAAACTAGCCAGAAGCATACCCAAGCCAGATAAGATAGCTAGCTTGAGGATTCTTTGCCGCCGTTTCCAGACTAGCCGACGGCGTAAATTTACTCTGTTCACAGTATCCGGATTTGGTATTGCTAGGGCGCTAAAGCGCAACTACGAACAAATATTATTCTTTCGTCAGGTTTGAGGCGAGCAACGCGATCGCCTGCCCCATCTTTACCCCAAAACGGTACGGAATCCACAGACAAGAGCATTCTTCGCTCAGTACTTGTCAGCATTACTACTTTTGCCCTTGCTTTAGCTAACACCATTCCCGCTAAATTATCCGTCTTACTAGTAAACTGAAGCGCCTGAGTACCAATATCACCGCGATTAGCGAGTCGCAAAGCACTCACTGGCAGGCATTTGCTATAACCAAACTCCGAAACCAGTAACAAATTCTCATCGGCATTGAGGCAGATACAGCCTGCTAATTGTTCGCCAGAGCGCAGACGCAAGGCTTGATTTCCTTGGGCGCTACGCCCCATGATTGGTAGCTGCTTATCATTAATCTCAAAGCGCAGTACGCGCCCTCCCGCCGTTGCGATCGCCACTTCTTGACTTTCTTGAGTAAAGCAGGCGTAGCTTAAGCGATCATTCTCCTTCAGTTTAATCAGCGCCAGCCCTCGATTGGTTAGGTTGCTCAATTCTGAAACTGGCAGCCGCTTTATACGCCCCTTCTCGGTGAGCAAAACCAGATCAAGGGTAGTCGATTTTTTTTGCCCCTCGGGCAGGAAAAAGTGCGCTACAGCCCCTCCTGCGTCCCTCTGAGCGCTTTTTGGCAGTAGGCTCATCAGGGATGATTTTTTCTGTTTCTTTCCTGCTCGGGGAATATCTTGCACCTGTACTGGATAAGCTTTACCCCTATCCGTAACAACCACCAATTGCTCTTGTTTACCAATAGCCTCCCTGTGAATAACAAAGTCTTCACCCTTGTTTTTAATCGAGGGCGAGGATTTCTGAAGGGATTGGGGATTTTGCCAGTGGATATATCCCTGGTGAGTAATTTCTAAAACCGCATTTTCCGCTGGGGCTTGGGATTCAGAAACTGACCGTTTTGCTTGGGGACTGGGGGTTTTAGCAGCGGATTTTTTGGAAGAAGCAGCTGGGGAGTCCGCTGGTTTGGATGCCGGCTTTTGGGTGACAATCCGGGTGCGACGAGCATCGCCGAATTTGCGTTTGAGCGATCGCAACTCTTTTTTCAAGGCTTTCATCAGTTCATGGCGATCGCCGAGTAACCCCTGCAACTGATTAATCCGCCCTTGTAAATCATTGTACTCTGCCTGTAATTTTTGCCTTTCTAAACCCGTGAGACGGCGCATCGGCATTGCTAGGATTGAGTCCGCCTGAGCCTCACTAATACCCAACTGCTCTTGAAACCGAAGCTTGGCAGTGGTACCATCGGGAGCATTCCTGAGAATCTCAATCACGGCATCAAGGTTATTCAACGCAGCCAATAAGCCTTCTAGCAGATGGAGGCGTTTTTGGGATTGTTCTAACTCATGAGTGTATTGCCGCGTCAGGGTTTGTTCCCGGAACTTTAAAAACTCCTGCAATAGCTGGCGCAGGGATAGCTGACAGGGTTTATTATCCACCAGTGCCAGCATAATTGCCCCAAAGTTATTTTGCAGGGCAGTTTGCTTGTAGAGTTGCTCGAGGACTGCTTTGGGTGCGGTATCTCGTTTCAGTTCGATTACCACCCGCATCCCGTGGCGATCGCTCTCATCCCGTATGTCAGCAATCCCTTCTAAGCGCCCCTGGTTCACCAAATCGGCAACTTTTTCAATCCAACCTGCCTTATTCACCTGATAGGGCAATTCTGCAACCACAATTGCCGTCTTTTCCCGGCTACGCCGTCTTCTCAGACGTAATTTTTCCACCTTAACCGCACCCCGCATCGGGATAATTCCCCTTCCCGTGCGGTAGGCTTCTTTAATTCCAGTAGTATCAAAGATTTCGCCCCCAGTGGGAAAGTCGGGACCTGGAATTAGCTGCCATAATTTTTCATCCGGGAGTTCGGGCTTGTCAATGAGGGCAATCAACCCATCCACCACTTCTCCTAAGTTATGGGGAGGCACATTAGTTGCCATCCCTACAGCGATTCCAGCACAGCCGTTGAGTAATAATATGGGTAGTTGAGCGGGTAAAACCACTGGCTCCTGTTGGGAGTTGTCAAAGTTGCTAGTAAAATCAACTGTTGCTTCGCTAATTTCCCTCAACATTGCCTGATGAGCGATGGGAGCCAATCGGGTTTCGGTATAGCGCATGGCAGCAGGTGGATCGTTATCCACTGAGCCAAAGTTACCATGACCCGCCAAAAGGGGATAGCGACTGGAAAACTCCTGTACCATCCGCACCAGGGCATCATAAACTGCCTGATCCCCGTGGGGGTGATATTTTCCTAAAACATCTCCCACCACGCGGGCGCATTTGCGGTAAGGTCGGTCTGGGGTTAAACCCAGTTCATACATGGCATATAAAATCCGCCGATGAACAGGTTTGAGGCCATCCCGGACATCGGGCAAGGCTCGCCCAACGATCACACTCATGGCATATTCAAGATAAGACCGTTCCATTTCCACGTGTAGAGCCGTGGGGATAATTTGACTAGTCCCTAACAGATTTAGCTGTCTTGCCATGAGTATCTATTTCCTAATTTCCAGCGCAAAAAATGATCGCGTATTGCTTTGAGAATAGCAATATTACAAAAGCCTTGGGTGGGGAGTTCTGCCTTCCACTTTGAAAAAACGAAAGCGTTGAGCAATACCTATGACAACCGTTCTGATTGTAGAAGACGATCCGATAAATCGTCGCGTTTTTTCCACAATTCTCACCAAACGCGGTGGCTTGGAGGTAAAGGACACCGAAGATGTAGAAGAGGTGATGCAAATTGCCCAAGCAGGAGAAGCTGACATTATTTTGATGGATGTTTCTCTGGCTCGCAGTTTTTACCAGGGTAAATCTTTAGACGGCATTGAAATTACCCGGATGTTGAAGGCTGACCCCAAAACATCTGCTTTACCAATTATCCTAGTCACAGCTCACGCGATGGAAGGCGATCGGGAAAACTTTCTCCAGCAAAGTGGTGCCGATGGCTACATCTCGAAACCAGTGGTGGATCAACAGCAGTTTATCGCTCAGATCCTAGAACTGGCGGCTAAAAAATCCTCTTAGGGGTTCAGCTAGTCATTAGTCATTAGTCATTAGTAACACTCCCATACTAAAGACTAAGGACTAAGGACTAAAACCTTTTGACTACTCTGGAGCAATATCTATTGTTGGGGGTTGTTTTTGAAGGCGGGCAAGGATAGCTTGCATTTGCGGCGTTGCCAGAAACGCTTTGGTGTCCATCAGCAGTTGCTCGCCCCAAAGATTTTCCTTGAGAAACTCCACGTCACTATATCGACTGTCGAGAGCTAGCGCATCTTCTGCGAGCTTTAAACCCTTCTCCTTTTGACCTTGAGTATAAAGAGCTACTGCCACAGCTAGCTGGGGTTCCGCTTGCGCATTATCAATCGCGATCGCATTTTGCCAATTTTCAATTGCTCCCTCCACATCGCCCTGTTCGTATTTCACCAGCCCAATATTGTTAATCGCTGGCCAAAATTTTTTTTCCAGAGCGAATGCCTTTTCATAGGAGGCGATCGCCTGAGAAAATCGAGCCAGCATTAAGTAGGTATTGCCCAATTCAAACAGCGCTTCCGGGGCATCAGGCTCAAGCTTTAACCCCGCCTCCAACTCTACTACCGCCGCCCTATAATCACCCCTTTGAAAATAGGCGTTGCCGAGAGTAAACAAAACCCCCGCTTCATTCGGAGCCAGAGTTCGAGCCCGTCGCAAAACCTCAATGCCTTCGTCGATCTCTCCCTGTTGGACATACAAGCTGCCCAAAATAAACCAGGGTTGAAAGCTATTGGGAGCTAACTGACTTGCTAGTTTTGCTCTGGGTAAAGCCAATTGATACTGCCGGAACCGCACCAGTTGTACTGCATCCTGTACCAGTTCCAAACCTTGCTGCTCTAGCTGCTCAGAATTCAGTTCCGGGGTATAGGGTAAGAGTGCTTGTCCGGAAACGGGCAGAGCTACATTCCATAAACTTGCACAAGCCAGAACAGAAAATAACCAATTAGTCTTGGGCACGGTGTCGCCTCAAAATAACCTTATTTATCAATCTATCTGCATTGTAGTGGAGTAAGGAGCTAGGGTGATAGGGTGATAGCACGAGGCGGCATGGTTCAAAATAGGGTAACACCCTTAGAAGGGGAGCAGGGGGAGCAGGGGGAGCAGGGGAAGCAGGGGGAGATACCGGACTCCGGAACAAAGTTCTAAAAGTTCCCCAGACTAACACCCCTATGTGTTACCTTGCCACTCTACATATTGAACCATGCCCACGAAGCAAACTCTGACCTCTGGGAAATAGCGGTTTATACTGAATCCGGATCTAAAACCCCCTTTATCAATTTGTTGTCTTTTTCTTCCCCTGCTTCCCCGGCTCCCCCTTCTCCCTGCCTTACAAGTGTAGGTTTTTTACATTCAGCTTGTATAGAGGGAGAGTGGGAGAGTGGGTGAGAGGGAGAAAGCTGATTTTTTCGTGGCAAATTTATCTCCCCGTCTCCCTATCTCCCCGTCTCCCTATCTCCCCGTCTCCCCCTCTCCCCTGCTCCCCCTGCTTCCCCTGCTCCCCCCTCCCCGTTCCCTGTTCTCTGTTCCCTAGTTAACCCAGATTTGGTATTAATCAGAAACTCTAATATCGCTAGTATAAAAAAAAACCCGTTCTCAATCCTTGCGAAAAACAATCCTACTCTTTACCCATGGAAATTCCCTTGCTTGGCAAATTCAATAATCCCTTCCCTTGGTTATTAGGGTTGATGGCAGCTGGCATCTTGGTAGTTGGTGCAACCACTTACATGATCCTCGAAACCCCTAGTACCAAAGAAAACGAAATCAATGAACTGACTGTAAGAGTTAAAAAGCAAAACCTGATTGTGCAAATCGAAGCCAGTGGCAAAGTCGAGCCAGTTCAGAGTGTGAACATCAGCCCCAAAAATCCGGGTCATCTGACAGAGTTGCGAGTTGAGCAGGGAGATAGGGTGCGGCAGGGACAAATCCTAGCGGTAATGGAAAATGCTGAGATTCAGGCTCAGGGTGTCGAAGCTCAAGCCAATGTCAAACAAGCGATCGCTAATCTCAAAGAAGCACAAGTCAAGATTCCTGGAGAAATTAACCAGGCGCAAGCCCGTTTCTTCCAAGCTCAAGCTAGTTTGAAGGAGGCGCAAGAGAGTATTCCCACACAAATAAAGCAAGCCGAAGCCCAATTACGCTCTGCCCAAGCGCGATTTAAACTAGCTGGAGATCGCTTTGAGCGCAATCGATATTTGGAAAAGGAGGGAGCCGTTGCACGAGATCAATTGGATGAGGCGCAGAATGAATTGCGCAATGCCTATGAAAGTATGTCAGAAGCGCAACAGCGCCTTGAGGAAGTAAAAAATACTGAACGCCCAGAAATTGAACGGTTAAAAGCTGCTGTCATCGAAGCCCAGTTTGCACTAGAGCAAAGAAAAAGGAGCGCAGAAGCAGAAATTGCTCAGTTAACAGCGGCGGTAGAAGCGGCTCAAGCCAAACTCGAGATGGTGAAAGTGCAATTTAGAGATACCATCATTATTGCGCCTTTTGATGGCATTATCACCCAGAAATATACTACAGAAGGAGCTTTTGTCACCCCAACCACCTCCGCTTCTAGTACCGCTTCCGCCACCTCGTCTTCAATTTTGGCTCTTGCTAAGGGATTAGAAGTTGTGGCAAAGGTGCCAGAGATTGATATTGCTCAGTTGCAACCAGGACAGAAAGTGAAAATCGTTGCCGATGCCTATCCAGATCTGGTTTTTCAAGGACTGGTGAAACGGGTGGCACCAGAAGCAGTGGTTGAGGAGAATGTCACTTCTTTTGAGGTAACAATAGCGCTATTAACGGGTCAAGACAAGCTGCGCTCAAAGATGAATGTTGATGTCACCTTTTTGGGCAGGCAGCTCAGCAATGCCTTAGTTGTTCCTACTGTTGCTATCGTTACCCAAGAAGGGAAAACTGGCGTCATGGTTCCGGATCTGGATAACAAACCTCAGTTTCAACCTGTAAAGATTGGACTATCCCTTGAGGACAAAACTCAGATTTTGCAGGGATTGAACCCAGGGGAACGGGTGTTTATAGATTTGCCGGAAGAAAGTAGAAAAAAGGATAAGTGAGGTGCAAATTTAAAATTATTACTCATTATGGATAACAAGCGCGATTTGACAGTCCTGACTAAGCCAATCATACTTCAAGCCCAGCAAAAGCTGATGCCTCCCGGCAAGTTTTATAGTCTTTGTCGAAAAGTTCGCCAGTTTGAAGGGAGAAATAGAATATATTTCTTAGCCCCCGCTCCCCTTGACTTGAAAAAGGGGATTAATACCCATGATTTGCGTATATTTTTCGATTATTTAGCCCGATACGTGAGGCTTGCCGATCAAGCTGGTTGCCAAGAGGAGTTCTCCCTCGAAAAGGTTTCAATCCGCGTGCAAGGCCAAACTTTCAAAGCAGTAAAGGTAAAAAAAGGTCGAGAGGCAGGAGCTCTGAAAATCTCAGTAGAAATAGCTGGCACGGGAATGATAGGTCGGGTAGCTCGCGTGAGGATTAATGAGGGAGAAGATTGGGCTTTAAAAGCTTTTTTCGATCCTGATTTTGTCTGGCAACATGGTCCTTGGGCAGAAATTCCTGTGGGAATTTATCTCAAAGCCCATCAGGTGACTAAAGATATACCTGAATTCAAGTTTGCCGGTCAAGATTGGGCCGTATGGGAATGGATTTATCCCCACACAAATCCCCAGTCTAGGAAAGGAATAACTTACGAGCAGTTTGCCCAACAAAAGGGGTTGACTAAATTGAATACCTTAAATCGCAGCAACTATAATCCTCATCAAATGAGGTTAGATCCGGGGGGAATTCAGAAAGAATATTTAGGAAGACGCTTTCATGACTTGCTCAGAGGAATTGTTTTCTACATCAGAAAAGCTCACAGAGAAGGATTCTCGTCCTTGACGCCCTACCTAACAGGGGAGAATTTGCGCTATGTTTTGTTGCGGCTGATCACTCTGATTTTTCCTAGGATTACCAAAATAGTCATGCAGTCACAGGGTGAAAGCGTCAAGAGCCCGGAATTGAGAGCGATCGCCAATCTGGACAAGTCTCAACTTAACTCATCAAAGGAAAGTTTGTAAGCTGTTGACATCCTCCCCGACCAAATCTTCAATTATGGTCGGGGATTCCCAAGGATCGCTCCTTGGGTTTCCTGCCTCAATAGGTGCCAGCTAGACTGAGTTCCCCCAGTCCCCGCCCCATCCCCTCCGCAGGCAATTTGCTCAACGACGTGCCCCGCCGCAGTTAGTCCTCGATGGAGTATCACTTGTGCTGACGCCACATCTCTATTAGTCTCCCCGGTTAAGATAGTCATTAGTCCTTAGTAACTAAAATATGGACATTCTAGAAAATCTCAAAATGGCATCCTCTACTCTGGTGTCAAACAAACTGCGTAGCGGCTTAACTATGCTGGGAATAATTATCGGGAATGCCTCAGTGATTGCGATGGTGGGTATTGGACAGGGGGCGCAAAAGCTTGCAGCAGAAGAGTTTGAGTCTCTCGGACCGAATGTGCTATTTGTGGTGCCGGGGTCGCGAAAATACCGCAGGACTACCTTTGACAAGCCGAAAACTCTGGTGATGGCAGATGCAGAAGCCATCGCCTCTCAAGTACCAACGGTGGCAGAAGCTGCTCCCCAAATTAACTTGCAACGAGTGATTACCTACCGCAAACAAAATACTAGCAGCCTAGTGATTGGCGTAACGCCAGAATTCCTGACGGTGAGAAACTTTGATGTTGCTAGGGGGCGGTTTATTGATGAAATGGATCTGAAGCGAAATAATCGAGTTGTGGTGCTGGGTTCGGAAATAGTAGAAAGATTCTTTGATACTCAAAATCCTTTGGGAAAACAGCTAAGAATCAAAAATGTCAGCTTTGAAATTATTGGCGTGATGGAATCTAAAGGTTCTTTTCTGGGAACTAACCAGGATGATTCCCTCTTTGTGCCCCTGACAACAATGGCAAATCAACTGGTTGGACGCACTTCTCCTTATGGCACTGAAGTTAGTTTTATTTCTGTTTCTGCCAAAGATGAAAAAAGCATTCGGGCAGCTCGGTTTCAGATTGAGAATCTGCTGCGGTTGCGGCATAAAATTACTGGGGAAGATGATTTCGAGGTCCGAACTCAAAAGGACATTCTGGAGATTGTTGGTAAGGTAACAGGGGGACTAACAATTATGCTCGCGGCGATCGCTGGGATTTCCCTGCTCGTCGGCGGTATAGGTGTAATGAATATTATGCTGGTTTCTGTCAACGAACGCACCCAGGAAATTGGACTGCGCAAAGCGATCGGTGCTAGGGAGCAAGATATTCTGGTTCAGTTTTTGATTGAAGCAGTGATTCTCTCTGCTGCTGGCGGTATTTTCGGCACCTTGATTGGTATCGGTGGGATTATGCTCGTGGGAGCATTTTCCCCTTTATCTGCTGGAATCTCACCTGTAGTCATTGTTCTTGCTGTTGGCGTTTCCGGTGGAATTGGTCTATTTTTCGGGGTTTTCCCGGCGCGACAAGCTGCAAAGCTTGACCCGATTGTGGCATTGAGAAGTGCTTGATACTGAATCTGGTAAAGTGTCAGAAGCCCACACTTACCCGAAGTGTGAAGTGTGGGAGCGTCACGGAAATCATTCAACAGCTACAGGGACTTTTTCAATTCGACGAATTTCTAAATCCAAGCTCAGATTTTCATCACTCCGATGGGCTTCCCAATTTCCAGAGTAAAATAAATTTATCTGCCATTGCCCCTGCATGAAATCCTCATCTTCAGATACAGTGCCAGTATAGTGAACAGTATGACGTGAGACAGTGATATAGCGTTTGGTGAAAGTAATTCTGCGTCCAATTACTTCACCTATCAATGAAGCTTCACCTAAATAATTATCATCCAAAATATTGCCACTGAGGGTATTGCCACCTTGAATCAGTGTGAGTTCAAAACGGGTAGGAACTTCTCGCTGCCAGTAGGTTCCAAGCCATGTACCACTTAGATTTGCCATAGATGAGAATTACCACACTCTCATTGGTTCGTCTATAACCATCATAGCGATCGTCTGTCTCAAACTGACTTTGCGATCTACTGAAAAAGGATAGAGGTGCGCCGCCAGAGCTTTAGTATCGTATTGTTGGAACCGGACGGTGAAGGTAGCCTAGGGTTCGACCTTTGACTGGGTGCTCGTTGTACCGGCCTCGGAAAGTTCCCTCCAACTTGGTATCATTTCGGGTCAATTTCAGAGTGTACTCAGCCTTAGCCTTTGAGGACGAGAGTAAAGTGGGGCTTTGGGAGAGCTTCAAGGTCAGTTGAATTGACTCGCCTTCGGTTCTCTCTTCAGTAACTTCACCTTGAATGCCATTGCCGTAGACTGGCCGCGCCCACTGCCCCTGGCGGCAGACTAAGCCGATGGCAATGGGTTGGGTGGTGAGCTTGAAGCTAGGGCGATCGCTTTCATAAGCCGATGGTAATCGGGAGACATTAACCGCTCCATCGAGAAGGGTGATAAAGAATTGCCCGTGTAGCGGACTTTCAGTCTTGACGGGCGGACGATCCCAGTAAGTGGCAATGGACACGGCCCGCGAGTTGGCCTGTCGCAGTGTTTTAATTACGTGCCTTTGGGGGCCGTCATTCCAAAGTTTGTCCCCTGACCCGTGCCAGCGATATTTAGTGTAACCCAAAGTGCCAGGATGGGAAAAGATCCGCTCTAGAGTTTCCTGTGCCCGGATAATCCGCCGAGTAGCCGGCTCGTATCCCCCTGGCGGTTCGATGGGATTCCGAATTAGGGTGAACGCATCGGTCCAGGTACTAATCTCACCGTTAAGGATAGGTCGCTGGACTTCTTGATAGAACTCATCAAAGAGTTCGTAGAAGTTCCCTCGGTAGTTGTTGCGGGAAGCTACGTCGGCCCACTTTCGTTCGGCTTCTATGACGGGCGGACTGGGAGTTCCACCCCAACGAGTTCCAAGCAGAAGATGATTGGGATCGTATTTGTGAATTTTCTCCCGACAAACCTTGTAGTACTGTTCAACCCAAAGCTTCACGAAATCGGAGTGATCTTTCAGATAACCCGGAGAAATTAGGATTTCTCCCCGTTCTGTCAGATTTCTGAGAGTTTCTGGGGATTGGATCTCAATCTGCCAAGCTTGACTGAGACCTTCTAAAGAGCCATGACGTTCGAGGACGAAATCCCAAGCCTTTTCGCCAGCCGCGATGCCTGGGTTTTGGCTCAGTGAGAACTGCAGTAGGCCGATTCCTTTAGGGTTTAACTTAGGTTCAGCCGGGAGTGGGAGGGTGTCGTCTGGAATGGGTCCGCCAGGGCGGTAGGTAGGGGCATTGGTGACAAGGGTTTCATTATTTCTCAGCAGGGCCATAAACCCCCGCTCGTTGTCGAGGAAGTAGCCGATTAGCATTTTGTTATTTTTGAGGGGCGTACATAGCTTTTGGCACTTCGCATCGACGTTATTACTCCACTGAGGGTCCCAGACATCGGGAAACTTAGGAATGAGCCACGGTTTTTCGTAAAATGTTTCGATAATTTCGGTGAACGGCATCCCCTTGTCAAAGAATTCGGGGGTCGTCCAAGCTCCCAGAGCATTGAAGCCCCATTCTCTTAGATAGGCTACCCACTTTTGGGCGGTTTGTTCAGGAACCGGGGGCAAATTAGCCCGCCGTCCTCCCATTCCTCCGGCATTCAATCCCGTGCAGCCGCGATGGTAAAAAGCTTTGCCGTCTGGGTCGATCAACCACCATTTTCCGTTAACGCTTCGGCCAATCCGAAAAAATCCCGCCTTACCACTCACGGTGTTGGGGTCAAACTTGACGGCAGCCAGAAGTTCGTCTTCATTGGCTTTTGCCATCTCGCGGTTCGCCTGCCAGCGAGCCATCTGCCATTGGTAGACTTCCTCAACTTCTTGTTCAGTCACTTCAGTCAAGCGCGTCGCCAAACGAGCTAGTTTCCAGGGCAGCCATTGGGTTCGCTTTCCGTGATAGGCTTCCACTACGATGGGATATAGTCCCGCTCTTACTCGGAGCAATTCTCCATGTTGGACGGGGACTCCCGCCACCCACATCTGGGCTGTGACGTTCAGTCCGGCCACCCCGTGACAGACTCGTAGGAGTCGAGGTTGATTAAAAGATACTATGGTATAAAAGACAGAACGAACTTCCGGCTGCTCATTGCCCAAAGCTTTTAAGTCGATAGCATCGGTAAAATCTGGCCAACTGTCTTGAAGTAGCTTGTCAGAGGAAAGAGGCTTGAGAACTTTCTCAAGTGAGCGATCTGCCCTGTCTCTTTGCAGCTGGGCAACCACTTTTTTTCCCCAGCCCTCTTGAACTGGGGTAGCATACCACCATTGGCGAGGAACGGTGTTGTCAGCGAATGGAAAGAGCGGACTACTTTCACTGGGTTGGAAATCTCGAAGCGGAGCCAGAGTTAAAATGTCAGGGGGTTCGGGTTGGGGTTCTATCCCTTTGAGGCGCTGATCTTTAGCTGTAGAAAGCAAGGAGAAAAAATAGGTGATTAAGAAGCCAATAGCGAAAAGCACTGTCCGGCGCGACCAGAACCCGTCGCTTTTCCTGTGAAGCCTTGTGTCCATGTGCTAATCCTCTCCCTGGCTCAGAGTGTCTTAAGCTATTAAGTATATGGTTGAACCCTGATTGACTGACAAAAGTCCTGAAAGCATTATGCTGTAAGCTTTTCATATCTGACCTCTAAAAGGCGATCGCAGACCATTCGTGAGAAGTTAAGGTTGTATGCAGTTTGTCAAGGATATCGTTACAAGTTTTAATAATCAATTGAAAAGTTATCCTGTCAAACAGTTATTAGTTACCTTGAATAAGTTTTAATTGTAATTATTAGTGGTTAACCGACCAAGATGTTTTAATATCCTGAGAACAGTATACAAATCATTTGTATGTTTTTTGAGTAAATCGAAGGGATCAGAGGTGGCGTATCTTGGGTTTTCGCCTTTGACTAATTTGAGAAAAAGGAAACTTCCCCCATTGCTAATCATGCCATAGCTGGGTTTTTCTGGATGAGGATTAGTCAGCATATAGGAGAGAATTTGTGCTCTTCCTGCTTCTAAAGAATAAAAAGCCTGTTTCGATTCAATGACTGTCACCCAAAACTGCTGCTTTAAAACTAAGACATCTATTTTTCCTTCGATAATCCTACCGTCATCTTCCCCGGTAAGTTTGATAGTATGTTCTGCTTTGATATAAAAAGGAAATAGAAAAAAGTCGGCAAAAAATAGCAAAGGTGCGATTACTGCCATTCTAATCGGATTTTCTAGCAATGGGGGATGTTTCAGTAAATTAAAATATCCTGCTTTTACTTTGTCTAACATTTGCTTTTCAGAGTCAGTGATTTCAGGCAAGTTATCTTGCCACTCCCAGAAGAATTGGTCATCATCAACCTCCTCTAGATGAAATCTGGACTCTAATTCATCAATGGTCACCACTGATGCGGAAACTTTTTCAACCATAATTTGTCAACCCAGAAATCCGGGTTCTGAACCATCCCGTTCATGTATATTATAACGTACAGCAGAAGAGTTAAAGCTAGCACGAGATACTTGGGAATTAGTTAAGACGCTGATTGATGAAAATCGGAGTCGAAAGGTAACTGCTCAATAACCACTGGTGGCGGTCTGCGCGAAGCGCAGTGCCGGAGGCAGCGGGAAACAAAGCGCTCAGGGAAGAAAGGCGCTCGGGAACAAAGGCGATCGGGTTGCTTGCTTGACTCTTCATCTGCTTTAATAGCAGAATGACACAACCTGTGCTCCCTATTGAGATTCCAAAGGCAGAACGTACACCTTTGGTGAATTGGTTACTGA
>JBFRWF010000124.1:0-43893 GCA_051439465.1 Xenococcaceae cyanobacterium | reverse complement strand
CGACGGTGATGCTCTCAAACGTAAAAATTACCGGAAAGCTACGTGATACGGAAACGGTCATGCGTAGTTTGGAGGGGGGCTGTTGGAAAAGTACCAACATTGGTAACTCGCTGGCTGCCTACCCTACTTCATGTCCGGTTTTGTACGAGAGGTGTCCCCTGGTAACAGGGGCATCGACTCTTCTAACTGAAAAAACAGTTCGACCGGCTACAACGGATGAAATACCCTAGAGACTATGCTCATCAAAGAAATATCTTTAAATACAGATAAAATGCTCGACTTCCAGCAGTGGAGAAAGGCAAACAACGATGATTTCTCCCTCTGGGACTATATTTTTGCAGTCGCCAATGTTGAAGTTGCTCTAGCTCTTACAAAACTTTTCTGGCCAGATTTTGTTGAGCATGAGGGCGGAATCTTTTTGTCCCAAGCGTTCAATCCCCAAGTATATGAGCAGTGGAAAGCTCAACTTGAGAATGATATTACTGCGATTGAGCAAGTGATGAACCATCAGCATATCGACGATCTTCTTCCAGAGACTGACAAGGTAAGCACTGATAATCTGTTTTATCTGGGACAAGCGATCACCCAGATGTGGGAAAGTCGTTTAAAGTCAATTTATCCTAATCAAGATTTTGAAGTATTCTGTAATCAGGATGAAGATACCGTTGTCCTAACGTTCTACCAGATACGCACATCTAGGTCGTGTCTGCAAAGTCCAAAATTTTAGGTAGGGGCGTACGCGAAGCGTTCTCGTAGGCGAAGCCTTCTCGAAGAGTAGAGTAGCATTTGGGTACAAATTATGCTTTAATCCCAAATTTTTCTATCCAAATGCTTCGCCCTTCAATGGGTTCCCAGACAGGCACTAGTTAGTTGGAAAATCGCGGTGAAACTTAGGATAAAGCATAGCCACCACCGGACATTGCCCCCGCAAATGCCTTTCTACAACTACTGGAACCTCATCGGGATGAACCCGCCAATACCAAACTTGCTCAGGCTCAACCAAAACCATTGGCCCATTACCACATTGTCCCAGACAACCGCTGCCAATTACCTCAACTCCTGGGACTGGCTCTGCCTGAAAAGCCGCTAAAATCTTACCAGAATCATACTTGCGGCAGGTGCGACCCAGGCATACCAGTACCCTTCTAGAATAGCGATCGCTCATTCCTAATCCGGCGAGAGTCCCTTAGAAGCCAACCATTCCCGATTAAATAGCCGCGACTGATACCGTGCCCCACCATCACAAAGCACAGTAACAATAGTATGACCTGATCCCATCTTCTTCGCTAAAGCCACCGCAGCTCCGACATTAATCCCCGTAGAGCCGCCCATAAATAGCCCGTCTTTCCTGAGCAACTGATAAACCACCCCCACGCACTCTGGATCGTCAATTTGAATCGCGTCGTCAGTGGGAACCCCTTGCATATTAGCAGTAATCCGACTGTTGCCAATTCCTTCTGTAATTGAGCTACCTTCAGGCTTAATCTGCCCCGTTTTCACATAACTGTAAAGACCACTGCCCATGGGATCTGCCACAATACATTTAATGTTGGGATTCTTCTCCTTCAGGAACAGGGATACACCAGCATAAGTCCCTCCTGTGCCAGTGGAAACAACCCAGGCATCTACCTTGCCGTCTGTCTGCTGCCAAATCTCAGGCCCAGTTGTCTCGTAATGAGCCTGCCGATTTGCCAGATTATCAAACTGATTCGCCCAGATAGCATTTTCCATCTCCTGGGCCAAACGTCCCGATACTTTCACATAGTTGTTGGGGTCTCTGTAAGGCACCGCTGGCACCGTGCGGACTTCCGCCCCTAATGTCCTCAAAGCGTCTATCTTCTCCTGGGATTGGGTTTCTGGGATGATAATCAGACATTTGTAGCCCTTGGCATTGCAAATGTGAGCCAAACCAATGCCAGTATTTCCAGCAGTTCCCTCTACCACCGTCCCTCCAGGCTTGAGCAAGCCTTTTTCTTCCGCATCTTTGATGATGAAAAGGGCTGCCCTGTCTTTGAGGGAACCACCTGGATTGAGAAACTCTGCTTTTCCCAGGATTTCACAACCTGTTTCTTCACTGAAGCTGTTTAACCGAATCAGGGGGGTGTTGCCAACTGTTCCTACGAAACCGTCTTTAATATCCATACTCATAAGTTAATTACTAATTTATCAGATTACCGATAAATCCGTCTGAAAGAACATAGGGTGGGCATTGCCCACCCTACTGCCTCATTGTCAGACAATGTTTACTTGTTCGGTTGAGGGGTCATGCGCAGGTAAGGTTTAACTTCGGTATAACCTTTGGGGAACCTTTGCTTCAACTCTTCTGGATCTTTAATCGAGGGCACAATCACGCACTCATCCCCTTCTTTCCAGTTAGCAGGGGTGGCAACCTTGTAGTTATCGGTCAACTGCAAAGAATCAATTACCCGGAGAATCTCGTCAAAGTTACGACCCGTGCTGGCAGGATAGGTAAAGGTCAGCCGCAGTTTTTTGTTGGAGTCAATGATGAAGACGGAGCGCACTGTCAAGGTGTTGCTGGCGTTGGGGTGGATCATTTCGTAGAGGTTAGAAACCTTGCGATCCGGATCTGCCAGGATGGGATAATTGAGAGTTGTATTCTGGGTCTGTTCAATATCTTTAATCCAGCCTAAGTGGGACTCAACATCATCAACACTCAGAGCTAGAACTTTAACGTTGCGCTTGTCGAATTCAGGCTTGAGGCTGGCAACAACACCCAACTCGGTGGTGCAAACCGGGGTGAAGTCTGCTGGGTGGGAGAATAGGATGACCCAGCTATCCCCTGCCCATTCGTAAAACGAAATTTCGCCTTCAGTAGAAGCCTGAGTAAAGTCAGGCACAGTATCTCCTAGTTGAAGAGACATAACTGCAATTTCCTATAGAACTCAAAAGAAGCAATTTTCCATCTTGCCACAAAACCCCGGTTTTTCCCTCAGATTTTAGGTCTTTATAACAATTCGAAACAATTAGACCATCTCATCCAGTCACTACCCAAGAAGGATTGACCAAAGAAGCGCGATCGCTTGCCTATTTAGGTAGTGAAAGGATGGAGGGGGCGATCTTTAATGAACCTTGGTTTTCCTGTAGGGGCGAAGCATGAGGGGGACAAATTCTGTCCCACACCCTAAAATTGTATATCCTCATGCTTCGCCCTGCCTACACCGATAAATTATATGGATTTTCATTCATATCCCCTAATCCCTGGAAAGGGCGAAGCATTTGGATATCAAGCTGGATGGTAAGTTTCACAATTTATCTCCCAAATGCTTCGCCCCTACAATAATTAAGGTGAAGGAGTCTGATATCCCCTCTGTGGTTTTCTCCTACCTAACTGGATGCGATCGCCCATTAATGGCGGCGAGAGAGGATGGGATCTAAAACCCCCTTTATCAATTTTCTATATTTTTCTTCCCCCGTTCCCTGTTGCCTGTTCCCTGTTTCCTGTTCCCAATTCCCTGTTGCCTGTTGCGCCCAGCCTCCAGCGTCGACGCTGGGCGCACTGTTGCCTGTTGCCTGTTCCTTCAAAAAGGGGGTAGTTAACCCGGATTTGCTATGACTCATCATTCTGTAGCCATTTGAGTTAGCTCCACAACTTGATCGAATAGAAAGTTATTGGCTAAATCCCTCAGGGCGATCGCCAGCGGGGCATTCTCTTGGGGGATTTGTTCGATTAGCGCTAAAATCAAATCATCACTGCATTCTTCAGCGGCCAGTTGTAGCTGTGTCACCCACTCAGTCGGCATTTGGGACAAGTAAAGTCTGAGAAGTAAATGGGAATTTGGACTCTCCCCCTGTCCCCTCCTGTCTCTCCCTTGAGCAGTGGAGATGGGTATTCGGAATTGGGATTGAGAATTTTCTCCTGATTCTTCATAGATATAGCGCACTCCTAGGTGTTGAGCCATCTTCTCGAAGATAACCTGCTCCCGGAAAGGCTTGCGCATGAAGTCGTCGCAGCCTGCCGACAAGATAACCTTTCGCTCCTCATCAAAGGCGCTGGCAGTCAGGGCAATAATCACAGTCGCCTTACCCTTAGTTGTAGCTTTAATCCGTTTGGTCGCTTCATACCCATCCATCACTGGCATTCGTATATCCATCCAGATCAGGTGTGGCTCCCAACTCGACCACACCTCCACTGCCTCTTGACCATTTTCCGCTTCACCCACGCAGAAGCCTATGGATGACAAGAGTTTGACCAGCAGAAGGCGGTTCTCCAGACGATCCTCAACCACTAAGATGCGATATTCAGGTTCCTCAGGTGCTAAACCAATGACCCTCAGGTTCTGGGTTGTCTGAATCTCATTCGCCGAACCCGGACGAAGCTGGACATCAAACTTAAAAATAGTTCCTTTGCCCAATGTACTGCTGACGGTAATGTCTCCTCCCATCAGTTGCACGAATTTTCGGCTAATGGGCAAACCTAATCCCGTTCCTTGCTGAGATTTCCGACCTGTTTCTGTTTGTCCAAAGGCTTCAAATAACTTGTCCAGCTCATTGAGGGCAATTCCTGGGCCAGTGTCTTCGACTTCAAAGGCGATCTTGAATTCTGAATTCTGAAGTCTGAATTCTGAAAGAGAGTTATCTGTTTGTTCCCCAGTCGCAGGATTTTCGTTCTCCACAGATAAATTCTTTTCAGACTTGTAACTTCTAAATTCAAGCTTCCGTCTCACTCGCAAAGTAACGCCACCCTCTTCGGTAAATTTAATGGCATTGCCCAGGAGGTTAATTAAGACTTGACGCAATTTATTCTCGTCCCCTTGCACATATTGGGGAATCTCAGAGGTTCGCTCAAAAATGAGCTGTAAGCCCTTGGATTCGGCTTTTAAGCGCAACATCTCTTCGAGGGTGTCCAGCAGGCGATACAGGTCAAAGCTATTTTCATTAAAAGTTATTCGACCCGCCTCGATTTTGGACATATCCAAAATGTCGTTGATCAATTCCAGCAGATGCTCACCACTGCGACTAATGATACCTAACTCTGATGAGGCAGATGCAAATGCTGGATTATGAGCCATGAGTTGACTAAAGCCCAGGATAGCGTTGAGGGGCGTTCTCAGTTCGTGGCTCATGTTGGCTAAAAATTCGCTTTTAGCTCTGTTGGCACCATCTGCGGCTTCTTTAGCTTCCTGTAGCTGGATTGTGCGTTCCCGAACTCTGATTTCTAGCTCATCGAAAGACTCTTTCAACTGCGCCGCCATTCGGTTAAAAGACTGAGCTAGGACCTCCAGTTCATCCACACCCGACCCCTCCACTTTTTGCTCTAATTCCCCGCTGGCTATGGCTTTACTTGCCTCACTCAAACAAAGAATAGGTTGAGTAATCCAGCGAGAGGTGAAGATTCCCATGAAAGTAGCCAGCACCAAGGCTCCCAAACACAGCAGGATGGTAGTACGGGTATTGGCGTTGATTTGTTTCATGAAGTCCGCTTCTGGGACAACCACCACAATCAGCCAGTCGATGCCCCGACTATCTTGCAATGGTGATATCTGCAGAAATTGCCGCTCGCCATCGAGCATGAAGTCGAGTTGCTGGCTGCTGTCAATTTGGTGGAAGTGTCCAAAGCGTTTGAGCAAGTACTGCGCCGTCGATTTAATCAAGGCATTGCTACTCTCGGTTGCCTTGATTCGTTGCTGCTTGTTTTTGTGGTCGCTGATTATGAATGACTTCTGATCGGTTGAACTTGCCACCAGTAGTCCGTCTGGCTCGACGATGAAGGTTTGTCCCGACTGACCGATTTTCAAGCGACCTAGGAATTCACTGACTCGTGAAAGAATAGTATTGGTGGATGCTACCCCAAGCAGAGCGCCCGTCTCGTCGTAGATAGGCTGGCTAGCAGCGATCACAAGTTGCATATCAAATTTAGTGATGTAAATTTTACTCCACTTCGGCTTGCCTGCCTGCACAGCATCTTTATACCAGGGCCGCTTCCGAGGGTCGTAGTTTGGGTTCAATGCCAACAGTGTGGTCCGATTGCCCTGACTGTCAACGGCATAAGTATGTACATCAGAAGACTTAGCTCTGTCGAGTACGCTCATTTTCATCGGTAATCTATTTTCACGTAGAACCTCGATGTAATTTCCCTGATCCTCGATTCCGACACAAATGAGACTGACTGAATCAAACCACTGGTACTCCTGCCAGAAGTAGCGCCCCATTTCGCGCAAATTCTGTAAATCCAACTTACCAAGATGGATAGCATCGGCGTTGATTTGATTGATCAGATGGGGCGTTGCTAAGTAAGTCCTGAGGTGCTGCTGGATGCGGGCAGTGATTTCACTGCGTAACTGGGTTGTTACCTCGTTAACAGCCTTCTGTCCGTTGCGCAGTGAGAGCCATCCCGTCAGTCCGACGGCGGCGAAGATTTGGAGAACAAAGGGCACCACGAGTACGAGGCGCAGCGGCACCTTGCGATTTTGCATTTTAGATGGCTGCTTGGGCATAGGAGTGATATCAAGTCCGGTAGCATCATGATTGTATATTTTCAGATGTTGTAGGGGGTTGAACAAAGGTAAAAGTATTAAGGCAATAGAGTATCCTCGAAAAGGAACAGTAAGCCATGACAAAGGAATGGGTGAAGTACGAGCAAAAGTCAGGTTAATCAATGGGATTGATGAAGCGTTAGCCCGCCGAGGACAACTCCCTGCCTCCCAGGTGCGCGTCTACGAGACACAGGCATTAGTAGATACAGGTGCAGTGCGTTCCGTCGTACCCGTACAGGTGCTGCAATCTTTGGGTTTAGCCATTCGGGGTCAGCGAGTCGCTGAATATGCCGATGGTCGGCAGGAATCTGTTGGCGTAACCGAGCCTTTGATCGTTGAGTGGGAAGGACGGGATACCTTGGAGGAGGCCCTGGTTTTGGGTGATGAGGTAATTATCGGTCAGACGGTGTTGGAGAAATTGGATGTGCTGGCCGATTGTGCCAACCAGCGTTTAGTGCCCAATCCAGCGCATCCCGATCAACCAGTGTCAAAGGTAAAATAACATGAGTTCAACGAACTCTAGAAGAGAGCAGGATGCAGAGCAGGTAAGCCTTTGAACTCTAAGCGCGATCGCCTCTGTACTTTTTTGTCCAAAGTCCAAAAAATCTTAGTAGTCGGAAATAAATAAACAGTACTATGTTAAGTAGTGTGAAGTTCAGGGAAAACCAGCCGACGATCGCCCCCTCATCACCATCTCCATCACTACCAACTCAGGGACGAATCGCCCTTTAACCCTCTACTAATGCTAAAAGCGATCGCCTCATCATCACCATTTCCATAACTACCAACTCAGATGCGATCACCCTTCAAACCTCTACTAATGCTAAAAGCGATCGCTTCTGATGGGAGCTGGCGATCGCAGTCTTGGGGTGGTGATTTAGTCTAAACTCCAGAATAAGGCGATCGCTACCCAAAAACCTTGGATGATTTACTTTGCAGACACGCCCTAGCCTAAACCGGGACAAAATGCTAATCCTGATTGGCTCGGATTACGCCTAGAGCGTCGATTCAGTAATAAAAAGCAGTCAAAATTTGCAAATTAGATGCACAACAGCTTATTTTTAACGGGAGCGATTTCCACATATCACCGAGAAAATCACCTATACCAAGTTTTAGAGCGCTCTATTTCACCGTAGCAAGCACACTCATAAGTTAAATGACTAAAAATTACGCATTTCAGCATCGTTACAGTCTAATTTTTCCTAATATCTTTGGTTTCAAGGGTGGAATTCAAGTTTATTCAGCTTTCCTCTTGAAAGCCTTGCAAGAGTTGTACCCAAAAGCCAAATACGATGTGTTTCTCAAATATGACCGTGACATCCTGACTCATCTCAGGTTTATATCTCAAACACGCTTCTACTGTTTCGGACGCTTTCCCCGTCTCATACAAAGCATTATGTTGGCTGTACAGATTATCTGGTCGGCAATCTGGCAACGTCCTCAGCTCATTATCTGTACCCACGTTAATTACAGTGTAGTCTGTTATTTGCTCAAACATCTTTTGGGAGTTTCATATTGGGTGGTAGCTCATGGACTAGAGGTGTGGAATCTTGAAAAAAACAGTCTTAAACTGGCATTGAATCATGCGGACAAAGTTGTAGCAGTAAGTCATTATACCCGCTCGCGCCTTCTGAGTGAACAGCAACTAGAGGCGACACAAGTCGTAGTTTTGCCGAATACGTTTGATGAGACTCGGTTCCGTATTGCTCCCAAGCCAGATTACTTACTCAAACGATATGGATTAACACCGCAGCAGCAAGTCATTCTAACTGTAACACGATTAGGGCGTTCGGCTTGGTACAAAGGGTATGCTAACCTACTGAACGCTTTGGTATCAATTCGGAAGCAGATTCCCGATGCGCATTACATCATAGCAGGTAAGGGAGATGACCGACCTTGGATTGAAGCACAGGTGCAAAAGCTAAATTTATCTGATTGTGTTACCTTAGCTGGATTCGTTCCCGACGAAGAACTGTGCGATCATTATAATCTCTGTGATATATTTGCTTTACCGAGTCAGGGGGAGGGTTTTGGGATTGTTTATTTGGAAGCATTGGCTTGTGGTAAACCTGTTTTAGCTGGTAATCGTGACGGTGCCGTTGACCCCCTATCAGGAGGACAATTGGGATGCTTGGTTGACCCGGAAGATATAAATGCGATCGCCGCTAGTCTGATTCAGATTTTGCAAGGAACTTACCACAATCGTTTGATATACCAACCGCAGATCTTACGACAGGAAGTGATTAAGAGGTATGCCTTAGATAAGTTTACCCAAACTTTAGCTAATTTAGTCAGCTCCACTCCTGTTTAGATTAGCACAATAACCCTAGTTTCCAGGTTTAATTGATGTATGTTTTCCTGGCGAGCTAGCAGACTGTAAAAACCATCGCAAATATTATTTTTCATGTTCGAGTACCTACTCAACCACAAGAAAGAGGCTCTAAATCAGGTTTTTTTCTTACTATTACTGTTTTTTTCTCTGCTGTCACGCATCAAGCTTCCTTATGTAAATTTTGGCATCCATTACATCTTAATTTTAGCTGTTGGCATGACCGTAATTGCCCTTAATTTTTCTAGTTTATGTTCTTTCGTAAGAGAGCATAAAACTTTATTCCGGGTATTTTTAGCTTTTTATGTCTGGATTTGGTTCTCTGCCTTAAATAGTGAATTTTTAGGAACGGCTATAAGGTATGGAATCAAGTATTCTACTTATATCATCGCTTTCGCGTCTTTGTTAGTCTTGACTTATGCCAAACGGGATAGGACCAATTACGACAAATTTGTCTTTAGATTATTAATACTAATTGCCATAGGTGGTCTTCTAGAATGCGTGTTTCCTCACTTATGGCTTTTAAATTTAATTAGATATCCAGACACCTATCCTCGCATAAGTTCAATTGTCCAGGGCTCCAATCAGTTCGGGGTATTAATGTCAGTTGGAGCAATTGTCTCAATTATCTTATATAAATATAAAAAAAATATATCAAAAATTGAATTTTGTCTAATTATATTGCCGTTTATTGTTTTAATTTGTCTGTCGGGAAGCATAAATTCATGGCTAATTTTTTTTAGCGGACTGTTTTTATTACTGTTTTATAGAATTATTAAAGTTAAGGGATTCATGATTATTATTATTTTCTGGATTTTTTGTCTATCATTTTTCCCTGTATCAGCAGATAAATTGGGTCTAGTTCCAATATATAATAATATATTCCCTTTAAGGCATCATATAGTAAAAAAAGAGGACAAAACTAGTAAACCAAAGTGGAGAAAAAACAACCAAGGAATACCTGCCATATCTTCTCAAATAGCATCCAATTCTGCTGTGAGGATTCAACTGTGGAAAGCAGCTATAAATGAGACGATCAAAAGACCGATGACGGGAATAGGAATAGGAGTCTTTGCTGAACATATTGGATTGGGATTGTCTGGACGGAGAGGTCTTCATACTCATAATATATTTCTGAGCGTTATGGTAGAATTAGGAATTCCTGGATTATTAATCTTTATGAGTTTGATGTATAGCTTAATTCAAATAATAAAAATAAAAAAAGATCCAGTAATAATCCCCTTGTTCTTAGTTTCTTTTGCTCAAATTGTAGATTTTTTTATCAATGACTATACATTTACAATTATTGGACTTTATTTCTTGTCAAGTGCTATTAATTCAGATTCTGAATTATTTGCCAAAAGTTGATAAATTTTCGGAAAATTAATCGATGAAATTCAGCATAGCGATCACAACTTACAACCGCTTACCATTGCTGCGACGATCAGTTGAGTCGGCGTTGAATCAAACCTTGCCTTGCGAGATTGCGATCGTAGATGACGCTTCTTCTGACGGGACACAAGAGTATTTCAGCCAATGGTGTCTGCTATTAAAGAGAGATTGGATGCTCTCAATCAACCTGCGGATGAAGTGGAAGTTAAGTTTGGCGTGAAATTGAGCGGTCAATTAGGAGCAATTTTAACTTCTGTTGCTGGTGAAGTGACCTATGAAATTAGCCTGATGTAGATGGGGTAATTTAAGCAACAGCTATCTTCTAGGCGATCGCACTAAAAACCATCAGAGAGACCATCAAAGATATTATTGCGATTTTCTACAATTAATTTTTGTGAAAAACAAGTAGCATTTGGATCACTTTTTATATGTTCTATATACCATGTTATCCTAATCCTCCTCACACCCCGACTAAGATGCTACTCCACATTGGCTCTACATTGATATCAATTTTTCCCTGATTCAAATTAACTATGCAATCGCCGTTCAGAATATCTTTTAAATTACCCTTCCTGTGGAAGTCAATCTGCACATTTTGTTGAGAATAACTATTGTTAATCACCACAACCACGGTTTGATTTTCATGGGTTCGCGAAAAGGCATACACCTGCTTTTGCTCATCGGTCAGTAGGGTTTGGTAATCACCAAGTTGTAAAGCAGGATTTTCATTGCGGATTTGAATAAGCTTTTTATAGTGATTGAACAGATCCCAGTTGAAGGCAACTGCGTCTGGTGTTTCTCTCTTTGAACCCTCCGGTAAATAGACTTCCGGTTCATAACTCATATCATCCCAGACCATTGGCTTGCGATTACCTGGGTCATTGGCACCCCACATACCTGCTTCATCGCCGTAGTAGATCATTGGTGCGCCTAAATAGGTCATTTGAAAAATAACAAATAGCTTGTGAAGGCGCAGTTCCTCAGGGGTAGGCTTTCGGGTATCATAGTCTGGATTGCTGGCTTTAGAGTTATAAAAATACTCAAGCCAATTGCGGAAAGGTGGTGCCTCAATATGGCGATTTACAATATGGGAGCCAATCCGGTTGGCATCATGACTGCCGAAGAGATTTTGCATCACATAGGCAACACCTTCAGAGACGGACTCTTGAAGTTCCCGGAGTTGCCTATCAAACTCACTTATTGTGATTGGGTTCTTTTCCTCGATAAAGTGCTCCACGAAGGCGAAAGCAACATTGTAGTTCATCACAGCATCAAATTCATCTCCTTGCAAATAAGGCTTGAGAACATCTATCGAACCAAATACTTCTGCCACTAAATAAGCCTCCGGGTTGATAGATTTCACCAATTTTCGCCAATCCTTCCAAAAAGGGTGAGAAATGCAAAAGGCCACATCTAAACGCCAACCATCAATCCCATCGTCCGGATTGCCATCTCCATTTGGATCCATCCACCGACGAGTGATGGAATAGATATATTGTTTTGGTCCCTCAACAATACCGTTTTCATCCTCTCGTAATTCCGGCAGTTCCGGAAACCCAGACCAACTTTCATAGGCAAAGGTTGTATTCTTGCCAGGATTGTCCCAAGATTTAATCCTAAACCACTCTTTGTATTTTGATTTCTCCTGGTTCTTTTTCACATCCTGAAATGCCCAACTATTTTGCCCCATGTGATTGAATACACCATCAACAATAATTCTCATTCCCCGCTTGTGAACTTCATCGATCAACTCCAAGGCAAGTTTGTCAGCCGATGTCCAAACCCATGTGGACGGATACTCAGGGATTTCTGTGGCGATTAGTTTTCGATCGCCTTTCGGATCTGGGCCAAAATTAGGATCGATGTGATGATAAGTTGCTCCGTCATATTTGTGATATGATGGGGCTTCAAATACAGGATTTAAATAAATTGCACTAATTCCCAGATCGCTGAGATAGTCAAGCTTTTCTCTGATGCCTTCAAGATCTCCACCATACCTTCGACGCTCAAGGTTGAACCAAATGTCTTGGCCGTTTTGTTGTTCATAGCTCTGCAATTCATACCAATCAGATGTCCAGGGATGAATTTGCCAGGGTGAGGTATAGTCGTGGGGATATGCTCCTTTAATGTCGGACAAGGTAGGGTCATTATTTGGGTCCCCGTTTAGAAAGCGCTCTGGAAAAATTTGATACCAGACTACTTTTTTTGCCCACTCAGGTACCCAAGCTTCCTGAGGGGCAATTGTATGGCTGTGGTGGTTTTTTTCAGAGCTCATATTTAGGTTTGAGAGCTCCTGTGCTAAGAGAATGTCAAAGGGTAAAAACAACCAGATTATGAGGGAGGATATCAGAACGCAATTCAACCACTTTTGCATAGGATTCCTCTAAGTTTGTCGAATAATTTTTCCAAGCGATCGCTACCGACACGAATGCGATCGCCATCTGCCAAATTAGGAAAAAAGATCAGTCCTGTATTCTTAATAAGACTGACCGGGGATTGGTGATTAGATTCTATCAAATCTGCTTATTTAAGCGATGCTTAAAACTTGGTCAAAATTTGCTAAACCTGTTCAACACCCAAGTTAGCCAAGAGTCGGGTAAGGTTCGGGCATTACTGCCCTCCCCTCCCCTAAGAACCGTGCATGACAGTTTCCCAATCACACGGCTCAAGCTTTACTTCAAGCTAGACTTCTTGGATTTCCGTGAATGCTCAGCTTTGTGACAAGCCTTGTGTAGGTGGACGAGATTGTCAGCCTCGTTGCTTCCACCTTCCTTCACGGGGATTATATGATGGGTTTCTAGTTCCTCTCCATTTGCCAGATGGTCTCCGCAGATAGGACATTTCCACTGTTGTCCTTTTGCCACTTTTTCATATTTACTGCCAGTAGCCCAGATACACTTTCCAGCTTTCTGGTTGCGTTTAAGCCAGTATTCTGAAAGGCTAGGGTCATCAGGTGAATTTGTACCTTTTACTTTGACGTGTCTAACAATTGTCGTGGCAGCTATATCGTATATTTCAAGGTCAGTGTTTCTCCTTTTTGAAGTGTTCTTAGCAAAGAAAATCCAGTCTTTACTTGAGGTGAACCCATTAGGAGTTTTCCTTATGACTTTCTTGAAATATCGATTTTTAACCCATTTCAATCTACGCTTCTTGTGTATACGCCGACACCAATTCCATAAGTATTTCCAGACTCTGTACCCGATGTATGAGAAAATCTTTTTGGATACAAATGGCTTATAGTAATTGGCCAACCCTCTGAGAAGAGGATTCAATTTTCCGATTAGAACTTCAGTGGTCACGGTTCGGTATTTTCTTGTTATCTCTCCAAGACTTTTACAGAAGTCTTGGACTTTCTGTTTTTGGGGCTTGATGAGTAGGGATTCGTTATTCCCTTTACCAAACATCCTTACGTGACAACCAAGGAAATTAAACCCATCACGAATATGGACTATTCGTGTTTTCTCCGCGCTGAGTTCTAGTCCTCTTTCTGCCAACCATGCTTTTAATAGTGGTAGGGCTTTTTCTAGTTCTTGTTTGGTTTCTGCTGTGAGAACAAAATCATCTGCATATCGGATATACCCAAGTTTTGGGCAGATTTGTCCGTGTGTTTTGCTTCTGATTCCTCCCCATTTTTGAGCCTTTTGCTCTAGACCATCTAAGCCTATATTGGCTAACAATGGACTTAATACACCACCTTGGGGAGTGCCAGTCTCTGTAGGGTTGAATTCCCCTTGATAGACATAGCCTGCCTTAAGCCATTGAACTATTAATTCTCTACCTGGTGCAGTGCCAATCTTTTCGAGAATAGCATTGTGTGCAAGGTTGTCAAAGAAGCCTTTGATGTCAGCGTCTAGAACCCATCTGTCTTTACATCTGGAATTAAGTCTATTAATGACTTGTCCTAGGGCATCGTGACAGCTTCTACCTGGTCTGTTAACCTAAGCCAGAGAGTCACCTCTCTGACTCGGCTGCAAAACGGTACGTGACCCTTTCAAGTCATACCGCTCCTCGATACATAAATTCCACCTTTACTTGTGGCTGCTAGGAGAGACCTTTGCGTTTTCTGCTTTGATTACGATGAATCTTGTCGTGGCAGTGTAAATGTAGTAAAACCAGGTTGTCATCTTGATTATTCCCCCCTTGATTGTTGGGAATCAAATGGTGTTTTTCTAGATTATCCCCTGGTTTAAATACTCGTTTGCAATGGTGACATTTACCTTTTTGAACTTTTAGCAATCTGGCTTTTTGAGGGTCTTTAGTGCGGTATTTATCACCTAATCTGGTACTCCAATAAATTTCGTCACCATCAAACGGGGAGCGATTTTCTTTAACTTTAGTCCATCGCTGACCTGCTGGATATGAACTATGTTTATGGAGTTTAAACTGGTTATCTTCCTTTTGAGAGGAGAATACCCAGTTATCTCCATCAATGGATTTCCAGTATTTCCTGGCAATCCATCCATTGCCTTTATTGGGGTGACGACGTTTTGCCCATCGCCAGAGAAGTCTAAATACCAGGTAGTTTAGTTGACCGTATGATTGACTCGAATTCCAGGGAGTCTGGTAGTTACACCATCCTCTAATTATGGGATTGAGGGTATTAATCAACTTGGATTGAGGTGCTGTTTTAAGGTGATGAACCTTATCAGCGAGCTGTTGGTAATGTTCTTTAACTTTCTGGTTGCTGGGTGAGATGATGGTTTTAAAGCCTAGAATTTTCTGCCGACTATTCTTTCCACTGTGATGTTTACCCACTGGAAATTGGCGGATGTTGAAACCTAAGAAGTCAAATCCCGGTTGATTTCCATCGTATTCCCTTAAGGTGTGTACCACTCGGGTTTTAGAAGGTTTAAGTTCTAGTCCTATTTCTGATAACCAGTCTTCTATCAATTGGCGACAATGTAAAATAACGCTTAATTCGTCACAGATTATAACTAAATCATCCGCGTACCTAATTAGTTTAGGTTGTGATACGTCATCTCGCCCAAATCTGCTTCGGGAACGTTTGATTGTTCCGTTGCTGTAGGCTGGATATTCTGATTCAATTAGGTGCTGCATTCCGTGAAGGGCGATGTTGGCTAATAATGGCGAACATATACCTCCCTGTGGAGTACCGCTTTCTGTGGGTTGAAAAACATTATTTTCCATTACACCTCCTTTCAACCAAGCCTTGATTTGGCGACGGAATTTGGGGGAGGTGTCGATTTTTGAGAGGAGTTTCTGGTGGTTAATTCGGTCAAAACACTGTGCTATATCTGCATCTAGGACGTATTTGGGTTTTCCGGAAATGACAATCCTAATTGCTTCTATAGCATCGTGTGCTGAACGTCCTGGGCGGAACCCGTGAGAATTTAATTCAAACTTAGCTTCCCATTCTGGTTCTAATGCCAGTTTGAGCAATGCTTGTTTGGCTCTATCTTGAATGGTGGGAATTCCTAAAGGTCTAGTCTTGCCATTGGCTTTGGGAATTAAAACCCTACGAGTGGGTTTGGCTTTTGGTGTTGACCATTCATTGACAAGCTTCACTCGCTGGCTAGGTGTTGTTGCCACCTCCTTATCAACACCTGCTGTACGCTTTCCGGTATTTTCCTGAGTGACCTTTCTTACAGATATTAGTAAATTGGCGTAACATTTCAGCATCAATTTCTGCAACCTTCTCAGTTGCTTCCATTGACCAAGTTGTCTAGCACGAAAAATCCGACGACGAAGGTTTCTAACAATTTTCCGACATTTCTTCCAATTAATCTGGCTCCATTCGGACAATTGTTTCTCCTGTCCATTTATTGTGTTTTCACACAATATCAAACTTTTCATTCGATTAGATTCCTAACATTGTTTTCATTTTCGGATAAAACCCAAGCGAAGTCAGCTATTCCTTTCGGTCAAGAGTATGTGGACTCTTATCCAACCGATTAAGGTTGGCATTTGCTTTTTCGCTCATCCTTTACCCCCCAGAGAGTTCCGTCTTTGTTACCTCAGACCTACTTAAAGCTTCGACCTCACTTTAAGACTCTGTAGGGCTTGCCCTGTTGTGTCAAGCTTATTTATGTTCATTCAGGTGGTGTCTTTTCCACGGGAGGATTGATGTTCATACACAACATAAACCAATCACTCATGTTGTCTACCTCCTAAGCATTTTGCCCGTGGCGTATAAGGTCATTCCGCCAGTCTAAATATTACGTGGTTTATCAACACTTCAGACTAACTTCACCTACATCTGAACATTTGCCCTCTAGCTCCTGACCGGATGTGACCTTATCCAGCTTTGGCTACATTCATGCTCCTGCATATTTCCCGTTCGTTACCTACTAAGTACTGAAGCCAGCCAAACTTAAAAGTTTGGTTGTTTTATGTGAGGGAGAGGGGTATGAAACCCTCTGGGGAAGAGGCTTCCCCTATTCAGCTTGACCAGTTCAGGTCGCACAATTAGCTATTTAGTGTTTCCGATCGCTGCCACTGCTTTGAGCTCAAATATCTTCTTGATCGCATCTTCGACTACCTTATCTGGAGTAGAAGCACCAGAAGTCACCCCAACCACAATCGAACCATCAGGAAGCCAATTTTCAGCCACTTCTAAATCCTTACCCAGTGGCTTATGCTCAACTCGATTTCCCGGACCAATGCGCTCGGCACTATCGATATGATAAGAAGGAGTACCATGCTCAATGGCAATCTCTTGTAGGTGGGTGGTATTAGAAGAGTTAAAGCCACCAATCACTACCATCAGAGACAATTCTTCTTCCACTAGCTCAAACATAGCATCCTGCCGCTCCTGGGTGGCATCGCAGATGGTGTTGAAGCTCATAAAATGCTCATTTACCTCAGTTGGACCATATTTCTTCAGCATTGTCCGCTCAAACAGCTTACCAATCTGCTCAGTTTCGCTCTTGAGCATGGTAGTTTGGTTGGCAATACCAATCCTGTCTAAATCTTTATCCGGGTCAAAACCAGCAGAGTAAGCCTTCTCAAACTTTACCAGAAATTCTGACCTATCGCCACCATTGAGAATATAGTCCCTGACATAGTTTGCCTGTTCTAAATTCAGGACAACTAGGTATTTATCAGCGAAGGAACTGGTAGCAATAGTTTCTTCGTGATTGTACTTACCGTGGATAATCGAGGTGTAATCCCGTTTTTTATGCTTTTCCACCGAATTCCAAACTTTGGACACCCAAGGACAGGTGGTATCCACGATGATGCAACCTTTATCGTTGAGTAGCTGCATTTCGGTGACACTCGCTCCGAAGGCGGGTAAAATCACCACGTCCCCAGCACCGACAACAGAAAAGTCTTTATTGCCTTCTTTGACGGCAATAAATCCGACTTCCATCTCCCGCAAGCGCTGATTCACAGAAGGGTTATGGATAATTTCGTTAGTAATCCAAATCCGCTCCTTGGGAAAGTGCTTACGGGTTTCGTAAGCCATCGCCACCGCTCGTTCAACCCCCCAGCAAAAGCCAAATGCTTCTGCTAGCCTAATAGTGACATCTCCCCGTTGCAGTCGATAATTGTTGTCTCGAATTTCTTGAATCAGATTGCTTTGGTACTCTGCATTCAAAACACCAAGAACTTCCGCTTCATGACCGAATCCCTTGCGGTGGTAATGCTCAGACTTTTGCAGTGAGCGTTTAAAGGCTTTTGTATCCATTTTGTCCTTTGTCATGGGTTTTTTCTCATTAGTCCTTTGTTATTGGTCAATTGTATCTGTTTAGCGTAATCGCGGAAGTCCCGCAACGGTGTCGCGCAGCGGTCAACTGAAGTCAGAATTCTGAATTCTGAATTTCCAAAAGCTTTCGATTTGCCGCTTAACTCAGAGTGCACAAAGCATGAAACTGAGCAGGATGAGTAAAAGAACAACCTGTCAGAAGCCTAAGCGCAATTAACCTCCTATGTGTAGCCCCGCATTTCTCACAAAGATCGTTTTAGAGAGGTTCTCATCAAGCAGTAGCTCACCATCCTCACCATCATGAAAGAGCAAGAGCGGTACTATGCAGAAGGGCGTGAAAAAGAAGACTCTGCGATATTAGGAGTTACAGCAACCAGATCAATTTTTACTTCACGATGGAGAGCCTGAGCTATCCGACTCAACATTGACAGGGAGTATCCTTCGTAGTCAGCATCTTCAAGACGGGAAATTACCGATTGGGTTGTACCAATCATCTGGGCCAATTCTTTCTGGCTCAATCCCTCCTGAGTACGGGCATCATAAATCAACTGTGCTACACGGGCGTTGACGGTCGCTTGCTCGCACATTTCCCGCAGTTGGGAATCATCCCCAATCATACTGTCAATGATCTTCATGCCGTCGGTTGTCTTAGTCATAGTATTGAGGTTATCGGCACACTTTACTCCCTAAAGGTTATTATCGCAATATTACGATATTCCCACAACAACCTTATTCATATTCCGCCGTCGAATCGCTCACAAAGTCAATATTATTTGTGTCCTATGACAAAGAGACAGAACTTTTATTAGAATTATCTTGTTATTCTCAATTTCGAGCCATTGGACAATTCACAACCCTTTATAGGACTACTATATGATATTTAGCTATCTAATTTTCCAGATTGATAAGGTGGACTAATGGGATGCTTACTATTAGTGAGATAAACTATTAACATTACAACAACTCAATGGCAGTACCTAGAAAAACGCCCCCATCCCTGGCGGCAGCAGCTTTATATTAAGGGGAGAAAAAAGAGAAGCTCCACCAATAGATGAGTACCTATATCCAGGGTCTAAAACCACCAGATACACCAACCCAATACCGCGCCGTTGGTTTCCTACGCGCTACTTATTTACCCAGCGCTGATAAATTCCAGAGAGGAACCTTGGTGACTGGCGATGGGAAAAATTTTCCTGCCATCATCAAGTACCCATTTGTGAATTGGTTTAAGAAAAGTCCAGAGAGATTGGATCAGACTCATATCTGGAGTGTATGGCCACGGACAATAAAAGATTCACCCGGTCTGGTCTTTGAAGCGAGTCATATTATTAATGAATATGACTCCGAACGTTTTCGTCAAGTCTCAAATGCCATCGACTACTTTTCAATCAGAGGTCAGCTTTGGAAGTGGGATGAACAGAAGGGGAAGCTCGTAATTAAGATTAAGCGCAATGAACAGCTCCAGACTAATTCAAATAAGAAGAAGCCTTTCTACTTAGAGATTCAAGGTCGTCTGCCTGTAGAGAAAGAGTGCGGTCAATTCTGGGAGCTTAAGTGTTTTCGGGATGGTGAAGCACTGCTACTAGAAGACGGACGCATGGTCAAAGATGCTGAAGAAATGAAAGCGATAGCTTCTACTCCCCCTGAGCAGATTCAAAAGGAAATAAAAATGACAGAAGCCAGAGCAGAAATCACACTCAAGTTCAACACCATTCCAGAAGTGCGCACGCTGCCCAAGGGTCGAGTCGAATTCTACATGTTAGCTCCTAACGGTGTTGTGTTTACTGTCAACATCAAGGGGAAGTCGTGGAGAAAAGCTGAAGCCTCTATGAAGCAGTTTTCTGACTGGGTGGCTATGGTAGGCGGGAAACTTGGCGACCCTACCCCTAAAGGATTTGAGGTTAAAGATGCTGGGTTACAAGTGTTTGAAAAGAAGCCAAAAGAACCAAAGCAGACGGAGCAGACTCCTGAACCTTCTCAGACGGCATAGCGATCGCCATCTATGTTACTTTCATGCTACAGCTTGAAGTGCGGAATGTGGGTTGTACTCTAATTGAAGATGCTAATGGTGTTATAAAGCCTCGTGTCTCGCTAACCCCACCTAAAATCTTTGATTTAGGTGGGGTTAGCAAGACATTTTGTTCAACCGAGGGCTATTGAAATCGCGTCTAGATTTCTGAGCTACTAGCCATGTCACTGACACCACTTATGCCACCAGCACGGCTGCCAGCCATGACATCTGATTCTTTGACAAATCCACTGTAGGCTTCCATACCGTGTTCGCCAATATCCAAGCCTTTAATTTCTTCTTCTAGCTGGACACGGACACCCAGTGCGGCTTTCAGCGCCAGCCAGACAATAGAGCTAAAGACAACTGTAAAGCCTCCAATTGCGAGAATACCAATTATTTGGCTAATCAGTTGACCAATACCTCCACCATAAAAAAGACCAGATTCTGTATTAAAGAGACCAACAGCTAGGGTTCCCCAAGCACCGTTGACGAGGTGAACCGAGATCGCGCCCACTGGGTCATCAATTTTGATGCTGTCAAAAAAGGCAACGGAGTAAACGACTATAATGCCTGCTAGAGCACCTATAATCACAGCCCCCAAGTAGGAGACACCGTCACAGCCAGCGGTAATCCCCACTAAACCGGCAAGGATACCATTGATAATCATCGAAAGGTCTGGCTTACCATCTTTCAACCAAGAGGTCAATGTGGCTGTAATCCCACCAGCGGCTGCTGCCAAGTTGGTGGTAACAGCAATGTAAGGCACCGCAGCATCAGCTGCTAATTGTGAACCCGGGTTAAAGCCAAACCAGCCAATCCAGAGAATCAAACATCCGAGAGTGGCAATGCTCATATTGTGACCGGGGATGGCATTGATGCGATCGTCTCGGTATTTACCCTCCCGGGCTCCGAGGACTGCCGCTCCCACCAAGGCAGCCCAGCCACCTACTGAGTGAACGACCGTTGAGCCAGCAAAATCTGAGAAGCCTATACCCCCCAGCCAGCCATTGGCGCTCCATACCCAGTGTCCGGTGATCGAGTAGGAAATACCAACAAGCAGCAGGCTGAAGATTAAAAAGTCCACAAACTTAATCCGTTCAGCTACAGCACCGGAAACAATCGTTGCTGCAGTTCCAGCGAAGGCAGCTTGGAAGAGGAAAAATACGGATATAGGTAGACCAGCAGGAAATGGATCGAGTCCATAGGTGGCAGGATCTTCACTGCTCAAGAACCAACCTCCCCCACCAATAAAGCCATTTTCTGGATTACCAAACATCAGGGAAAAACCAATTGCCCAAAAGGCAATGGTTGCCAGCGCAAAAACAATCAGGTTTTTAGAGAGGATATTGACGGCATTTTTCTGGCGGCAGAAGCCAGTTTCTAGCATCCCGAACCCGGCGTTCATGAAAATCACTAGGATAGCTGCCACCAAAACCCAGATGGTGTTTAAAATACCCTGGACTTCTGCCACTGAACCGGATACATTTTCTATCGTCAGCTCTACTACCTCTGTATCCTGCGCCGCCACAGCACTATGCCAGACTATGAGAATTATGGCTGTGAGAGGGATGCAAGCTAGCCAATAGGGAGAAAATAATTTGGCTATTGTTTTCAAGGGTTCGAGATAGGGGGCATCCCACAGAGATTGGGGAGGCTCCTGTGAATCAATTCGCCTCCTTTTCGTTTGCGATTTCTTTTTTGCTAAGGTTTGTTTAGAGATCATCACTAGATTTTCCTGGATTCTTGAAACACATTCCAAGGTCCACTCAAGAACCTTTCAATTAAATCTTTTAGTGAGGAGGAGCGATTAGTTAGTGTTGACTAAGCGATGGCTTTGCCCGACGATTAGCTTACATAGAACTCCATAATTGGATTTACGGTTTATTTTCCGCTTACTTTGAGCTTGTAGAATTGCCGGGTTCTGTTAGCAAAAGTTTAGTCTCATGATAAAAATTTACAGACAACAGGGTCATTTAGTCAAGATTATAAGTATCTTGATTGAAGATCACTTTAGTAATCTAAATTTTTAAATATATTATTTTTTTGCTCAATTTTTCTGTATAATACCATACTTTTCCCCCTATTCTACTCAATTTAAGTAATATATCTAATGGCTGTGTGAGTTAACTTACTCCAAAGTAGGGGAACAATGAGCAGAAAATTTTCCTAGAATCCTAAATATTAAGTTTTGTTAAGAAATAATAATTTTTTTATGATTAAGGAAATTAATTTGATTTTCATTAATATGAAACCCTTCCCAATCCCCAATCCTCAATTCCCAATCTCCACTCAAAGCCTTTGTTCTACCAAAGCCTGGATTTCCTCGCAGGTTAATTCGATGGGGTTATTGCGGTTACTTGTCTTAGCCAAAATTTTATCCATATCTTGTTTTTGGATACCGTACTCACCCAGACGAGGCAAATCTAGGATTTCCGTCCATTCTTCTAAAATATTGACCAGCGCATCGCAGTAATACTCCTTACTCCGTCCCGGCTTGCCATCTAGTAATTCCCCCAAACGGGCCATTTTATCAACTGCTGGACTATCGGGATTTCGCACGCGCAAGGCTTGCCAATTGGCGCGGACAGCAGCCGCCATTAGGGTGCCGCAAACAACACCGTGAGGAATAGGGAAAAATCCACCCAGGGGAGAAGCAAGTCCATGGACAATTCCTAAACCAGCATTGGCGAGGGCAATACCTGACATCAAGGAAGCGTATGCCATCTTTTCCCGCACGGCAATATTATTCGCTCCCTCTCCACAAGCAGCCAGCAAGTTGTCTTCGATCGCTTCCATCCCGCTCCAGGCGATCGCATCTGTCAGGGGAGAGGCACCCGGAGAAAGATAGGGTTCCAACAACTGGGTAAAAGCGTCCATTCCACAAGCTGCTGTTACATGACGGGGGCAAGAAGTCAATAGTTCGCCATCCACAATTACGGCATCGGGAACCAGATTCTCATGACGAAGTGATTTTTTGTAGCCATTCGCCCCCACTTCGCTAATTACAGCATTTTTGGTCACTTCTCCCCCAGTGCCGGAAGTGGTGGGTACGGCAATGTATGGTATTTTAATTCCACTGTGGGGGATGCCCAGACCTACCCCTTCCAGGTGGTCAAAGATAGAATTTTCATGGGGAAGCATGGCGGAAATCGCTTTTCCAGCATCAATGACGCTACCGCCGCCAATTGCCACGACTACATCAATGGCGAGTTTCCTTTTTTCGGCACAGATGCCATCAATTATTGAAGTTGTGGGTTCGCGATCGCAAATTACCCGCTCCGATGCTATCCGTGCATTTTCTAACAATTCCTGGAGCAATTGCAGTTTGCCTGAAGCCTGTAAAGATTTACTCCCTGTCACCAGCAAAACAGTTTTACCCTTGAGTTTGCCGATAATCTCAGGCAATAACTGTAATTTTCCCGCTCCAAAATAAATCGGTGGTACTTTAGCAAAATTAAAGGGGTTAATCACCATGATTTTATCCTTTAGGGGGCAATGACGTTATAAGGGACACCTACACGGGGTTTTGCCATCCACGTTTCCACAGTCTTGCGCCAGGTGAGATAATGTTCTGTTTGTTTGTGGGCGGCTGCCCCCTCTTGACTTTCATAGGCTTCGTACAAGATAAACTGAGTGGGATCATCTTGGCTTTGCAGGACATCGAAGCGCATATTTAATGGCTCTTGAATTGAATTCTCGTGGTTAATCTTGGATGCTTTGATGAAATCTTCGACATGTTCGGGTTTTACTGATACATGAACACAAGTGACAATCATTTATTTGGCTCCCAAGCTAAGTAGTAGGACATAAATATTTTCGGTTGAGACATCAGGGGAGAGGGGGAGCAGGGGGAGCTCCCGGGAGCAGGGGAAGCAGGGGAAGCAAGGGGAGAAAAAGCTTATTTTTTCGTTTCTGCGATCATCCTGACTCACCCTTTTGTTAAAAACCTACCCTTGTGAGGGGGGAAGTCCCCACCTGTAGAGCAACGGAAGGTGGGGATGAGAGCAAGGGTCAGTCATTTGGATACTCATGCAATCGTTTGATACATCAATGATGCTGATTTTTATAGTATGATATTCTTAGGCTCTACGATAGTCGATTGGTAGGTAGGTGTTCAGATGTCTAAGGTCAATCTGTCGGTTTCCGTCGATGACGAGCACATGGAGCGGATTCTTGAGGTTGCTCAAGGGTTACAGTCTGCCGGAATGAATGTTGAGCAAGTAATGGACAAACTTGGAGTAATAACGGGTTCGTGCGACTCTGAGAAAGTGGAGGCACTCTCTCAAGTTAAGGGGGCCTTATACGTTGAACGTCAGCAGGAATATCAATTAGCGCCACCGGAAGAGGACATTCAGTAGAACAGTTGTTACTTACATTACATTTTTTGCTCTGTTTATCTTAAGTACCTGGACAAAAATAAAAACTGCTGCTTGAGAAAGGCAGGAGGCAGGAGGCAGAGGAGGCAGAGGAAGAGAGAATATAGCTTATCCGAGCAGTATTGCCCCCCGACAAATCAATTTTGATTAATATTGTTAAAGTATTATGAATTATCAGGTTATTTTTGCGGAGATCGTGTTAATTATAGGTAAGGGGAAAAGCAAGCCACGTTAGCCAAATTAACTAAAAATGTCTTCATTTTTGTTACAGCTCTAGTCAAAGTAATAATCTTCGAACAGAGATAGGGAAAACTAAATAGAGGAAAATTCAGCCCCAGTTAACTCGAATCAATCAAACTAAGGGTTTGAGTTGAAATACTGCTCATTTAAAAAACTCGCAGTTGTGTTTGGTATGGCTGACCTATTTAAGTTAATAGCTGTTTAATTTTCTTGACTAACAGCGTTGACCATTGTCAAAACAATCAAGTGAGGATATATGCGCGAAGCCTATATTGTTTCAGCAGTACGCACACCGATCGGTAAGTTTGGAGGTGCTCTTTCAGGTTTTTCCCCAGTGGAATTAGGTGCCCATGCCATGAAAGCGGCGTTGGAGCGAGCCGGGGTATCAGGGGAAGCTTTAGACCTGTATATCTTTGGCAACGTACTCAAGGGGGGACATGGACAGTTATTGCCCCGTCAGGCAGCTTTTAAGGCAGGCATTCCTAAGGAAGTAAACGGATATGCAGTAGATATGGTCTGTTCCTCAGGCATGATCAGTCTGTGCAACGCTGTTACTGCTATTCGAGCCCAAGACGCGGAGCTAGTACTCGCTGGAGGAATGGAATCCATGTCCCAGACAGGGTTTTTCCTCTCCCACCGAGCCCGATGGGGATATAAATTTCTCTTGGGTGCGCCAGAGCAGTTAACAGACCTTTTATTGCAAGATGGGCTTTATGATTCCACCACCCAGGAGGGGATGGGCTCACAAGTCGATCGGCTGACGGCAGATCGCGGAGTCACAAGAACCCAATTGGATGAGGTAGCTCTAGAATCACAGCAGCGGGCAGCGACAGCCACTGATAAAGGCTGGTTTAAGGACGAGATTGCACCGATGGAAGTCAAGAAGAAAAAAGGCTCGGAATTGGTGGACAAAGACGAGGGGATCCGCCCCGATACTACCTTAGAAACTCTTGGCAAACTGCGCCCGGCTTTCAATAAGGATGGGTTGCTCACTGCTGGCAACAGCAGTCAGATATCCGACGGGGCAGCCGCTCTCGTCCTTGCTAGTCAAAAGGCAGTGGAGCGCTACGAGCTCAAGCCCATCGCTAAGGTGTTGGGGGGAGCCTGGGCGGGAGGAGAGACTTGGCGCTTCCCGGAAATTCCCGTTAATGCAGTGAAGCAGCTTTTAGAAAAGCTCGACATGAAAATAGCAGATTTTGACCTGTTCGAGAACAACGAAGCCTTCGCTCTGAACAATATCCTATTTGAGCGGGATCTCGAAGTTCCTCACGAGAAGCTGAACGTCCATGGAGGGGCGATCGCTCTCGGACACCCAATTGGAGCTTCCGGGGCGCGGATTGTTGTTACCCTGATCCACGCCTTGAAGAAGCGCGATCAAACCCTTGGCTTGGCGGCACTATGCCACGGCACTGGCGGCGGGACAGCGATCGCTCTCGAGGGGCTTTAGTCTGCAATTTGTTAAGAGTTCAAAACCTGGGAATAACTTTGGCTACCGACACCACATCCATTGGATGGGACGCTTTTAAAAATAGCGTCTGGCTGGCGTTCAGAACACGCCTCCTGAAGGTTAGGACGTGGGGCTTCTCGCCAGTTTAGCTAAAGAAATTCATAATTCACAGTTGAGGAATAATCATGGAAAAAGAAACTACTCACTGGAGCGAGATGGCGAATAATCTCGTCAATACTTGGGCTGAGACAGGAAATCAGATGTGGAAAAGCTGGTTTGACCTGATGGGTTCAGTGCCGACTCCCGAACTTGTAGATGATACCAAGCCAGCATTCAAGTATGTCGCCCAGCGGTTCGTGGACAATCAGGAACTGCTTGTGCGTTTCCTCCAACTCTCGTTTAATGCCTGGAAAGAAATCTTTCCCAAAGTTGAATCTGGCGAGGACTGGCAACAGGTATTGAGCAAATATACAGAGCAGATGCACGAGCAGTTTAGGGACTTCTCTATGGGGACCCTCAAAGCCAGTCAAGATGCAGGCCAGTTGTGGCAGCTCTACATCAAGGAGATGCAGAAATTTAACCACCTTTGGGCAGCTGCGCTGGGATCGTCCCTTGGCCCGATGAGTAAGGCGGTAACTGGAACTAGCGAACCCTGGATCGAGCTGAACAACCTCTACTGGAACCTGTTGTACGAGGAGACCTTTGGCAGCCTGATGCAGAGTCCGATTCTAGGACCAACCCGCGAGCTCACCGGCAAACTGCTGAGGGGTTTTGATGCCTGGACAAATCTCTATCGGGCGAGCATTGACTATCAGGTGGTGCTAGCCGATGTTCAGGTTCGCTCCTTTGAGGAGCTGATGCGGAAGTTGGTCTCCTTGGCGGAAAAGGGCGAAAAGGTTGAGGACTGGCGACAGTTTCAGCAGATCTGGAGTAACGTCGCTGACGGAGTATTTGAGGAGGAGTTCTGTTCCGAAGATAACCTCAAGATTCGGGGCAAGTTCCTGAACGCTCTCAATACCTACAGGATCCACCAGCAAGAGCTGATGGAAATGTGGATGAAAATGATGAATATGCCCCGGCGCAGTGAAATGGATGAGGTTCACAAGAGTATCTATGAGCTGCGCAAGGAAGTCAAGACTCTGAAAAAGGGAAGCGAAGTGGATGGGGTTCACCAAACCATCTCTGAGTTGCGTAAGGAAGTGGAGACTCTCAAGGAAGCCTTAGCAAAATACGAGGAACAGAGCAAGCCACACAGCCCCAAGCCCAAGAATAGCCAAGACAAGTAAATCGTATTGTAGTTCAGGTATCTTGCCTGCTTAACAGGGAGGAAAAAGAGCCATGCTTCCGTTTTTAACTCAGATGCGTCTGGAAGATGCCACCCATGAGTATATTGAACTTACCACAAAGGTGGTCAAAGGCATCGAAAACTTAAGCCGCCTGCGGGAGGAGGACATTGAAATCGGTGTTACCCCCAAAGAAGAAGTCTACCGAGAGGACAAAGTGGTGCTGTACCGCTTTCAGCCAAAGGTAGAGCAGCCTTTCCACATCCCGGTTCTAATTGTCTATGCCTTGGTCAACCGTCCCTTTATGGTTGATTTACAGAAGGATCGGTCATTAGTTGCCAATTTGCTCAAACTGGGTCTAGATGTCTACTTGATCGACTGGGGTTATCCAACCCGCGCTGACCGTTGGCTGACCCTTGATGATTACATTAATGGTTATGTCAATAACTGTGTCGATTTCTTAAGAAAAAGGCACAGTTTGGATAAGATTAACCTATTGGGGATTTGTCAGGGAGGAACTTTCAGCCTCTGCTACAGTTCCATTTACCCGGAGAAGGTCAAGAAATTGGTCGTGATGGTTGCTCCGGTGGATTTTCACATTTCCAATGCACTTCTGAATATGCGGGGGGGATGCACTCTGGGATCAGAGGCTCTAGATGTAGATCTAATGGTGGATGCTTTGGGGAATATCCCTGGCGACTTCCTGAATTTAGAGTTCTTGATGCTCAAGCCTCGGCAGCTAGGGCTCCAGAAATATCTTGATTTCCCGGAAATCATGGACAGTGAGGATAAGCTGCGTAATTTTCTGCGGATGGAAAAGTGGATCTTCGACAGTCCCGATCAGGCGGGGGAAGCTTACCGACAGTTTTTAAAGGATTTCTACCAAGGAAATAAATTGATCAAAGGCGAGGTGATGCTCGGAGATAAACGGGTGGATCTAGGAAACATTGGGATGCCGATTTTGAACCTTTATGCTGAGAAGGATCATCTGGTGCCTCCTTCATCTTCTTTGGCGCTGGAGAAGTACGTCGGTAGCAAAGATTATACGGCACGCTCTTTCCCAGTGGGACATATTGGGATGTATGTTAGTGGTAAGGTGCAGCGGGATTTGCCTCCTACTATTGTTGATTGGTTGAAGGCGCAAACCGGGGAATAATATCTGATCTGGTTGATAGAGCATCGGTCCAGTAATCATAATTATCTGTAGGGGCGAAGCAGAGGGGCGATCATTTATTGCCCAAACCCTAGTATTTCTGTCCAAATGCTTCGCCCCACCAGGTCTAGAACTGCTGACATAATATTACTGGATCGGCGTTCTAGCGGCAACTAGGGGACATTGAGAAAATCTAGCTACTAGAAACATAACAGATGACCACTACAACAGAAGCTTTCATCAAAGAACTCTCGGAACTCATCAACAGTCGGTTCGAGCAGCTGGACAAGAAAATCGAAGCCTTAGACTCTAAAGTTGACCTCAAAGTCTCGGAACTGGAGAAAAAGATGGACACGGGGTTCGAGGCAGTCAAAGGGGAACTCAAACGACTGGATGAACGGGTAGACGGCTTGGAAAAGCGGTTTGATGATTTCAAAACCGAGGTGTCAACACAGATTAAAGATTTGAAGGATGATGTCAAGGGTCAGAATAATCGTCTTTGGGCTGTGGTAGGTGGAGCCTTTTTAGCCTTGTTTGGAATCCTGGCTAAGATAGCATTTTTCCCCTCTCAACCCCTTAGTTAATTACCAAAGAGAGGGGAAATGGACAAGCTCTGGAAGCCCAATCAAGGTGACATCCAGTCAAACCGAGAAACTATCGTCCACATAAGATGTTGAAAATTAGTTCTCCAAATCGCCTCGAATTCAATCATTTGGCAGGTAGGAGTAGATAATAGAGCTTTATTAGCGGAGTCTGATAAGGATTTGCTGCTGCCAGACGCTGCTTAGGTTAGTAAAACACGAGAGAAACAATGAGTACTGATATTAGCTCCTTAATTGTCAGTTCACCAGAAATCAGGCACGGTAGACCTCGTATTGTCGATACTGGGATTACCGTTCACCGCATTGCTATCTGGTATAAGCTGGGACATAGCCCAGAGGAAATCGCTCGTCAGTATGGACATTTGACATTAGCGCAGATTTATGCAGCTTTAGCTTACTATCATGCCAATCGAGAGAAAATCGATGCCGAAATTGCCGCTGATGAAGCAGAAGCAGATCGACTTGAACAAGAATTTCTGCAAAAGCGACGAGTGATGTCATGAAAATTCGCCTTTATCTTGATGAAGATTCAATGGCTGATGGCTTAGTACAATCTTTAAGCATTCGGGGTGTGGATGTAACTACAGCGAATCTAGAAGGGATGGTAAATCGTGCCGATGCTGACCATCTCGATTATGCTACTTCTCAAAGACGCGTGTTGTACTCATTTAACGTTGGCGATTACCTGTATCTTCACACCGAATATCTGACACAAGGTAAAAATCACGCGGGTATAATTTTGGCACAGCAGCAACGGTACAGCCTTGGTGAACAAATGCGCCGTCTTTTAAGGATAATAGGTGCGAAGTCTGCTGAAGAAATGCAAAACAGCGTCGAGTTTTTGAGTGTGTGGAATTGATCACCTGTCAGCGGGTGTTTATAACCTGTACTATCTGGAAAGATACACTAACAACTGTAGACTTTCCCCCTCCCTATAAGTTATAAGTAATGATGCCTATATTTCGGTCAAAGTACCCTACTGAGCAAACCGATCCGCCAAACTCTCCCAAAGAAACACTACCCACCATGTATGAGCTGCCCAGTGAAGATCCAGAGGAGCCTGGTTTGCCTGACGAATTTCATACCCTGCAACCCCAAATACTCAGTTTCACCTTCCGTCCAGCTAACTACCCCCCAGAGCGCTTATTCAGCGGTAGTGACATGAACCTCTACTACGATGTCCATCACCAAAAATGGTACAAAAGACCAGATTGGTTTGGAGTTGTGGGAGTGCCTCGGCTTTATGAACAGAAAGATTTACGCTTGAGCTATGTGATCTGGCAAGAAGGAGTCAGTCCCAGTGTAGTTGTAGAATTACTCTCCCCTGGCACCGAAAAGGAAGACTTGGGAAAAAGTGAGCGAGAAGCTAACCAACCTCCTACCAAGTGGGAAGTTTACGAGCAGATTTTGCGGGTGCCTTACTATATAGTATTTAATCGCTACAACAACCAATTAAGAGCCTTTACGCTCACATCTAGTCGTTACCAGGAGTTAAACCTGAATGAGCCAAGGGTTTGGATGCCCTTGCTCGAATTAGGCTTAGGATTATGGCAAGGACAGTATCGAGGCATTAATCGCCTCTGGTTGCGCTGGTATGACGCCCAAGGACACTGGATTCCCACTGAGACAGAGCAAGAACGTCGGGAAAAGGAGTTAGCCCAGCAACAAGCTCAAAGGGAACAACAGCGAGCAGAAGAAGCAGAAAAACGAGCCGAATACCTGGCTCAGCGGCTACGAAATTTAGGGATTGAACCATGAATAAGCTCTACCACATGCCTCATTTTGGTACATTGTCATAGGCATGTTCCTTCCTAGTAATTTCTAAATTAAATCTTCAAAGGTACACCTATGGCATCCATTCGCGAGTTGCACCAACAATTGGTTGATAAAAAACGCTCCGCTGTCGAAATCACCACCGAAGCGCTAGAGCGCATTCAATCCCTAGAGCCGAAAGTACACAGTTTTTTGTATGTCACGGTCGATCTTGCCCTAGAAACGGCAAAGCAAGTGGATGCCAAAATTGCGGCTGGGGAGCAAATTGGGCTACTAGAAGGAATTCCCATCGGCATCAAAGATAATATGTGTACCCAGGGGATTCCCACCACTTGCGCCTCCCGGATTTTAGAGAATTTCGTGCCGCCCTATGAGTCTACTGTCACCCAAAAACTGAAAGACACTGGGGCTGTGATGGTGGGCAAAACCAATCTGGATGAGTTTGCCATGGGCAGTTCCACCGAAAACTCTGGCTATCAATTAACTGCCAATCCCTGGGATTTGTCGCGAGTGCCTGGAGGTTCCTCTGGAGGTTCAGCAGTAGCAGTGGCGGCAGAGGAGTGTACAGTGGCTCTCGGTTCCGATACAGGTGGCTCCATTCGTCAACCAGCTTCCTTATGCGGCGTAGTGGGGATGAAACCTACCTATGGTCTAGTTTCCCGCTATGGTTTAGTGGCTTATGCTTCCTCTTTGGATCAAATTGGGCCACTGGCACGCAGGGTAGAGGATGCGGCAATTTTACTAGGGGCGATCGCTGGTTATGATCCACAAGATTCTACCAGTCTCAAGGTGGAAATCCCTGATTATACTAAGTCGCTCAAACCTGACTTTAAGCCGAAAGGAAGCTTAAAAATTGGGGTTATTAAAGAAACTTTTGGCGAAGGCTTAGACTCCGTCGTCGAAGAGGCGGTAAAAAAAGCAATCGAGCAGCTACAAGAGTTAGGAGCAGAAATTCAAGAGGTTTCCTGTCCTCGATTTCGCTACGGTTTACCTGCCTATTACATTATTGCTCCCTCAGAAGCTTCAGCCAATCTTGCTCGCTACGACGCGGTTAAGTACGGTTTGCGCAAAGATGCTGACAATCTCCTCTCAATGTACACCAAAACTCGCTCCACTGGTTTCGGTGCCGAGGTAAAGCGGCGGATTATGCTGGGAACCTATGCCCTCTCAGCCGGGTATTACGATGCCTACTATCTGAAAGCGCAAAAAGTCCGCACCTTGATTAAACAAGACTTTGAGAGCGCTTTTGAGAATGTCGATGTCTTGATTTGTCCTACTTCTCCCACCACTGCTTTCAAGGCTGGGGAGAAAACCTCTGATCCCTTGAGTATGTATCTGTCTGACTTGATGACGATTCCGGTTAATCTTGCTGGTTTGCCAGGGTTGAGTATTCCCTGTGGTTTTGATGGGCAAGGGCTACCAATTGGCATGCAGTTGATTGGCAATGTTTTGCGAGAAGATTTACTATTTCAAGTCGCCTATGCCTATGAACAGTCTACTAACTGGCATACCAAGAAGCCGCCGTTGAAGTAGGGCATAGGGAATAGGGAACCGACGCGCAGAAATCTTCGATTTCGAGCATCGCAGGGAATGGGGAATTGTTAACAAGCCTCTACCTTCAGGTCTATCCATTAACTTTCATCCATGTGAGTTACGTTATTTTAAATAACAAAATTACTCATTTTCGTTATTTAAGTGCTTGTATCTTTCATGGATGTGAGTTAAGCTGCAATAACTAACGAAATCTACATCTATCGTTACTTAAAGGGCAAGAATGGATAAAAAAGTTTCCAACAACTATAAGTTAGGGCAAATTATAGAGAATTAACGGAAAAAAGAAATCATGAAAGCTGTTCGTATACATGAATATGGTGGCAGAGGCGTACTTCGATATGAAGATAGTCCCATGCCTCAGATTCGAGATGATGAGGTGCTCATCAAGGTAATTGCCACTGCAATCAACCCTGTGGACTGGAAAGTCCGCGAGGGATATTTAAAAGAGATGATCCCATATGAATTCCCGCTGATACTTGGATGGGATGTCTCAGGTATTATTGAAGACGCAGGGAAGAATGTCAAAAAGTTCTCACCCGGCGATTTGGTCTATTCTCGTCCGGAACTGACTCGAAACGGAGCCTACGCGGAGTATATTGCCGTCAGAGAAAACGAGGTGGCCCATAAACCTCAGACTGTTTCTTTTGCGGAAGCCGCATCAGTTCCGCTTGCTGGAATCACTGCCTGGGAGGCAGTAATAAATAACGGGCAAATCAAAGAGGGGCAGTCTATTTTGATTCATGCGGCTTCAGGAGGTGTTGGGAGTCTTGCGGTACAACTTGCCAAATGGAAGAAAGCCTATGTTATTGCAACTTCATCTGAAAGAAATAGGGCTTTTGTAAAAGCACTTGGGGCCGATGAGATTATCGATTACCGGAGTGTCCGTTTCAAAGATGTGGTCAGTAATGTCGATGTAGTGTTTGACACGATTGGCGGCCAGGTACAGGAAGATTCTTGGTCTGTTCTTAAACAAGGAGGTATTCTGGTTTCAATCGTGCAGCCACCAACTGAAGAAAGAGCGAAGCAAGCAGGTGCAGAAGGCAAGTTTGTCTTTATTCAACCCAATGCTGAAATCTTACTTGAGTTGGCGAAATTAATTGATGATGGAATTGTTCGTCCTCTTGTCTGTGCTGAGTTTTCATTGAAAGATATAAGCAAGGCGCACGAGTTAAGTGAAAGCGGGCGAGCACGTGGAAAAATTGTAATTCATGTGGGCATGCCCTAACTGTAGGGATCTGAAATGTGCGATTCGTTTCACTGCAAGACTTCCTCTAGCTGATGCTGCTTCCAAAGGGACTGGTATAAACCAGGATGTTCTAGAAGTTCAGCGTGAGTGCCAAATTGGACAATTTCTCCCTTATCCATAACTAAGATACGGTCAGCAGTGGCTGCAGCAGAAAGCTGGTGAGAGATAAAAATAACGGTCTTCTTTTCTCCTGTTGAAAGATTGCTTAAAATCTGGGTAGCCGTCTGATTATCCACACTAGAAAGGGCATCATCAAGAATCAACACTGGCGCATCAACCAGAAGCGCTCTTGCCAAAGAGGTACGCTGGCGCTGTCCTCCAGAAAGGGTGATGCCTCGTTCCCCTACCAATGTTTCATACTGCTGGGGAAATTGGAGAATTTCGGGATGAATTTGGGCTTGCTTGGCAGCATATTCAATCTCTGGTTGTTCCATCAGAGGCTCGCCGTAGCGGATATTATTTTTAATTGCGGTGCTGAAGAGAAAACTGTCTTGAGGGACATAGGCGATCGCTCTGCGCAAGTCTCGCAATTTAATCTTAATAACATCATAGCCATCCAGGAACAACTGCCCTCCATCAAGTTCTAGTAGACGGGGTAAGAGATTGGCAAGGGTTGATTTGCCAGAACCAATTGGTCCGACAATTGCAATAGTTTCACCTGCCTCAATAGTGAAGTTGAGATTCTTCAAAGCGGGAGTTTTTGACCCCGGATAGGTATAACTGAGTTGATGTGCTTTCAGTTCACCTTTAAACTGTTCTAGAGGTAAGGCGATCGCCTCAGGACTATCTTTCACCTTCGGCTGGACGTTAAGAATAGCTTCAACGCGGTCAATACTGACTTCACCTCGCTGATAGGTAGTAATGGTAAATCCCAAAAGGGCTGTTGGGAAGACCAAATGCTGGACAAAGATCATCAGAGCAAGAAAATTACCGATACTAATCTCACCACGAGCGATCGCTCCTGAACCTAACCACAGCAACACTAACAAACTGACAAAAGACAAACCTTCAACTAAGGGAAATAGCAGGTTCCGGGTTCTTGCCAGCTTCAGATTTGCCGACAACAACTGCCGATTTTTTACACCGAAGGCGAGGCGCTCATTTTCCTCCTGAGCATAGATTTTAATCAAAGGGATGCCGCTCATGTCTTCTTGGATCAACTCACTGAGATCCGAGAGTTTCTCCTGCACCTCTCGCTGCTGATCCCGCAGTTTGTCACTAAATAACTGCACCACAATCAGCATTAGGGGGTAAACGGCGAGCGCCATTAAGCTTAGGGGTACATTAATCCCTAGCATTACCGGAAGCGTTAAGCCATAGGCAAATATAGTATTTACCAAGCTCAAAACTGCAAACCCCAGCAGACGGCGGATATTATCCACATCGCTAGTTGCCCGATTCATCAAATCCCCAGAAGTGTTGATAGCAAAATAGGAGGGTTCTAGGGTAAGCAGATGTTGGAAAATCTTTTGCTTGAGGTCAAATTCTACCTGACGTCCTACTCCAAATATAAAGATGCGGGACAGCATCCGAATCCCCCACATTACCGAGGCGAGAATCATAATCTGGAGTACATAACGCCATAGCTGATCGAAGCTGAACGCCTGTCGCATTTCATCAATACTATCCCGAATCAACAAGGGTATATAGACCCCGAGGGCGTTAACAATCAACAAGGCAAGGATGCCAAGTAATACCTGCCGCCAGTGGGGACGCAGGTAAGCCCCTAATTTTCGCAATCGTGAGTTTGCCATTCTATGAATTTAACAATTTTTTTAGATGTAGGGGCAGGGGGAGAGAGAATAGGGCAAATCCCTCGCAGTATTGGAGCAGGGGGTATCTAGCTGAGCGAGATGAAGAATTTCTATGGAAGGAAGAGTGACAATCATAGCCGACACTAAGTAGCAGGACATAAATATTTTCGGTTAAGACTGAGGGGGAGAGGGGAAGAGTGGGGGAGTGGGAAAAGTACTTGTGTTTCTTTCTTCCATAACGGGGTAGGAGCCTGAATAATTTCCTGTTCCCTGATCCGAAGTTCCCTGTTCCCTCGCCGTTAGGCGCTTCTAAGAAACAAAAGAGGGTTATCATGATGAAACAGACTATAAAGAAGTTTGAACAAAGTGCGGAAAGAGCATTAAATTGGTTGAATCTTCAACTTGAAAAAGACGGTTCTTATGGTTCAGGCATCAATGATTTAGCAAGTTATTACAAATCTCCATATCTTTTCTATCTATTTGGTAAGGTAGAGGAGGCAAACCGGATTTTAACCTATCTTAAGAAAAATTTTATGCAAGAAAATAGTGATTTTACCATGCCCGGCGGAATCAAAAGTGAAAATGCAGCGTTTGAAGAATATTGGGCGTATATTAACGCTTGGATTGCCTTAGCTGCTCAGAAGATGGGACGTTTCGATGTTGCTTATCCAGCTTATCAATACCTCAAATTGTTTTATCATCCAGAGCAGGGGGGTTTTAAAACCAATAAACCTGATAGAGAAACAGATAATGTGGTCGATGTACTCACCACTGCTCATTTGGGTTTAACAGCTTTATATTTTGGGGAACTTGACAAGGCAAGAACTGCTGGTAATTTGTTGCAAAGATTTGTATCTCTTCAACCCAACATCCAATTGGAGTTTTACCTCCGTATAAATGACGAGGGAAAACTAATTACTGAATTTCCAGGTGATTCGGCAATTTTCTTTACTGTAAGTGCCACACAACCCAATCAAGCATATTTTATGATTGGATATCCCATCGCCTTCCTGGGCAAGCTTTACCAAGCAACAGGTGAAGATAATTATCTGAACACCGCCAAGAGCTATCTTGACTTTGCCTTAACTTGCCATGACAGTATTCGCACCTTCTATTTTAGTCATAAAGTTGCATGGGGAGCAGCCATTGTTGCCAACTTGACAAAAGAATTGAGATATGAGAATTTATCAACAAGTATCGCTGATTATCTCTTGAGTATCCAAGAGTCAGAAGGTGTGTGGTTGAAAGATGAACCCCCTCAAATCTCTTTTGACCAAACGGCAGAAATAGCAATTTGGTTAAGAGAAATTAGTACAGAACTAAGTGAGATGTAGACATAGTAATCGATTAGCGACGGTTTAGTTTTGCTTGAATTGCATCAATGACAGTTTCAATCACATTGACCCGAGCATGATATTTGTTATTGCCTGCTATAATTGTCCAGGGAGCTGCTGGGGTACTGGTGCGGGCAATAGCATGATTGATCGCGACTTCGTATAAAGCACATTTGTCTCGATTGCGCCAATCTTCTTCAGTGAGTTTGTAATACTTAAAAGTATCATTCTGGCGTTCTTCAAACCGTCTTAACTGTTCCTCCTGACTAATATGCAGCCAGAACTTAACTAGCACATATCCTGCGCTGGTTAGCTGGGCTTCAAACTCGTTGATTTCTCGATAAGCGCGACGCCATTCAGCTTCACTAGCAAAGCCTTCTATTCGCTCAACCAAAACTCGCCCATACCAACTGCGGTCAAAAATGCCAATGGTTCCTTTACCTGGAAGCCGTCGCCAGAAACGCCAGAGGTAGTGATACTGATTCTCTTCCTTCGTTGGTGCGCCAAAGGCATTGACCTTATAACTGCGGGGGTCTAAAATATCAGTCAGGCGTTTAATGGCTCCTCCCTTGCCTGCAGCGTCCCAGCCTTCAAACAAAACCAGTACTGGTAGATGTTCCTGGTGAATGCTTAACTGGAGTTTGCGCAACTCAACTTGTGCTTGGCGTAACTTTTTTTTGTACTTGTCCTTGTCTAAATTAAGACTTAAATCGACTTTCGCCAGAAAGTCAGGTTCAGTGGGGAGGAGGCGATCTTGGGGCGGCAGAGCTGGTGTATCAGGTAAATGAATCTCCAGTCGATCCAGGGCTTCTTTGATGGTGGCAACTAACTGGGAAAGAACTTTTACCCTTGCCCAGCGCTGACAATCCCCTTCAACTAGAGTCCAGGGAGCAGCGCCAGTGCTAGTATAGGTAAGCATTTCTTCTGCTAGGGCAGAATACTCATCATAGCGTTTGGCTTGCTGCCAATCTTCCGGACGTATCCGCCAAGAGTCTAGCTTGTCATCAGCATATTTTTTTATGCGACGCTTTAATTCCTTGCGGCTGAGGTGAATCCAGAACTTAGCGATCGCCACTCCATCATCCACCAACTGACGCTCAAAAGCATTGATATCCCTCATGATCACTGGCATCTGGGAGTTGGGTAACCGTTCAAAAAGCCGATCTTCTAAAACATGGGTGTACCAACTGTGATAGAAAAAAGCAAGACTGCCTTTAGAAGGAAGTTTGTGCCAAAACCGCCAGAGGAAAGGATACCGTTGCTCTTGGGAGGAGGGGGATAAAATGGGATGGACGGCAAAACCACGGGGATCCATGTAGTTGACCATGTTTTTGACCAAAGCACCTTTTCCCGCCGCTGCCCACCCTTCAAGGACAACAATTACAGGTAATTTTTTGTCCCAACAAGCCTTTTGCAGCGATCGCAACTCACGCATCAAGTCTTCTATCTGGGAGTGGTAGGTGGCTTTATCCAGGGAAAGAGCCAAATCGAGAGTGTCTAGCATTGTCTTTGGAATTATGAATTATGAATTATGAAGTATAAGAGTACATCAATCAGGTTTAATAAAGAAAAATTTTGAAGGAGTTCAGGTGTCGCAAGTTAAATCGACAATTCTAGTTACAGGCGGGGCTGGGTATATTGGCTCTCATGCCGTACTCGCGCTAAAACAATCCGGTTACGAGGTAATCGTCTTAGATAATTTATCCTCTGGACATCCGGAATTGGTAAAAGATGTCTTAAAGGTGGAATTAGTGGTGGGGGATACGAGCGATCGCTCAGAGCTAGACAAGCTATTTGCCACCCGCGACATCGCCGCCGTCATGCACTTTGCCTCTTATATTGCCGTCGGAGAATCAGTCACTCACCCAGCCAAATACTATCGTAACAACGTTGTTGGCACTCTCACCCTTCTCGAAGCGATGATGGCAGCCCAGGTAAAGAAATTTGTCTTTTCTTCCACCTGTGCCATTTACGGGATGCCTCAAGCTATCCCCATGACAGAAGAACATCCTCACAATCCCCTCAGTCCCTATGCCGCCAGTAAAGCAATGGTAGAGCGAATCCTTGCCGATTTCGATACTGCCTGGGGTTTGAAGTCAGTGGCTTTTCGCTACTTCAATGCTTCCGGTGCCGATCCTGGGGGATTACTGGGGGAAGATCACAATCCAGAAACCCACCTCATCCCCCTAGCACTGTTGACGGCTATAGAAAAGCGGGAATCCCTCTCAATTTTTGGCACGGATTACCCTACCCCTGATGGGACGGCAATTCGGGATTACATTCACGTCAGCGATTTGGCAGATGCCCATGTTTTAGGGCTAGAGTATCTATTGCAGGGTGGCAAGAGTGAAGTCTTTAATTTAGGCAATGGGAATGGTTTTTCGGTGCTAGAAGTAATTGAAACTGCTAGGAAAGTGACAGGGAAAGAAATTATTGCCCGCCAGAGCGATCGCCGTGCTGGTGATTCTCCCATTCTCGTCGGTAGCAGCGACAAAGCCCGAAAAATTCTCGGTTGGAATCCCCAATACTCAGATCTGAATAAAATTATCGCTCACGCCTGGAAATGGCATCAACACCGTCATGGATGAATGCCACGAAGATAAGCCAAATGGTAGGGATGGTGAGGAGTGGGGGAGTGGGAGAGTGGGAGAGTGGGGGAAGAGGAGCTTTCTCAAAAAGTAGCATTCACCCGGTCACCCCCTCACCCGGTTACCCCCTCATCCGGTAGTCCTTTCAGGGGTTGACCTTAACGAGCGTGGCATTCCGTCATGGATAATATGAATATGCAGGCTCAAACCGCTCGCCGAACGAGTCCATATCCTCGCCGTTCAGGTGCAGCACCAAGGGCATCAAGTTCAACAGCAGGGTTATCAGATTTTTGTCTTAAGCGATGCAGTCCAAACCCTGATAGACAGTCAATCTGAGTCAAGAGCGCAGCTAAACCAACTGACAGAAGTTTTACAACGGTTTGTCATTGCCATCGAAACCGAGAATCAGAATAGATAAGATTGAAAGTAACTTATTAGACAACCAACTATCAACCAAATATTATACTAAGTAGAAACGAGACTGTTAATCAATCACTATGAAATTATTAATGCCTGGTAGACGTCGATGTGTCGTTATTCTTTCCCTCAGTGCTGCCATCAGTCTATTAACCACCAGTTGTGCCGAGACGAAATTTTATCAGTGCAAAAATATTATTGAAGTCACTATGAAGATCGCCAACGAAAGTAGAAATAATCGGGACACGAAAGATATTCAAAAAGCGCTTCAGGTAGCTGATGCTCTTGAAGAAGCAGCAAAAGAAATGGAAGCGATTAAAATTCAAGACAAACAGCTAAGAGAATATCAAACTGGTTTTGCCAAAGTTTATCGAAGTAACGCTCAAGCCACCCGCGACTTTGTTGGGGCTTTGCAGAAGAAAGATGTTTCAGCTGCTAAGTTAACAAAAAAGAAATTGCAAAAAATCGGCAAGACAGAAAAAAAATTGGCAACTGAGATGAATAGCTATTGCCAGGGAAACTAGAACACCAATATTGCCTGCTCAGATCATACTACATGATGACTCCCATTTTGTGCGACAGAACCTCCCTTCCTTCGTTTCGGGAGTTGCACCACAAGAGCATTATAGTGGAGGTGGAGGTGTAAGTGAAGATGAAAGCTGTTGTCACACCAGAGAAAATCCAGTTACCGTCAGGAACGGTGGTGCGGCTACCCGGCAGTTGGCAAGACTATCGGGCATTGAGTCAGCAACTGGGCGATCGCCAGTCCCCTCGCATAAAGTATCGACCTGGAGAAATTCTATTGATGGCACCGCTTCCCGAACATGGACGCAAAGCGAATGTGATTGCAGATGTGGTCAAAGTTTTGCTCGATCATCTGGGGCGGGAATACGAGGCATTTCCCCGATCGCGATGGAACTGCCTTCCGAAAGTGGCATTGAGCCAGACTACTGCTTCTATATCGATAACTGGGCGGCGATTTCAGGCAAAGACCGGATTAATTGGCGTGTCGAACCACCTCCTGATTTGGTGATTGAGGTAGATGTAACCAGCTACACGGATGTGAATGACTACCTACCCTATCGAGTGCCGGAAGTCTGGCTGTTTAAAGGGAATCAGCTTGTGATTTACTGCTTCCAGGGCAAGGGCTACACCGAGATGAGGTTCAGCCACTATTTCCCCAACCTGAAGGTGTCAGAGGTCATCAGAGAGTGTTTCCGAATTACCTACGAGCGCAATACAAGTGCGGCTATTCGAGATTTGCGGCGGAAATTGGCGAGGGAGAATTGACCAGTGCAGCTACCCTCGTGCGTGACGCTCCTACGCTCCCCTAACGGGTGAGCGTAGGCTTCTGGCATTCATAAAGAACTACCAGAGCTTCCTTCTTGGTACTATTAGTAGTTGAAATGGTAACTACAGGATTCCCTTTACGGCGTTGTTCTTTAAACGACCCTACCTAACTGCTTTGTCGGAGAAGCTGTTGAGGGTTTTGTTCTTATAATATAAATTTACAGAATAATAGCGTGGGATCTGGCTAAACTGGATATGTCAACCATTGAGGAGAGTTCTATGGCGCGTCCTGGAGGAAATCCCGGTCTTGAGGTTTATAAGTTCAAAACTGACCGAAAGGAGCCATTGAACGCAAAGTTATCGATTTGGGTAGCACCCTCGATGCTTGATCGTCTCAAAAGTCGGGATAACTGGCGCGACTTAGTAAGGGACGCGATCGCAGAAAAACTAGAAAAATTGGAGAGCAAAGGACCATTACAAAATACAGGATAAGAAACGATCGCCCTTTCTCCCAACTGGGCAAACTAGAACACCGATTCGGTAATGTTTCGACTTAGTAACTACTGGATAAGGAGACTGTTACCTTACCAAGAATCCATGATTACTGAATCGACGTTCTAGAGGGGAGCCAACCCAGTTGACCTAGATCCTAATAACAGCTTACTCTGGGGAAATAATAAGAGTCTATGCGTGATACTTACAATCTGCAACGCTTCATAGACGCACAGGAGCCCATTTATGAAGACGTTCTAAACGAACTAAAATTGGGAAGAAAAAGTAGTCACTGGATGTGGTATATATTCCCACAAATCAAAGGCTTAGGTCGAAGCTGGACGGCACAGGAATTTGCAATTTCATCTCTAGAAGAGGCTGAGGCTTACTTGAAAAATCCTATTCTAGGATCGAGGCTAAGACAGTGTACTCAGCTTGTTCTCAATATAGAAGGTCGCAAAATTAAGGAAATTTTCGGTTATCCTGACTATCTTAAATTTCGTTCTTCTATGACGTTGTTCTTTTACGCTACAAAAGACAATCAGATATTTAAGGATGCTCTGCTTAAGTATTTTGAAAGTAAGCCCGATCGGTTAACTCTCGATATCTTAAAGAGATATTAAAGGATTACTTTGCTATAAGGAGTTGGTATGTTTAAGTTTCTTGAGAACCAAAAATACCCTGTCATCCTAATTGTATTTGGATGCTTACTTGCTATTATAAGTTTTTTTGAAGTGTCCGATATAACAAAGTTACAAATCTCAAGGTCGGCCGAACCAATTTATTCGCTTTATGTGCTAGGGTTAATACTTATTCTTATCTCTATTTTCCTTTATTTTTCTGATGAAAATGCCCCAAAACAATTCTTGGGCAAAGCCCCCCTTGGATGGTTAAAGACTGGCAGTATAAGGAACCTAAAAAATGGTTTTAGCTCAGTTATAACCGATTCAGTCATTAATGTTATTTTTGGTATAATTGAATCAATAGAGAGAGAGCCCGAAAGAAGTTTAGTTGTTTTGCCAGCGAATGAGTTTTTTGATGACGAATGCATTAATGATAAAAGAAGTTCTCTAGGGGCATTTATTCAGGCAGAATATCCAAATCAAATCGATAATATTAAAAATCTTATTAATAAGGATCTGGAAAAAATTCCATCTCAAGAAGTCGAGAAAGAAACTGGAGTAGTTCAGTTGAGTTACGGAATAGGAACAGGGATCTATCTCGATCAACCATTATCTTCTAAGAATAGAATTCTTTTCTTATCTGTCACTACAAAGAGAGCAGGAGAAGGATTACGCGCGGAAATGTCTTATATTTTTAAGGCCGTAAATGAAATTCAAAGAATAGTGGCCGATAAGAGGCTCCGTTCAGTGTACGTTCCTTTGATTGGCTCAGGTCATGGAGGACTAAGGAAAGAGGTTGCACTTTTTGGTATGCTATTAGCAGTTTGTGGTGTGCTGACTCGACCATCTGGTCGAAGCATAAAAGAATTTAACATCGTTGTATTTCAAGCAAATGAAAATCATCAGCCTTCCGTTTCACCGAATTCAGCTAAGCGTCTACTAGGAATCACTACTGGAATGTTCTCTTGACAGCTACTGATTACGGCGAGCGCTTACTACCCTACCTGTAGCGACCTGCTTCTCATAATCGCTCCGACCTGCAAACAGGCCGATTTTGAACCCACATTATGGCTCTTGCACACTTTTGGTTACTAGTGCAGCGCGGTGGAAATAACCCGCCAGTGGCAAAATCATCAAAGCCTTACCAATCAATACTTTTGCATGCAAGCCTTTTGCCTTTTGACTTCCGCGTAGTGGCACTAGGGTCAACACCAGAGTGCGATCGCTTAAATTGAAAACGCGCAGCGATCGCAGTTTCGCGGATAAGTATCAAACCACTCAGCAAGCTGCTCAAACTCTGTTCAATCAAGGTATGTCCGATCACTTAAAAGCGGCGGAAATTGCTGATTTTGCTGGTTTAACGGATTGTAGTCGAGAGATCCGTGAATTGCTTCCTCACACTGCAAAAAGGAATGGTTCGTTACAACAATCCCTACAGCCTCTACCTCAAACGGACTCTGCCGCGCTGTTAAAGTTATAATCTTGCTAGGAGCACTGTCACGGGGGTACGAATGGTTACAACTCTCAACAAGCCCTCCTCATTGATTCATGAAATTCGGCTTGAAAAAGTTGGCGACTGGAATTTGTTCAAGTTCAGTGAGTCTCTTCAACTTCGTATGGAGAGTCTTCTGGACAAGAAGAAAACTGACCAACTAACTCCAGATGAAATCGCTGAACTAGATGCCATAGGAGAGTTAGACCGTATTTTTACTCATATTAACGCGATGCTTACTGCTCAAAATGTCAATCAGTGATGAGGTCAAGCAGGCTATCCGAGAACGAGCCAAATATTTATGTGAGTATTGCCATTCTTCAGAACGTCTGAGTGC
>JBFRWF010000123.1:0-11456 GCA_051439465.1 Xenococcaceae cyanobacterium | reverse complement strand
ACGCTGATTGTAAACAATCAAATTTATTTGGGATTACTTTTCGCCCGATGTTGTAACTCCCGTTCACATCGGCATGAATTTGAGTTCCAGAACCTGAAATATACAGTTTTGTTTTCACCCGCTTGCCAGAAAATTTTGGCATGCTTCGATTGTTACTGTTAAAAGTTGGGATCTTGTCCCAATCTAAAAACGAAGCTTTACTAGTATAGCTTTCTTCGCCCACTATAACTTCAATTCCCACTGACTTTAATTTTTCAGTGAGTTGGTCGATAATTTTAGCGTGAGGAATTTGGACAAAGTTCTGATTATTTCGTTTCCCGATTTTAATGTTAGTCTTCCATTGCTCATTTTTGCCTATAGCAATTTCTGAAACTCCGAGACTTAATAGTTCGTTTGTTAGTCTTCTTGTGACTTGATGGATGTGAGTTTTTAGGCGATTGTTTCGGTTGATGATAATGTTTTCTAACCGTTTGGATGTCTTGACCCCTAGAGGCAGACGAGATTTGTACTTAGCCACCTGTTTATTATAAAACTGGTTAACCGTAGAAAAATCCTTGTCTCAGGTTAAATTGAACTGTATTAAATAATTTACAGGAAATAGTTGTAACTTGGTGGCAATAAGAGTGAAAGGAGTGATTTGGTTTAATGATATGCTGCTCAACTTGTTTCATCATTCTCGACCTTAAATTACTACTCGATTAAAGGGCGGCAACGAGACTGTCGAGTCTGGTCTGTAATCAACAATTATTAAACCGCTCTCTGTCTGAGAAGCGGGATGTGGCAGTTTCCCCGCTTTCCACCATCGCCATGCCGTTGTATAGCTAATGCCTAGTTCTTTTGCGTAGTCAGGTAGCTTCATCTGGATCCCCCTCTGACTATATTATACTGACATTGCTTATTTTTGCTTATAATCCTAACGAAGTTTTTACCATACCACATCCGGGTTAACTACCCCCTTTTTTCCCGAAGCAGGGAACAGGGAACTTCGGATCAGGGAACAGGGAACGGGGAAAGGGGAACACCGAAATCGATTACATTAAAATTATGCCAATTGTTGTAGTCGAAAACCTTAGCAAAATCTACCCGGTTGCCGTCAAAGAACCGGGGATCAAAGGTACATTAGTCCATTTTTTCCGCCGCACCTACCGGGAAGTGAAAGCAGTGCAAGATATTTCCTTCCAAATCGAAGCCGGGGAGATGGTTGGTTTTTTAGGTCCCAACGGTGCAGGCAAAACCACTACCCTCAAGATGCTCACTGGGCTAATTCACCCTTCTAGCGGGCGTGTGAGAGTCGCTGGATATGTCCCCTTCCGCCGCCAAGCGAAGTTCTTGGAAAAGACTAGCTTAGTGATGGGGCAAAAACAGCAGCTACTCTGGGACTTACCAGCCCTTGATTCTCTCAGAATCAACGCCGCCGTCTATAAAATCTCCGAAAAAACATTTCAGCGGCGACTGGGGCAACTCACCGAAATGCTTTCCCTGGAGGAAAAACTCACTCAGCCAGTACGGAAACTTTCCCTCGGTGAAAGGATGAAAGCCGAACTGCTAGCAGCCCTCCTCCACCATCCCCAAGTGCTTTTCCTCGATGAGCCAACTTTGGGATTAGATGTCAACGCCCAAGCAGCAGTGCGGGAATTCTTACGGGAATACAACCAGCACTATCAAGCAACCATCCTTCTCACCAGTCACTACATGACAGATATCACCGCCCTGTGTGAGCGAGTGATGCTGATTTATCAAGGAAAGTTAATTTACGACGGTAGTTTAGAAGGACTACTGGAACGCTTTGCTCCCTACAGGGAAGTGAAGGTAGAATTAGCCTACCCCTTGCCAGAATCGAAATTAGCTGCATACGGCGAACTCGAAGCAGTAAAGGGTCAGGAAGTGCGTTTCTTGGTGCGGCGGGAGGAACTTACTGCTACTGTCGCTCGAATTCTTGCTCAGTTGGAAGTGCTAGATTTAAGCGTAACCGATCCGCCGATAGAAGAAGTGATTGGTCGCCTTTTCCGCACAGGAGTGGTTTGATGAATTGGGTATTGAAGAAGGCAATAACTCTGCTTTCAGCTCACTACGCCCATATGCTTGAATACCGAGCCGAGATATTTTTATGGGCTCTGTCTAGTTCTTTACCTATTATCTTAATGGGTGTCTGGATACAGGCATCTCAAAATGGCAACTTCGGGCTAGAATCAACAGATTTTGCTCGCTACTTTTTCAGCGTTTTCCTGATTCGGCAATTCACGACAGTCTGGGTAATCTGGGATTTTGAAAGGGAAGTGATAGAAGGACGTCTTTCATTTCGACTGCTCCAGCCCCTCGACCCCGCGTGGCATCATGTTGCTAGGCATTTGTCGGAAAAAATTACCCGTCTGCCTCCTGCTATAGTGCTAACAGGTTTATTTTTCTGGCTTTATCCTCAGGCATTTTGGGTACCAAGTTTGACTAGCCTGTTGCTCTGCTTGCTGGCGACGGCAATGTCATTTACGCTGCGTTTTATTATCCAGTACACTTTCGCCATGCTTGCCTTCTGGACAGAACGTGCTAGCGCTATCCAGCAATTTTGGTATTTGTTCTATATATTTCTCTCTGGGATAATTGCACCTCTGGAAGTCTTTCCTCCTCTTGTGCGGGAGATTGTTCTGTGGACACCGCTTCCCTATTTGATATATTTCCCCGCTTCACTGCTAATCGGTTTACCTATTAATTTTGTGCGCGGGGGGTTAATAATGCTGGGATGGGCAGTACTATTTTTCTTTGTCAATCGGTGGCTGTGGCGTCGGGGACTTAAGCAATATTCAGGAATGGGAGCTTGAATTCTGAATTCTGAACTGCGTACCCGAAGGGCGTCGCGCTGCGACAGCAGGGGCGGGCTGCGTCAGCAGGGACGCGCTGCGTAGCAGGGGCGAAGCCTAGTCTAGCCTAGACTAGCAGCGACGGGCTGCGTCAGCAGGGACGAAGTCTAGTCTAGTCTGAAAGGGCTTATCGGTTTGGCCCCCAGTTATAGGAAGACTTAGGCTGGTCAGGTATCGTGGTCTGCAAGCCCCCGTTTTTAAACGGGGTTCCCCCGATCTCAGATCGGGGGAAACATCCCACCTAGGTTCCTGACAGTTGCAGATACCTTTTCAGACTTCAGACTTCTAACTTCAGACTTCTAGCCAGCGGCTTCCGCTGGTTTTTGGCTGGGCTTATTTCCAGTTCTGCTAGTGGAAGGTTTGCGACTTTTTACCTTCTCTTCTACAGGAGCAAACTCAATGTGGTTGAGTAAGGTAGTTACGAAGGCAAAGAGCAAGAAAGGCAGAGACAACACCAGAACAATTCCAACTGTAGCCAGGGCGTAAATTTGACGAGTGCTACTCCACAGTGCCAAGGTGGTGGCAAGGGAGAGGAAAATGACGATTAACCAAATAATGATTTGACCATAGATATCTCCAAAGGTGAGGGTGCAGATCATGCGATACTTTTGAACTTCGTTATCCATTGCTGTTCCTTGAATTCTCTTGTGATGTTTTAGATTAAGGGCTATGACTTGGTTTTAGACGATATCTGAAGATTTTTAACAGGTTTGCAACATGACTTTACAATCCTCATCTTCGATGTCACAAGACCTTGACTGCAGAGCAAAAGCGAATCCTGATGAAATTTGGGATTTTTCCGTATTTTCTGAAACCTCGTAATAGGCTAGAGGAGGAAAACATTAACAATCGTAGGAGGTTGTTTCTCAGGTGGAAGGAGGTTCTATAGTGGAAGATCGTGATTACACACTGATCATCGATAAAAGTGGCAGTATGTCTACTGCCGATCAACCCGGTGGGAAGACTCGTTGGGATATTGCTCAGGAGTCTACCCTGGCATTGGCAAGAAAATGCGAACAGTTTGATCCTGATGGAATTACAGTTTATCTGTTTTCTGGTCGCTTTAGAAGATACGACAATGTCACCTCAGACAAAGTCACCCAAATCTATCAGGAAAACGAGCCAATGGGTCGCACGGACCTTGCCAGTGTACTACAAGATGCTCTTGATAACTACTTTCAGCGTAAAGCAGTGGGTCAGGCGAAGGCAAATGGAGAAACAATTTTGGTGATCACCGATGGGGAACCAGATGACCGCAAAGCCGTCATGCGGGGGATTATCGAAGCGTCTCGTAAAATCGACCGAGATGAAGAACTGGCAATTTCACTGATTCAAGTGGGCAAAGATAAAATGGCCACTCAGTTTCTCAAGGCGCTAGACGATCAACTCCAAAATGCTGGGGCACAGTTCGATATCGTCGATACAATTACCATCGATGATATGGAAGATATGACGCTATCTGAGGTGTTGCTCAACGCGATCGCTGACTAAATTGCCATTTTAGTCAATAGTCATTAGTCGTTAGTCATTAGTTACGTCCGACGTCCGACTAATGACTATGGACAATAATAACCATAGGGTGGGCATTGCCGACCAAAAACTTATAACTCATGCACACAGAGAATTCTGGGCAATGCCCACCTTAAAATTCTGCTACTCACCGAAATTATATATACTTGTAGCTACTTAAAATTTTTGAATCTGAATTAAACAATAATAACCGTAGGATGGGCATTGCCGACCAAAAACTTGTAACTCATGCACAGAAAGAATTCTGGGCAATGCCCACCTTAAAATTCTGCTACTCACCGAAATTATATATACTTGTAGTATAATATATGTAGAGAACAGCAATTACTATAGGAGTAAGTTAGTGAAAGTGTCGAAGAACACAGAATATCAGCTTTAACTATGATTGTCATCGACAGCAAAAATTTTTCTTCACAATTTGTGAACAACGGATTAGCATTTAAGGGTGAGCGATCTGTACTATCCTTTACATTCCTTAAAGGAAGGTAACTGGTTCAAGCTGATCTGCGGAGCCAGCTTCCAACACCTTCCTGCTGTTCGCAGTCTCACCTTGGCATATACACTGGCTGGTGCTGACTGTATAGATGTGGCTGCCGATCCGGCTGTGATAGCGACGGCAAAAGATGCTCTAAAAGTTGCTAGGGCTCTCGCAGATGCTGCTGCTGCGAGAGGATTTCAGTGGCGGGGTTTGCCTAGGTTAATGGTGAGTTTGAATGATGGGGAAGATCCCCATTTCCGCAAAGCAGAATTTGACTCAACTAAATGTCCCCCCTCCTGTCCTCGTCCCTGTGAAAAAATTTGCCCAGCTGGGGCGATCGCTTTCCAAGATACTGGTGAAACCTTCTCTGGAGTTATCGATCAGCGCTGCTATGGCTGCGGTCGATGTTTGCCAGTTTGTCCAAGGGAGTTGATTTTTACTCGCTCTTATGTATCAACCCCAACAGCGATCGCCTCCTTAATTCAACAAATGGGCATTGATACCATCGAAATCCACACCCAAGTTGGAAACTGGCAAGATTTTCAGCGACTTTGGCAAGCGATCACCCCTTGGATTAACCAACTCAAACTCCTTGCCATTAGCTGCCCAGATGACCCCAATTTAATTGACTACCTCCACTCCCTCTATGACTCAATTAACCCTTTACCCTGTCCCTTAATTTGGCAAACCGATGGTCGTCCAATGAGTGGTGATATCGGCATCGGTACCACCCATGCCACCGTGAAACTGGCGCAGAAAGTTCTGGCTGCTGGCTTACCCGGATACGTCCAACTCGCTGGCGGCACCAATCACTATACCGTGACTAAACTCCAAGCTGTTGGACTGCTTAAGGATGGGAACAAGGGGACAAAGCGTCCAGCGCCTTCATATTCCCAATCACCAATAACCAATCACCAATCCCCCTTTGTATCTGGTATCGCCTACGGTAGCTATGCTCGTTCCCTCCTCTCACCCATCCTTGAAAAATTAGAAACAGTTAATCACCAAAACCTCAATGCCTCCCAGCTAGAAAATTGCCCGGATTTGCTCTGGCAAGCCGTTACCAAGGCTCATTCCCTTGTTTCCCAACTCAAGCCATCTTCAACACGCACTTCTGATGTCAGTAGCGTTCCCAGGCAGAGCCGTGGAAAACAAGTGACAACTCAGCATTGACAAACTCAAGTTGTTATGGTATATCCCAAAACAAAAAACTTTTCAGAAACACAGGTCTTATCTTTGGAAAAATTGCCATTGATGCCAGAAAAAATCCCTTCGCACCGGATGCAGATCACAGACGATCTGAATAAATTGCTAGAGATTTTGCCAGCAGAGATTCGCTCAAAAGTAGATCGGCATCCAAAACGGGATAGCTTAATTGAAGTGGTCATGGATTTGGGACGAATCCCAGAGGCTCGCTTCCCAGAGGAAGTATCTTACCTGGGTGAGAAACCAGTATCCAAAGAAGACTTGCAGCATTGTATTGAGCGAATCGGTAGCTTTAGTGGCGACAACCGGGCAGGCATCGAGCGCACTTTACACCGCATTAGTGCTATTCGCAACCGTACAGGTGAGATTATTGGCTTAACCTGCCGCATCGGTCGAGCGGTTTTTGGCACTATTATCATGATTCGCGACTTAGTGGAAACCGGTCGCTCACTCCTGCTACTAGGTCGTCCTGGTGTGGGGAAAACCACCGCACTGCGAGAAATCGCCAGAGTCTTAGCCGATGACCTCAATAAACGGGTGGTAATTATCGACACCTCCAATGAAATTGCCGGAGATGGGGATATTCCCCACCCAGCAATTGGTCGTGCCAGAAGAATGCAGGTTGCCCGGCCAGAATTGCAACATCAGGTGATGATTGAGGCGGTGGAAAACCACATGCCAGAAGTAATTGTTATCGATGAGATTGGCACAGAATTGGAAGCTCTTGCTGCCCGAACCATTGCCGAACGAGGTGTTCAACTGGTGGGTACAGCTCATGGCAATCAGATTGAAAACCTGATTAAGAATCCAACCCTATCTGACTTGGTGGGTGGGATTCAGGCGGTCACATTGGGAGATGAGGAAGCCAGACGACGAGGCTCTCAGAAGACGGTATTGGAGCGGAAGGCTCCTCCAACCTTTGAAATTGCCGTGGAAATGCTAGAGAGGCAACGCTGGGTTGTCCATGATGATGTCGCCCACACCGTTGACAACTTGCTGCGGGGACGAGAGCCCGTTCCGCAAATCAGGACAGTGAGCGACGGTGGTGAGGTCACCATTACTCAGGAAACTCCCCGCCAAGCAACAACTCCCTCATTAGGGCAAAGTACGCCATCCGTCGCCCCCGTGCGACCAGGAGGTTGGCGAGCTTCGGGACAGATGAGCCCAGTATCATCTATAAGCTCTGGGGTAAACAATGATTTTGAGCAGATGCTGGATCAATCCTGGCATCAGCAAGAAGCATTGAGTGAGAAGTTTCGTACACCGGGGCCAAATGGTGAAGATTGGCCGGTGTATGTTTATCCCTATGGCATCGGTCGCTCTCAGTTAGAGCAAGTGATCGAGGTGCTGAATCTGCCCGTGGTCTTGACAAAAGACATGAATAGCGCTGATGTGATTTTGACACTGCGATCGCACATTAAAAACCATTCCAAACTGCGACAGATTGCTAAAGCTCGTCAAGTCCCGATTCACGGGATCAAGTCTAGCACCATTCCCCAAATCACCCGTGCTTTGCGGCGGCTGTTAGATATGGACGACCCCAAGATGCCCGAAGCAATGGATATGCGCTTGTTTATTCAAAGTGGCAGTGACGATGAAATAGAGGCCCTAGAAGAAGCCAGACTAGCCGTGGAACAAATCGTGATTCCCAAGGGACAGCCAGTGGAGTTACTACCCCGCTCGGCAAAAGTGCGCAAAATGCAACACGAGCTAGTGGAACACTATCGCCTTCACTCCGACAGTTTTGGCGAAGAGCCCAACCGAAGGCTGCGGATTTATCCTGCATAGTTATTTAGTCATTAGTCGGACGTCCACCAAAAACTAATGACTAATGACTAATAATACTGAATCCGGGTCTAAAACCCCCTTTATCAATTTTCTGTATTTTTCTTCTCCTGCTCCCTGTTCCCCTTTCTCCGTTCCCTGTTCCCTGCTGTTCCCTGTTCCCTGCTGTTCCCTGTTCCCTGTTCCCTGTTCCCTGTTCCCTCAAAAAAGGGGTAGTTAACCCGGATTTGGTATAACTTCTGACTAATGATCAAAAAAATTTGATAGCCTATGCTAAATATGCTTTGGGAACGGGAATATAAGCGTGGATATTTTAATCGGTCGGGGTAAAACGGCTCGACGAGCCTACGGAATTGATGAAATTGCACTCGTCCCTGGAGTGCGAACCTTAGACCCCAGTTTGGCAGATACTAGCTGGCAAATAGGCGGAATTGAGCGAGAAATTCCAATCATCGCCAGTGCTATGGATAGTGTGGTCGATGTGCAGATGGCAGTGCTGCTCTCAAAATTGGGAGCAATGGGGGTTCTTAATTTAGAAGGAATCCAAACTCGTTATGCTGACCCAGAACCGATATTAGACCGGATTACCTCGGTGGGTAAGTCTGAGTTTGTCGGACTGATGCAGAAACTCTATGCTGAGCCAATTAAGCCGGAACTGATCGAACAGCGGATTATCGAAATTAAAGAACAAGGGGGAATGGCAGCAGTAAGTTTAACCCCTGCTGGAGCGATGACATATGGCGAAACATTAGCCTCTGCGGGCGCAGATTTATTATTTGTCCAAGCAACGGTGGTTTCTACTGCACATCTTTCCCCTGAATCAGTTACACCCCTAGATTTGTCTCAATTCTGCCAGGAAATATCGATGCCAGTGGTTTTGGGCAATTGCGTCACTTATGATGTGGCATTGAACTTGATGAAAGCTGGTGCTGCTGGTGTATTGGTGGGTATTGGGCCAGGAGCTGCTTGTACCTCTCGCGGTGTGTTGGGGGTGGGTGTACCCCAAGCAACGGCGACGGCTGACTGTGCAGCAGCCAGAGACGATTATTACCAAGAAACAGGCAAATATGTTCCTGTAATTGCCGATGGCGGTATTATTACAGGGGGCGATATTTGTAAGTGTATTGCCTGTGGTGCTGATGCAGTGATGATTGGTTCTCCCATTGCCAGGGCGAAAGAAGCGCCAGGGAGGGATTATCACTGGGGTATGGCAACGCCTAGTCCAGTTTTACCCCGTGGTACTCGCATTAATGTGGGGACGACTGGGACAATTAAGGAAATTCTTGTTGGTCCAGCAAAATTGGATGATGGTACTCACAATCTCTTGGGTGCGCTCAAAAGCAGTATGGGGACTCTGGGAGCGAAAAATCTCAAGGAGATGCAGCAGGTTGAAGTTGTGATTGCGCCTTCTTTGTTGACGGAAGGTAAGGTTTATCAGAAAGCCCAGCAGTTAGGGATGGGTAAGTAAAAAACTAGGAACTGGGGACTAGGAGATTTATGAGTTTTGACTCTCCCCGCTCGCGCATAGACGGGGTTTCCATGCTCCCGGATTTTTTCAGATGAGTTTTGAGTTTATCCCTCGCTCTTGAAGGGATTAACATAAAGGGACTTCTGGCATTCCACCCCCACTTCAAACTGGCAATCTGAGCGGGGAAAGGCAATGCACAATAAGACATACCCCATTGCCGACTGTGCTGGTTTTAGTCCCACTGCTTTTGATTGTTCTACCTTTCCCTTGAGTAAACGTGCTGCACAAGTAATACATGCCCCATAACGGCAACCCACTGGCAATCGTAACCCTGCTGCTTCTAATGCCTCTAAGATGTACTCATCTTCTGCTACAGAGAAAACTTGTTTGTCACGATTGACCAGTTCAACTAGGTAGGTCTTCACAAGCTACTAAATCCAAATATCCGAGGTGCAGTCACCGCCAGGATAACGCATTTCATGGGCGCGAGCAGGACCATTGGGTTCAGTTCCAAAATCAATCAAGAAATTCTCGTTAATCTTCATACCCCCGTTTTCTATATCGCAGTCAATTTGTAACAACACTGAACCTGTGGAAGCCAATTCGGAATAAAACTGGTTGTCCCAAGTACTAAATAAAGAGTCGGTCACATAAAGGCGCTTACCGTCCAGACTCAGCTGGAGCATCTGGGGTCCCCCTGCTATTTTGCGCCCCTTGACGCGATCGCCTTTACCAAGCAATCCACCGCACCAAATCTGACCCTTGAGTTTGGGATTTTTGGGGTCGCTGATATCATACTGACGAATATCCCCATGTAGCCAGTTGGATAAGTAAAGGTATCTATCATCCATGGAAATCAGGAGATCAGTAATTAGAGAAGGTACAGGCATTGGCCAATCTTCTATTTCAACCGACGGCACATCAATAACCTTGTCTACCTCCCAATGACCATTGGATTTATGCCAGTGCCAGATATTGCTACTGAGAGCTGCACCAACAAACCCGTGAGTACTTTCGGGGTTGTGGTGGAAACGAACCTCTAGGGGAATTAAGCCTTCCTCGCCCAAGTCAGCGCTTTGAAGAATAGAGTGTTTTGACCAATCCCAGAAGTGCAGTTGTTTTCCGTAATTGCCTGCCTTCACATCTTCGAGGTCAAATCCAGAATAGTAGGTTTTGGGTGCTGCCCACTCACTACTAACCATGACATTATGACGAGGCTGATACCAAAAGTCATAATTGAAGCGCATAGTGTCGGCTTTTTGTTCCCAGGGACCAATAATGTCAAAGTTCTCATCTAGGAGCAGGAAGCCACCGGGCGCATTGCCATTACTATCCCCTAGCATCGATATCATGACATTACCATTAGCAAGGCAATGAACCGTATGAGGGGCGGTTAAATTCGCTTTAGCTTTGATTTCCTCTGGTTCGATGACTTTGTGAATTTTAGGGGCACGCTGCTTATTAGTATCAATGATGTAAATACGGCTGGAACGCTGTCCTGGAATAATGAGGAAGCGTCGGGATTTAGTCTCGTCGCTGTAGCAGGAGCTACAGGCGTTCCAGCCAAAGTGATGGAGTTCGTCGCCAATGTAGGGCATCGGCAGACGGTGAATGACTTGGGAATAGGTGGGGGATTGGGAGTCAACGTCTACTGTTGCCAGATAATCTGGTTCTTCGATGCCAGTGCCAGTGTAAAGGGCAATGGTATAAAGGATTTTTTCTGGTTCTGCTTGCATGGCTGCTTCAGGGGAAGCGTAGCCGGGACCACAGCAGGCATGATTTTTTTTGTTCATCAGATATTTCGGCGCGGATACCCCTTCGGAGCATCAGCAGGGAGGGGAGGAGCGCCGCCTCCAATTAGTTTTTTACAAATCTATTTCGCCAATAGTTGTAAGCAACAAACTTACAATCGATAGGCAAAGCATTCTGAGTTAAGGGCTTACCAGTCTCAATGCTATGCAGACTAATAACTTTTCTGTCACGTTCTTTCGGCTAGTTGACCATCTTCAGTGTGACATCCTCCCACCGCTAAATCAAAGATTGTAGCGGGGGCTTCCAAATCTCACGATCTGGATTTCCTGGTTTTTCCCTGAGACACCCTTGGGGGCCCGTCGAGGGGTTTCGACACTTGCCTAGG
>JBFRWF010000122.1:0-4642 GCA_051439465.1 Xenococcaceae cyanobacterium | reverse complement strand
CGCGGTAAGGTGAAAAAAAAGGGCGATCGCCTCAAAATCCGCATCAGAAGCCCCTTCAGAAGATGTACCCAGTAACGGCGACTCAAAAAAATCCTGAAAGTCGCTCTAGCTGAGGCTTCGCGTTAATTCGCTTGGGGGGAACTTCAGTTATATACGGCATTGCCGTATGCTGGTCAAGAGGGAAAAATTTTAAGCTCTTTAGAATTATTTGGCGTAGTACTAAAGAACTGATTGACTAGGAATTACTGGTTTAGATATCTGTAAACGCTAGCTTTAGATAAGTTGTAATCAGCCATGAGAGTTTTAATCAGAGTCCTCGAAGTCGGAATTCGAGACAACGCGATCGCCTGTTTCAAACTGACTTTGTGATCTACTGATTCTCGGTGTGTCGTGGGACTTTTTACCCACGCTCACCCCAGCAGCTTTCCAGCCACCGAGTTTATAGAACCCATTTGGGATCAGCGATCGCGGCTTTTGGGAAAGTGCGATCGTATCGTCCATAGGCCCACTCAGTAGGATGGGATAGTGCGATCGCTCAAGTAAAATTATTGGGCAAATCGGATTTCCTGTTCCCATGCCCGCCTCTATCCAACAACAAGCCCACCAAATCCTCCACACCCTTGCCTTCACTCCCTTCGAGCAATGTCAACCCATCAGCCGCGACTTTGCCAACCTCCCATCCCGCCCAGGATTGTATGCTGTCAGACACCGCACAGAAGGACTGCTTTACATTGGTAAAACCAAAAGCCTACGCGGTCGATTTAGCAGTGGGCACAAAGCATTTCTCTGGGCATGGCTCGACAAATACAATGATGAAGATGTTCGCCTCGCAATTCGCCCGCTCTCGGCGTGGAGGAACCCTGCGCTACTATTAGAGTTAGAAGCCATCATCCTCAGAGCAACTGAGCCACCCTACAACGTTAAAATCCCTCCGGAACGCTAAACCCATGCAGTCTAAAACTCTGGAACAATTATCCGCTGCCGATGCTCAAGCCATCATAGAACACCTCCCAGAACGAATTCGTGCCGCCTTCATTGCCCGTGCCGCTGAAATTGAATACCCGCTCGAAGTTGTGGTTGAAATGGCAATTGCTAGCTTCCTCGATAGTGAAGCCCTTGGTTTTGCTGATTGTAAACCAGGGCGTGGTCAGTAAAGAATCTGAAACCCTTATTCTGTCTACAGCCAGTTTCCTCAACTCCGAACTCCGGTTACTTCTTGGTTAGCTTCCACACACCATCCCAATCTGTTGGCAGTGTTTGGTCTCGTAACTCCTGTATCCACTGAAGATAGCGATGAGAGGGACTATCATTGGGCTGTAACTGCAGGCAGGCTTCAAAGTATTTCTGCGCTTGATCCCAATTTTGCTGTCGATATAACTCTAAGCCTTTGGCAAAGGTTGTATTTAGTTCAGCCAGATTGGGACTGAGTTCGTCTTTACGTCCCAACAGCTCATAAACTCTAAGCTTTTCATCCTTGCCGACAACCTGGATCAGCCCCAACTCACGAGTCTCCATCATTTGCTCAACCAGTTCTTGGGTTTCCTGCAACATGATGATCCGCACATCATACTGTTTAGCAGCACCCTTGAGGCGAGCCGCTGTATTGACGGTGTCTCCCATAACGGTATAGACCATTGACCACTTCGGTCCCAGATTGCCCAGAATTAGTGGTCCTGTCGCTAAACCGATTCGCAGCTCGATCTTGGATATATCTGCATTTGGTCCGATGGTCTGGCTTAGAGTCTGGCGGAGTTGGTCTAATTTGGCAACTTGATCTAGAGCAGCCTCACAGGCTAGTTGAGCATGCTCCGTTTCACTCACAAATGGCTGTGCCCAAAATCCTTTGATGACTGTATCAACAAACTCGATAAATCCTTTTTTGTCCAAAACAGAGGTTGAGAGAAGACCGAGGTATTGGTTGATGACTTTGACTAACTGCTCAGGGACTAATGTCTGAGCAATTGGATCGAACCCCTCAATGTCAGACATGAGTACGGTGACAATTTGCTTTTCCCCCTTAGTTGGCAAGCTTTTGCCACCATCTTCCAAACCAGCAACGATGCGAGGATCGATGTACTTGCCAAAGATTTTTTTCAGTTCCTCTTTCTGGTCTATTTCTGCCAACATCTCGTTAAAGGTAACAGTCAACAAGCCAATCTCATCACCAGACTTGACCTCTAGTGGATCTTCTGATTCCCCAGTCTGAATGCCCCGGATGCGCCTGGTTAGATAACGCAAAGGACGCACAATTTCCAGAGTCACTAACGAAGCGTAAAACAGTCCTAGGACAATTGCTCCACTGGAAATGAGAAAGCCATTTCGGAGGACATTCTGCTGATGGCGCTGGCTCAACTTAGCAGCCCGCACAGTGTACTCTCCAAGCTCTGTGAGGATGGTTTCCATCTCTTGGTTGAGGTGGTCTTCTTCTTCTTCTAGCTGAATTTCTAGCTTGTGGATTGCGTCATTAGGCTCACTGTTTTCAAGGCGCTTAAATATGTCAACCCCATGCTCGTGGAAATCTTGATGCTCCCGCTCAATCCGCTCCAATATTGGCTCAATCTTGCTTAACTCCTGTCTATTTGCCTGAGTGGATGCGTTGCTAAGTCCCTTCTGAGCCAGGGCGATCGCCTGAGCAATTTCCTCATTAACCAGTTCACTCCGCTTCTCAAAGAGTTGCTTTTCTCGCTCAATGAGTTCAGTATTGAGCGGTTCAATTTCGTAGAGCTTGAGAATCCGCTCAAAATGCACTTCCCCCTCGAGGGCATGAGTGTTAACCTCATACACGAAATTCGTGATGGGGATAATATATTCGGCCAGATCCTGAACTTCCTCGCGAACTCGGCGTAATTGCTGGTGAGAGATGTATGCTACTAGTCCCAATACTCCTAGCAAACTCAGTGCGATCCCGAAAATCTTGAAGCTAATTTGAACTCGAATGCGTTTGTTACTCATCGTTTTTCTCAATTAGCTCATCAACCTCTATAGCAGTCCTAAATCACAGCCATGCTCGACGATGCTCGACGATGCTCGAAATCGAAGATTTCTGCGCGTCGGTCGAAGATTTCTGCGCGTCGGCATCGCCAATCCCCAATCCCTAATCCCTAGAGGGTATCTATAAAGAAAATATTAAATCCTTGGGTAGGGTGGGTTAGACGGCGATAACTTCATCTTACTAACCTACCAACTAACTAGATGCATAAATTTTAACTGGTAGTTCACATTTTCTAACCTAAAATATAGAAAGATACACTCACAATAACCAGTTGGAGGAAAGTTAGCCTAAGAGGGAAGTCAGAAATTGTGCCTGAACCGGAGCACTGTTGCTTAATCCAGAAATAAGAGGCAAAGATCATGACAATAGGAATTGATTCGAATCCCAATTTTGCTAGTGAAGTCGAGCTGCCTTCGACACCATCTCTATCTACCTTTGAGTTCGACGTGGCAACGGTAATTATGCGTCGCTCAGGGCTATTCGGAATAAACTCAACCTGGGAAATCAACCGCAGCCGCAGTCAGGCAGAGTTATTATCTGAAGATTTGGGTGGTAGTGTCATTCTGGAGATGGTCTCCATTCCTGGGGGCAAGTTCCTGATGGGTTCATCAAATAGTGAGCCTGAGCGGTGGCCCAGAGAAGGTCCGCAAAATGCAGTCACCGTCAAACCCTTTTTTATGGGCAAGTACCCTGTGACTCAGGCACAGTGGGAGGTTGTAGCAGCTCTTACCCAAGTCAAACGCCCCCTCGACCCCAATCCATCCAGCTTCAAAGGAGCCAACCGACCTGTAGAGAATGTATCCTGGCATGATGCGGTCGAGTTCTGTAGCCGGCTATCCAAGAAGACGGGACGGGAGTACCGATTGCCCAGCGAGGCGGAGTGGGAATATGCCTGTCGCGCTGGAACGACCACCCCATTTTACTTTGGCAAGACTATAACTTCTGATCTAGCGAATTATGATGGCGATCGCATCTATGGCACTGGTCCTCAAGGAAAGTTTCGCGAACAGACAACCCCAGTGGGCAGTTTTCAGGTGGCTAATGCCTTTGGGCTGTACGACATGCACGGCAATGTTGAGGAGTGGTGTGCTGATCGCTGGCACGAGAACTATGAAGGTGCGCCCAGTGATGGAAGTGCGTGGCTATCTCATATTGAGAATCAATCTCGGGTGCTGCGCGGTGGCTCTTGGCTCTTAGTTCCGAGTTACTGCCGTTCTGCGTATCGTAGTGTCAACGGCTCGGACGTCAGGAACCCCGACAGTGGTTTTCGGGTAGTGTGTCAAACTGGTTCTTGGTTAAAACAAGGTTAACGAAAAAGTCTCAAATTTCCGCCAAGATTTTCTGCGGAGTAAGACCAAGAAACCGCAAAGTGGAAAGGCATCTGTAAATGAAGCCGGAAGCATACACCGTACTGCTTTGCAGTCGGTGTAGGTAGTTCACTCAATCAGTTTTCCAGACGGGACATGGTTGGACAGACGAATTGACCTGTTTAACCAAATCAGGGGAAAAGCTCCCAGGGGAAATTTGGCATGGTTCAATCTGCCAAGTGGCAGGGTAACACGGTTGAGTGTCAGTGGAACTGCTGAGTAGAACCTCTCTCCCTGCTCCGGAGTCCCTGCTCCCTGCTCCCCGTGTTACCCTGTTTTGAAC
>JBFRWF010000121.1:0-8830 GCA_051439465.1 Xenococcaceae cyanobacterium | reverse complement strand
TGCCCGAAGAGGGTGCGGATTTTCCTTCCCGTCTCTAGATTCCAGAGTTTGATGGTCTTGTCAGCACTGCCAGAAGCCAAGGTCTTGCCGTCGGGGCTGAAACTGACACTCCTGACCCAGCCATCATGCCCGAAGAGGGTGCCGATTTCCCTTCCCGTCTCTAGATTCCAGAGTCTAATGGTCTTGTCATTACTGCCGGTCGCCAAGGTCTTGCCGTCGGGGCTGAAACTGACGCTCCTGACCCAGTCATCATGCCCGAAGAGGGTGCGGATTTTCCTTCCCGTCTCTAGATTCCAGAGTATGATGGTCTTGTCAGAACTGCCAGAAGCCAAGGTCTTGCCGTCGGGGCTGAAACTGACCCTCCTGACCCAGACATCATGCCCGAAGAGGGTGCTGATTTTCCTTCCCGTCTCTAGATTCCAGAGTCTAATGGTATTGTCATTACTGCCGGTCGCCAAGATCTTGCCGTCGGGGCTGAAACTGACGCTCCTGACCCAGCTATCATGCCCGAAGAGGGTGCTGATTTCCCTTCCCGTCTCTAGATTCCAGAGTTTGATGGTCTTGTCATTACTGCCGGTCGCCAAGGTCTTGCCGTCGGGACTGAAACTGACGCTTCTGACCCAGCTATCATGCCCGAAGAGGGTGCGGATTTCCCTTCCCGTCTCTAAATTCCAGAGTTTGATGGTCTTGTCCTCACTGCCAGAAGCCAAGGTCTTGCCGTCGGGGCTGAAACTGACGCTCCTGACCCAGTCATCATGCCCGAAGAGGGTGCGGATTTTCCTTCCCGTCTCTAGATTCCAGAGTTTGATGGTCTTGTCAGCACTGCCAGAAGCCAAGGTCTTGCCGTCGGGGCTGAAACTGACGCTATTGACCCAGCTATCATGCCCTTCTAAGCGATTGTGTTCGCTTCTGTTATTAAGAGCCGACTGCAAGGCACTGATAACCTCTGGATTGCTTGCCTTGTGTTTTTGCAGGATTTTTCCTGTCCGAATCGCTTCCACGAAAGCATCCAATTCTTTGCCTTCAGCAAACAGGGACAGGGAATAGCGAGCGAGAGAATCTGCCAGATTGAGTTCCGCCAGTTTTGACTGATGCCAAGCCATCAGCCACAAGCCACTGCTAACCGCCACCGCCACCATCGAACCCACCGCAATACCCCAGGCGGTTCTGATTTCGCGCCGCCTGCGGTTTGCTTCGGCTTGTTTGAGGCGATCGCGCAGATCGGCACTAGCCCCAATAAATGCCTTTTGCAACTCAGTCGCCGGGGGTTGTTTGTTGTTTTTCTCGGCTTCCTGTAACCAGTTTTTGGCGATCGCCAGTTCACTTCCTCGTAGCAGCCGATCCTCACTGCCTTTTTCCTGCCATTCCAGTGCCCTCTGTGACCATTTCGTGTGGTCTCTGACATGATCTCTATCTGTATCTAGGGTTCTCACCAATTCATTAAAATTGGCCAAGAATTCTCCCCCATGCTGATTAAAATCCAGCCATTGGACACTTGCCAAAGCAGGAGGGAGGTTTTGCTTATCCTTTCGAAGCAGCTTGCGGTGCAGTACCGTCACGAAGCGTTTATTTAACTTTTGAGCATATTCCACCTCATCGGCGCAATAGGGGGAATTGACTGATTTCGGAGAAATAATAAAGAGAAAGTTCTCTGAACTCTCAATCCCTCGATAGATTTCTTGCTGAAAATCCGTACCCGTCGCAATACTTTCTTGGTCAAACCAAGTCGTTTTTCCTAACTCTTGCAACCCATCATTTAACTTGCGAGCAAAATCTGAATCTGTCCGGGAATAGGAAATAAAAACCTCTAAAGAAGCTGACTCCGGTTTATTAAGACTAGCAGTAATAAACTCTTCTTGTAAAGGTAAGGGAGGATAGTCATCTCTCTGTCTCGCCACCTTCAACCAAGCTTCAAAGTGTTGCAGGTTATAGCCCCGTAATAAAAGACTAGGGTTGTGGTTTTGTCTTTGCCATTTCAATGATTTGACTAAAAGAATTTTATGTTTCTCATAATAGTACGGCTCTTTCTTTAATTCTCCCAATAATTTCTGGCAACCACTCTGATATTTATGGGCATCTTCATGTCCAGTAAAGTCAACAAATTGCAATTCCCTTAGCTGGGACGGAGTTAACTCTAAATCCGTTTTTTCAATCAGCAAAGGAATGATGCGCTTATTATTGGCAAAAGCGTGGGCTAATTCTTGCAGGCAGTATTCTGATTCCAGACTATCTGGGGAGAGCAAATAAACGAAGTTATCAGCCCCTTCAATTCCTTCATTAATTTCCTTCTGAAACGCACTTCCCGTTTTAATATCTGTCTTATTCGTCCAGATAGTCAAACCTTCCCGCATCAGCGTCTTACGAATTTTCTCCTTTATCACCTCATCTTTATCTGAGTATGCCAGGAAAACCTGCGTCAGTAAATTATTCGCATTCTTCGTACTTTCGCCAATAAATTCGCATTGCAAATCAGTAGGAATGCAAGGGGGTTGTCCATCCCATCTTCGCGTTAACCAGGCTTGAGCTTCGTGTCTTTCTTCTCCAATTAACAGATAATTAGTTTGTTTCTGATTTTTCTCCCACTCTAAAGCTTGAATTAAATATTGGCTATGCTGTTGAACGTAATCTTCATCTTTGTGGATAGTATCAACTAAACCTGCAAATGAGGTCTCAAAATTATCGTCATTTTCTCGAAAATAAACCCAGTTTATTTTGCAAATCGCTGGAGGCATATTAGGATAACTAGAATGGAGTCCCTTACCTTGGTATTCTTGCCATTCAACCTCTGTCTTATTTGGGTTCCTTTCCTGCCAAGTTGCTCGACTAATTTCTTCGACGTGTAGTAAAGGAATGATACGTTTATTATGCTTAATTGCTAGTTCAATTTCTTTGAGACAATAGGGATAATTTACCGAATGTGGTGCTATTTAAAAAATAAAGTTATGCGCTTTTTCTATGCCATCATTGATTTGTTCTTGAAAGTCTACAGCCAGAGGAATATCATCTTGGTCAAACCAGACATTGAATCCTTGTGCTATTAATTTTTAATTAAGTTTTGTGGCAAAAATTTTACTATCAGCACGCCCGTAGGAGATGAAGGCATCAAAAAATTTTTTCATTTTACTCTTTCCTCATCAAATAGAATAGATAAGAAAATAAGGCGTTGTTCAATAATCAAGGGAGCCGGGTAACACTTTTAGCATTAAGTTAATCGCTAAAAGCTTTGCCACACAAAGATTTTACCCTTGGGAGCCTACGACAAAGTTTTATCTTGTTTTGAACTACGCCCCGAATTTGAAGGATCAAGTTTCCCATATCTTTTTCCTGGGTTTGTTGCATACTTCTATATATCATCTCATAACTACGAAGTCTGCACAACCTAAGTTTAGGAACTTAAGAAGGAAGTTAAGGATTTAAAACCTGTAATAATGATAATCATTATTACAGGGGGGAGGAGCAGAGCTCGCCCCCCTGTAAGGTTGATTTTTTCTTCAACGAGCGTACCGGAGCAATTATTTTTAAAAGTCGGTAAGTAGGTGGGCGTAAATAAACTCAAGTATGTAAAGATATGTAAAAAACAGTTGGACAATTAGGGCGACTGAGTTCTATCTTGATAGATACCTTCGTAGTGCATCAATCCAAAATCCAAAATCTGTTGACTCTTTTACAATTTTTGGGACTAAATTAGCTATAAAATAGCAGCCTGAAGTTCTTAGAAATTGCATCCATGACCTATAGCCTCAGAATCGCTGATATCCCCACCAGTGAACGCCCTCGTGAGCGATTACTATCTTTAGGAGCAAAAAATTTAGCGACCGCTGAACTGATAGCAATTCTGCTAGGTACGGGTCAAGGAAAGGGAAAACTCTCTGCTGTGGGCTTAGGGCAATACATGTTGCAGGAATTGAGCAAACACAAGCGCGATCCTCTCGATGTCCTGCGGGATATCAGTCCCCAGGAGTTGATGATCATTCCTGGTGTTGGTCCAGCGAAGGCAACGACGATTCTGGCAGCAGTTGAACTCGGTAAACGGGCATTTCAATTTCGACCTACGGAACGGGCATTAATTGATAATCCCGCCGCTGCTGCTGCTGTTCTCAGTCATGATTTGATGTGGCAGAAACAAGAGCGATTTGCCGTAGTCCTGCTCGATACCAAGAATTGCTTAATCGGCACCCAGGTGATTACTATTGGCATCGCCAATGAGACTTTAGCCCATCCCCGCGAGATTTTCCGGGAAGTGATTCGTCAGGGAGCCACAAAGCTGATTATCGCCCACAACCATCCCTCTGGGAATGTGGAACCTTCTCAAGAAGACATTACTCTCACAAAAAAGCTATTAAAAGGAGCGCAGTATTTAAGCATTCCCCTCCTGGATCATCTAATTTTGGGCAATGGCAATCATCAGAGTCTGCGGCAAACAACAAATTTATGGAATGAGTACCCCCAGCAAGAATGCTAATCATTACACATCAGTCCTAAAACCCTTGTGGAGAGGGGAGACGGGGAGAGAGGGTGATGTAGAGTTGATCATTGAAAGGAGATTAAGGGTAATTTCGTTATTTTATTGCTCCCCTGCTGAAAATATTTCTGCCAAAGTGGGATGCACCCGAATGAAAGACCCAGAATTTCCCAATCCCTAGTCTCCAATCATCTTGACAGTTGTTTATTTCTGGAGTTTGTGCTAAGTTATAACTTACTGGGCGATTAGCACAGGGGTAGCGCGCTTCCTTCACACGGAAGAGGTCACTGGTTCAAATCCAGTATCGCCCATACTTCTCAAAACCTTTACCAATAGAGCATTTGGGCTTTTACAGTACTGCTTTTCAGCCCTTCTTGATTGTCAATAAGGGCACTGAGAATAGGTCATAATGGGTCACAAAAGGTCAAAAATTGGTAGGATTTTGGTAGGAAGATAATTCAAGGAAAAAGCACTCATGGTAAAGCTTTCAGGTGAGCGAGAGGCTAGTGGTAGGAAAAGTGGTAGGAATCCTACCCACACTGAAAAGCGATCGATCAAAATAGAGAATGACGAAGGTCGCTTAAGGCTGAGATGGACATATCAGGGCAAGCGTTATGCAATGGCAGTGGGTTTACCGGATTCAGTCGCTAATCGGGCTTATGCTCAACAGGTAGCCATACAGATAGAATTGGATATTATTTCTGGGAATTTTGACCTGAGCTTGAAAAAATACAAACCCAAGAGAACTCTGCGTCATGAAGGTCTATCAGTCATCGATTTGTTTAGTAAGTTTTCTAGTTTCAAGCAGCAAGAAGGTCTGAGTGTTGGCGCACTATGCAAATACCAAGGGGTAGCCAAACACTTAAATCACTACTTTGGAGGTAAGGCAGCAGCAGTAGTTGAGTCAAGAATAACAGAGACATTTTTAGATTATTTAAAAAGCCAAGTTTGTGAAGAGACAGCTAGGGACTACCTCATTCTGATCCAAGCTTGTTGGAATTGGGGAAAATTACAACATTTAGTCGATTTTGATGTTAACCCCTGGAGTGAGAGACTAAAGCGATTAAAAGTGGCTCCTAAACAAAAAGTGAAGCCATTTACAGTTGCAGAAGTCCAAGCGATTGAGAATGCATTCAAAAGTGATCGCCACTACAGTCACTATGCTGATTTTGTTACTTTTTTATTCGGCACGGGCTGTCGGTTTGGCGAAGCTGCTGGCTTAAAATGGAAGCACATCAGCGATAATTTTCAGACTGTTTGGTTTGGAGAATCAGTTACCAGAGGAGTTCGAAGGACTACTAAGACAGGAAAAGCCAGAGTAGTTATTTTAACTCCTAAAATTTCAGCTATGCTCCAAGCTAGAAGATCCGATCAATTCGATCCAGAAAGTCTCGTATTTCCTTCTCCAAAAGGATTGCCCATCAATGACAATCTTTTCCGTCGTAGAGCATGGAAATCAGTGTTAGGTAAACTTGGAATTGATTACCGAAAAACTTATGCAACTCGACATACGGCCATAAGTCATGCCCTAGCCAATGGAGCTAATCATTTAGCAGTTGCTGAAGCAGTAGGGCATGATCCCAAAGTGATGTACAAGAACTATGCTAGTGTTATTGAGCATAAGTCCATCTTAGTAGAATTCTAGTAAGAACTACAATACTGAAACTATACCCTACTATTATGGCATATTTAGGGAGACAAGAAAAAAAATCCCTCAAACTTCCTTGTCTCATCCACTTCCAGTCCAAGAACTCGCTAAGTCTTGACAAATTATCTATCAATTTGCTGGTCAATGCCAGCATTTTTTGTAAGGAGATAGAGACTGATGATACTGACAGAAACAATTCCCATTAACTTGTTTGCCAACCGACTCGCACAAATCCATTATGACATTGAGGAGTTGAGTGCGATCGTCCTGATTGACTGACAAAAGTCCTGAAAGCTTTATGCTGTAACCCCCCTTCCGCACGTCAAAATGTAGCAATAAATGATTACGTATGTTCCTTAAATTAGCGATCTGCTCCGTAGCGCCTACGGCGAGCCCAAACTTCCGATCTGTGATCGCTTAATCCAAGTTTGATCACTTTGGTGCTCGAATCAGCGCTTCCCAAGCCAATAACTAATGAGATAGCTCCTCTTCTAACTGTCTTTCCGGTGAAATCTGCCTCCATCGCTTGTGGGCATCAGCTTGAACGTAACGAATATAATCTTGAGCCTGCTTGACATACTCATTCCAACTCCGAGAATCGGGGACACTTGCCCTCCATTCTCTCACTTGGTCACTTTGAGATAAGATAATCGCTACCTCATGAGGGTTATTGGTCTGGGCATAAGCCAGAATCGCCACCTCAACATCAACTTCCTGACTTGCAGCACACGTAATAGCCGAGTTATTGAGAACCTGAGCCGCATAAACTTCATACCGCTCCCGATAGACGGCGCGTTTGACTTCTAGTTGTCGTTCCTGCTCTTTCTGCTGCCAGGGGTAGAGGACAGTCTCTGGCTTGACGCAGACTTGCGCCGTCGTCGGCGGGCTGTTTTCCAGGCGGGAAACCAAGGTAAATCCCTTACCATTCAATAGATTTCGCTCCCTCAGCTTCACCTCACTCTCTCTATCCAACACGCCGAGAGCATTCTCCTCGACTGTCACTAAAGGAACTTCCCGCCCCCGACTGTTTTTGACCAGCGCGACGGTAAGGGGCTGTTCCTCACCCTGCCATTCCCGTTCTCCATAGGCAAAGTTCTTCACCTGTCGGATTTTGAGGCTGTTGCCTTTAGGGGTAGTTGCCACCACCGCCGAACTGGGTTCAGCCACAATCTCAGCCCGAAACTTAGTGCCGACAGGGAGGGCAGGAGATTCACTTGTTAGGGGGGCTAACACTTTCCCTTCAACCTCAATGACGCGCTTGTGCTCCAGTTTCCCAGCCTTATCCGGGATGGGATGGAGGGCGATGGCGCAATTGACTTCCTCCCCCCGCCACTGCCTGTTGCCATACTCGTTAGTCCGAAAGTGCAATCCAACTACTTTCAACTGGGTAAATTGCAGTTCCTCAAGTTGCTTGACGGCCTCGTTAGGGAACAATTTGAAAGCCAGAAGTGCCTTTTTCGTCTGGTATTCATCGCGGGTGTGGGTACTGTACCAGAGAGCAGCTGCTAGCGCCCGCCGTTCGCTTTCCGGGTGTTCTTGGCGCACCATATCCACGTATTCATCGAGAGAGCGGTAGATACCGTCTATCCTTTCGGAGGTGATGCCCGGTTGAATAGCTGCCATTCCCTGGGTCAGCTTCAGTCCCGTTTTCAGGTTGTGCTGTTCGGTCGAAGCAATGGCAACGGCTGCGATAGGTTTCTCTATGGTTTTTCCATCCCTCTCAATCGTGGCTACTGCTACTAGCGAGTTGGGAATCTCCCGGTTAAAAGTGTTGTTTGCCAAACGCAAATCGATGGGAAATGGTTTATCTTTACTGAAAAAGCCGGACTCCAAGGCGACAAATCGTTCCAGTCGAGTCAGGTAAATTGTCCTGTGACTTTTCGTTGATGTCACCTCAATGTAGGGGTCAATTAGCTCAGGATTTTCGTTTTTTAATTCTGAGAGCGATCGCGCTCTTTTCAAATAGTCGTTGTAAGTTTCCTTAATTTCTTGGGCAATTTCAGCCATCTGAGGATGATTGGCTTCTGAAAAAAATCCGCGAAACTGAACGGCAGGACGAGCAATCAATGGGCTTTGCTGCCATTTCTCGTTAGCCACCTGAATCATCCGGTCAACCGGCCCGTAATTATTACTTTCATATGGCTTAGTGCGATAAACTTGAGGGTTGCGACTTTTATCTCTCGCACCCAGCCAAGTGACAGGTTGGTAGCCGCCAATTTCCTTACAGGCACTGAGGACGTTTGCGTCAGGTCTCAAGGCACTTTTGGGACCGTCAACTGCTACCTGAAGCTCGTTGGACAAGTCACCGACAATCCTGAATTGAACGTCCCGCATCTGTTGGAGGGCAGTTTCAATTTGTTGAGAGGAAAGTTTTTGGGGGAGATTAGCGATCGCTTCGATTTGCGTTCGATAGCGAGGGGGAATTCTTCCTTCTGCCACCTGCCTCCTGGCTTCTGCGTCTTTGGCGAGGATTGCCCGATAATACTTAGCTACTTGTTGGAGGTAACCTTCTTTCTTCTCCTCCGGCATCAGTACCGTTTCCCAGCGCAAAGTCACGGCTGTCATAATTTGATTGGCAATCTTGCCGATGTCATTTTTGACCGCGTGGGCGGCAATTTCCTCAAAACTGCCTTGATAGGGGACTTTATCCCGCTTGACCACATCAGGATAGCGGTTTTGGGGCAACAGAGCTTCCTTGATTTCTGCTGTCAGGGTAGGAT
>JBFRWF010000120.1:0-19763 GCA_051439465.1 Xenococcaceae cyanobacterium | reverse complement strand
GAGCCACATTTTTGTGCTCAACTAAAACCCCTTTGGGAACTCCAGTAGAACCAGAAGTGTAGATCACATAAGCCAAATTATCCGAATGAACCTTAACATCAAGATTCTCCTGACTCTGTTGCTCAATAGTCCCCCAATCACTATCCAAACAAACCATCTGTGCTTGGTTTTGTGGCAAAGATTCGAGCAAAGACTGTTGGGTCAACAACACCTCAACACCCGAATCAGCCAACATATAACTCAACCGTTCATTGGGATAATTGGGATCAAGGGGTACATAAGCACCACCAGCCTTAAGTATCCCCAACAATCCCACCACCATTTCTACTGAACGTTCCACGCAAATACCCACCAGCACCTCTGGTTCCACACCCAGCTTCCGCAAGTAGTGGGCCAACTGATTCGCTCTGGTATTTAACTCTCCATAAGTCAACTGCTGGTCTTCAAAGACCACTGCTACTGCATCAGGAGTTTTTTCTACCTGTTCTTCAAACAACTGATGGATGCACTTATCTTGAGGATAATCAGCCTGAGTGTTATTCCATTCAACGAGTAACTGATGCTTTTCGGCTGTTGTTAGCAGGGGCAAGTAGAAAATTCGCTGTTCGGGATTGGTTAAGATACCCTCTAACAGAGTTTGAAAATGCCCTACCATCTGAGTAATGGTCGTCGGAGCAAATAAATCAGTGTTGTACTTGAAAACCCCCATTAGGGCTTGCTTACCTTCTAAGATTTCTAAACTCAAATCGAACTGACCTTCCTGCTGGGCCATCTCAAAAAGCTCTAGCTTCAACCCCCCCCCATCTACCTGAGTACCTTTGTCCGCCAGCAACAGATCTACCACCTCTTGAGATTGCTGAGGTTTCTGTAAGTTGAAGATGACTTGGAACAACGGCGAGTAGCTTAGATCCCGTTGAGGTTGCAAGCGCTCCACCAGTAAAGCAAAGGGATAATCTTGGTGGGCGATCGCGTCTAAAACCATTTGACGTACTTGAGTAAGAAAAGCGGTGAAGGTAGGATTGCCAGAAAGATTTCCTCGTAAAACAACCGGGTTAACTAAGTCGCCGACAATCCCAGCGAATCCGTCCTGCATCCGGTTAGAGATGGGAGAACCAACTAGGATATCTTCCTGATTTGTATAGCGGTAGAGCAACACTTGGAAACTGGCTAACAAGAGGGTGTAGAGGGTTACCCCATTCTCTTGAGCTAACTTTTTCAGCTTCTGAGTTAATTGCTCATCTAGCTTAAATTTGTGAGAAGCCCCCCGAAAAGTTTGCACTGAGGGTCGCGGGAAGTCAGTGGGCAGATTTAGCAGAGGCAAATCTCCTGCTAACTGTTTCTGCCAATAGTTCCAAAGTTGCTCTCCTTGGGAACTTGCCAGTATTTCCTCTTGCTGGCGAACATAGTCAGCATAGGAAACAGACAGAGGTGGAATAGATGCCTGCTCTGAGCACTTGTAAGCTGGGTAAAGGACCTGTAGTTCTTCCATCAGCACCCACAGGGAAGCAAAATCACTGACAATGTGATGGATGGTCAGCAAAAAGATGTACTCTTGTGCCGAGCATGTAAACAGGCTTACCCGCAGCATTGACCCTTGTTGGAGGTCAAAGGGACGCTGATAGGCTTGAACCACTCTTTGAGCCAGCTCATCCTCGGTCCAGGAGGAAGCGTCTATTTCCTCAAAACATAATTCTTGATAAGCATAAACTTCTTGCATCGGTTCCGCCTCTTTGGTGGTGAACCGAGTTCGCAGAGCTGGGTGACGAGCAATCAGCGTCTGTAAGGCACCTTGCAAGGCGGGAATATCTATGGGAGAGCAAATACGCAAAGGCAAGGCTAGGTTATAAGCGGCACTTTCCGGGGCAAGTTGGTGTAAAAACCAGAGGCCCCGCTGATTTTGCGACAGGGGATAAACCTTACAGACATAATCCTGCTGCTGGAGTAGCTGGAGAATTTCTATTTTGTGCTGTTTAATCTTGGTTAATAGTGTGGGCTTAAGTAACTCTTTAGGGGCACGATAGCGCAGTCGTTCGCCATCAACCCACAACTCTATTCCCTGGGATAAGAGGTCTTTGATAAACTCGCTTAAATTCATAGTTCACCTTCCATCCAATTACTATTACCAATTCCAGTCAAAAGCTCGTGCAGCCCTTCATTTTCCTGATGACTCTCTTGGGGAGCGGCGCTGGTTTTACTGCCCGTCGCGACTCCATTAGCCTGAACTCCTATCAGTTGCTCATATACCTGAGTAAGCAGTTGAGCAATGCTCGGTCCTTGGAGCAGTTTCACGGTAGTGACGCTGACACTGAGCCTCTGATTGATTAGGTTGCTCAGTTCTCCAGCCATTAGGGAGTCGAGTCCAAGATTGATCAGCGGCTGGTGTTTGTCTAGTTTAGCGGCGGAAATTCCCAAGACCTTGGCGACTTGTTTCCCTAGCTCTAATTCCAACAATTGCTGTCGCTCTTGTGGTTCCGCTGCCAAAATGGTATTTTTTAAAGATTCTGTAGCTCCAGCTCCATTATCCTTGGAAGATTTCCCTCCCTCGGCTTCAGTGACCAGGTGAGACAAGCGGGACGAGGCACTGGCGGGGTGAAATTTAGCCCACTGCTGCCAATTAACATCCATAATTGCGGTTTGGACGGTTTCTTGTCCCAGCAATTCTCCCAACATTGCCAACAACTGTTGCGAGGGCAATAGCTGAATGCCAATTCGATTGAGATGTTCTGCTATTTCAGGGCTTCGAGCCAAATAACCGACATCAGACACTGCTCCCCAGTTAATACTCAAAGCTGGTAGATTTTGCGTGCGACGGTAGTGAGCCAACCCATCAAGAAAGGCATTAGCAGCAGCGTAATTCCCCTGTCCAGGATTGCCCACAACTGAAGTAACTGAGGAGAAGAGCAAGAAGAAATCTAGTGGCACACTCAAAGTTTGGGCATGTAAATTCCAGGCTCCGATAACTTTGGGAGCCATTACTTTGTCTAAACGTTGCCAGTCTAGTTTAACTAGGGCGGCATCGTCATAGACATTAGCCGCATGAATAATTCCTCGTAAAGGCGGCATGGTGGCGTTAATCTCAGCCAAAACCCTGACCACCTGCTGGCTCTGAGTCACGTCAGCTTTAGCAACTACCACCTCAGCCCCGGCCTCCTTCATGGCTTCTATGGCTGCTCTTGCCTCCGCTGAAGGAGTTTCGCTGCGTCCGCTCAAGACCAAATTTCGTGCGCCTTGCGCTACCAGCCACTGAGCGGCGGCTAAACCAAACCCACCGAGTCCCCCGCTAATGAGATAGGTTGCTTCAGCACGAAATGCCGCTGTTTTCTCAAAGGCAACAGTGCCTAATTGAGGTAGCTCCGGGGCAGTCCGCACTAACCGATGGACATAGAGGTTCTTACCTCGCAAGGCAATCTCATCCTCAGCGTCATCAGCCCCTAACTGTTCACTAAGGAACTGAATCTCTTCTGAAGAAGTTTTGGCACTCAAATCCACCAAGCGGGTGGAGAAGTTAGGATGTTCGTTTCTGACAACTCGGCCGAAGCCCCACAAAGAAGATTGGGTAACTGACAGGTTTTTGGCAGAGCTTTCAACTAGTTGAGCGTTTTGGGTTACTAACCAGAGCTGGGGAGAAACGTTCCAATCCATCTTCACGAGTGCCTGAATTAAGTTGAGGACAGAGCCACAGCCTAGTTTTTGTGATTTTTCTAGAGAAGAAAGTGGTGTTTCTGGCAAATCGATACTCCAGAGGTGAACGATGCCTTGACAGCCAATTGACTTGGCATCAATAGCATTCAGAAGTCGTTCAAAATCTTCTGGATGTTCTGGGCGAATTTGATATGATTTAGTTTGGCTAACTTGATAGGGTTCTCCTGGATAAATCAGAATGGGATGACACTGGTGTACTTGGAGATATTCAGCTAACTGCTGTCCAATGCCTTGACTATCGGCAAAAATTAACCAGATTCCCTGCTTGTTTGGCTGCCAACCCTGCTGATTGAGGTTTTCTAGCAACTGCCACTGTAATTGGTAGCGATAATTATCTGTAGTTTCTGTCGCCGTTTTTTCCTGCTTCTTCAAGAATTGGCAGTGCAATCCCTGAACTTCTACTAACAAATTGCCCTCATCGTCGAACAGTTGAATATTTCCCGCCAAACGTCCTCGGCTTTGCTCTAAGACAACGGCATGACTCCAAAATTTAATGCCTGGGGATTGGAAAAACACAATTCGGTCTATCTTCACCGGAAGATAAATACCTTCTGCTGTCTGCTCCCCATTCTCTGAGAACAATACCGCACTTAGCAGGAGCTGAAAACAGGCATCAAGCAGGGTGGGATGTAATCGATAGTCTTGAATTTGTGTCTCTAAAGTCTGATTCAGCTTAATTTGTCCTAGAGCCTCTTGTTTCCCAATCCAGAGTTCCTCAATTCCTTGGAAATATGGACCATATTCAAGTCCCATTTTCTGGAATTGCTCGTAGCAATTCTGGGGAGATATTTGCTTAGAACAACGAAGGCGAACCTCTTTCCAGGAAACCTGTTGAGAGCTTTTATCCTCGTACTCACCCTCTAACTTAACAGTTGCATGTAGAAGCCACAGTTGTTGGGATTCATTGGCTAGGCTGTAAATTCCGCAAGATTTTTGCTGGGGATCGAGAATCAACTGAAGTGTTAACTTCTCACTTTCGGGTAAGAAAAGGGCTCGGTGAAACTCGACCTCTTTTAAAGCACAAATACCTTCGCCAAAACTTTCTTGAGCAGCAGCGAGAGCCATTTCCACGTATGCAGCTCCCGGATATACTACAGTATCTTGAACCCGATGGTCATAGAGATAGCTCAAGTTCTGCTGATTAATTTCTACATCCCACACTGGATGAGCTGATTTCAGACGGCATCCTAGAAGGGGATTAACTTCCCATCCTAGTGTGGTTCGCCGAGTTGCTAATCCCAATCGATCTTGCCTTGATTCTTCTGACTCTAGCCAGTGACGCTCTCGTTGCCACGGATAAGAGGGTAGGCGAACCAAACGTCCCTCCCAAGAGTAAAGCCGATGCCAGTCTACCGGGTATCCTAGAGTGTAGAGCTTACCGAAGGAACCCAGCATCATGGCGCGTTCTGGTTCTTTACGTCGCAAGGAAGGAAGCACTTTTCCTTCTTTTTCTGCCAATTTAAGGCATTCAGCGATGGAATTGGCTAGAACTGGATGAGGACTAATCTCCAGAAACAGATCGTGACCAGCTTGGATGAGTTTGTCGAGGGTGTTGGCAAAAAGAACTGGATTCCTCATGTTTAGCCCCCAGTAAGCACCATTCATCTCTGGACCATCAACGGAGTTAGCCGTGACGGTAGAAAACAGGGGAACAGTAGCTGTTTGAGGATTAATCCCTTGCAAAGACTCGGCTAATTCTGCTTTGAGAGGCTCCATCTTGGGGCTGTGATAAGGGACTTCTACCCGCAAGAATCGAGAGAAGATTTCCTGTGACTCCAATGAACATTGAATTGCTTCTAGAGCATCAGCATCTCCTGATAGGGTAAGGCTGCTAGGACTATTGATAGCTGCTATAGATACACGCTCTTGATATTCCTTGAGTAAAGGCTCAACTTCTGCTGAGGACAGCCCCACTGCCAACATTTTTCCCTGTCCAGTTGCCTGCTGTTGTAAGCGGCTGCGATGGAAAATCACCTGGACGGCATCTTCTAAGCTCAAAACTCCAGCCACATGAGCAGCTGCCACTTCTCCGAGACTGTGACCGACTATGGCATCTGGCTTGATTCCCCAGTGTTGCCATAAGGCAGCCAGAGCAACTTGAATCGCAAAGATGGCTGGTTGAGCAATTTGGGTTTCGTTGATCCGTGATGATTCTTCCTCAACTGTTAGCTCTTCCCACAATGACCAACTCCCATAGTTTCGCAGCAAAGCATCACACTCTTTGATGACTTCTCGAAATACAGGTTCTTCTTGCAAAAGCTGACGTCCCATCCCCCACCATTGCGGTCCCATTCCAGAAAATACAAAGGTGAGTTTTTGGGGCGAAATTCCTGGAATTAGACGTCCGTCAGACATACCTAGACGGGATTCTCCTGCCAGAAAAGCTTCTAACTGTTCTCCTAATTCTGCTTGGGAACGAACCACCAGTGCCAATCGATGGTCATGATGCCCTCGACGCAGACTGGCAGTGTAGCAGATATCGGATAGTCTCAAGTTAGTGCCGTCTTCTTCCTGTGTTAACCAGTCTCGGTAAGAGCGAGCAACTCCCTGAAGTGCCTCTGAATTGCGAGCACTTAGGGGCAAAAGCAAGGTTTGTTGCTCTTTTGGTCTTAGCTCCGGTGTTTTGCCGTTTGGGAGTGGGGGTGCTTCTTGGAGAATGACATGAGCATTGGTGCCACCATAGCCGAAGGAATTCACGGCAGCAAAGCGGGTTTCCTCTCCATCGGGCCAAGGTTCTAGGGTTTGTGGTATCCTCAATCCCAGCTTTTCTAAAGAAATTTGGGGATTTGGCTTTTGCAGATGGAGATGGGGAGGAATCTGACGATGCTTGAGAGACAGCGCCGCCTTGATTAGACCAGCAACTCCTGCTCCTGCTTCTAGGTGTCCTATATTGGTTTTCACCGAGCCGATCGAGCAAGGTCGATTGGGATCGCGTCCGGGGGAAAATAGGGAGCCGATAGCATTAGCTTCGATAGGATCGCCGACTGCTGTGCCGGTTCCATGAGCCTCAACGTACTGAACCTTTTGAGGAGAAACCCTGGCTTGTTGGTAAACTCTGGTCATTAAAGCTTTCTGTGCTTCTCCATTGGGGACTGTAATCCCCTGAGTATGTCCGTCTTGGTTAACCCCACTTCCTCGAATGACAGCATAAATCTGATCTCCATCTTCTAGGGCTTTTGACAAAGGTTTTAAAATAACCACTCCAGCTCCTTCACCGCGCACGTATCCGTTAGCACGGTGGTCAAAAGCCTTGCACCGACCATCTGGGGAGAGAAATCCTCCTTTGGATTCAGATATGGTCCACTCAGGCTTTAAAATAACATTCACACCGCCAGCCAGAGCTAAATTACACTCCCCATTCCATAGGGTTTGGCAAGCTAGGTGAACGGCAACCAGGGAAGAAGAGCAAGCAGTATCAATAACTACACTAGAACCGCGAAAATCAAACCAATGGGAAATCCGGTTGGCTAGCAGAGTTGCTCCCACTCCCTTACTTGTATGAAGTCCAATCAGTTCCCGTTGGCTTTCGCTTAGTAATAATAATTTGTAATCTAGGGCAAAGGCACCAATAAAGACACTGGTACTTGTTCCCGCTAACTGTTCTGGTACTTGACCAGCATCCTCCAAACTTTCCCAGACAACTTCTAGTAAGATCCGTTGCTGGGGATCGAGGCAATTTGCCTCTCTGGGAGAAATACCAAAAAAAGCAGCGTCAAATTGGTCAGTCTTCTCTAAAAATCCACCATAGCGCGTTTGAATTTTGCCCGGTTTGGTTGGATCGGGATCGTAAAAACTAGCCAAATTCCAGCGGTCTGACGGCACTTCGCTGATAGCGTCTACGCCTGATTTTAACAGATTCCAAAAAGATTTTGGACTGTCAGCACCACCAGGAAACCGACAACCGATACCAATAATAGCTATTCTTTCTCGTTCTTTTTGCATTTTTGTGATTCGATTATCTCCGATTGACATGGGTTCTCTGTAAACTACTGTCTAGTTTCACCCGCCAACCAGATTTCAACCACCTAAGTTTAGGTTTTTAAGAAAGAACTTAAGGATTTTTCTGAATGAAGAGCCAGTAGCTTTTATTGCTCATAGATTTCAGCCATCGAGCTACTTAAGCGTGGTCAACGCTTATCTTCGGATAAAGAGTCTTATCTTTGGAAAAGAAGCAATCTGGAGGTATCACTTCCACAATGAAGCGATCGCTCTGTTCCGCAGCCTCGGGTAGTTCAACACCTGGTTGACTGACAAAAGTTATAGCGCTACGCGCAAGGCAACAGGCAACAGGCAACAGGCAACAGTTTACTGCACATGGACTTCAGCCTTCAACAGTGTCCTAACCATAGCGCGTAGCGCTATATCAATATAAAGAGCCATAATATTGATACATATAAATATTGACACTTATCAATATAAGGAGGAACTCAATCATGTCTCGTGTTCAATTGGCCCTAAATGTTAGTGACCTTGATGCGGCTGTTGATTTCTACAGCCAACTGTTTGCTACATCCCCAGCCAAGCGTCGTCAAGGGTATGCCAACTTTGCCATCGCTGACCCCCCCCTTAAACTGGTCTTGTTTGAAAATCCTTCGGAGAAAGGCAAGTTGAACCACCTGGGAATTGAGGTGGACTCATCAGACAAGGTGGCGCAAACCAGCACTCGCCTCAAGCAAGCCGAGCTAACAGTTAAGGCCCAAAACCAGACAACTTGCTGCTATGCGAAGCAAGACAAAGTTTGGGTTACAGATCCAGACGGTGATGATTGGGAAGTTTATGTCGTTCTGGAAGATTCAGCCAAGTTCGCGTGTGAAGGGACTCGGACAACTGCATCAACTTGCTCGTAGCTCCCCTCTATTTGGCCTCAGTAGATCGAAAAGTTACTGGTATTGGCTGCAAGGGAGCAGGGAGCAGGGAGCAAGGGAGAGAATTAGAGATGGCGTAAGGCCGAGTCAGTAACAACGCCCTTGACTAACCGTTAAACTCCCATTTCGAGAAAAGAAAGGAAAGGACAAATGGCTTATTATTTGATACAAGGCTCATACACATCCGAAGCGTGGGCGGCTATGGTCGAAAACCCACAGAATCGCATGGAAGTCAACCGACAGCTCGTTGAAAAAATCGGCGCAACCATCGTAGACAGTTGGCTGACAGTTGGCGAGTCTGATTTTGTCGTCCTACTTAGCACATAAGAACTATTCCGGAAATTTATGCTGTCGCACTTCAGCAGCAAAATCCTGAACAGCTTGAGTAATTACTTGCCGCAAATTAACATAAGACTTGGCGAAGGGGGGTTGCTTTTCAGAAAGTCCGAGTAAGTCGGCGGTAACTAGCACTTGCCCATCACACTTTGCCCCCGCACCAATGCCAATAGTAGGGATGGGGAGTTTGGCGGTAATTTGCGCGGCTAAGTCAGAGGGGATATGCTCTAAAACGATGGCGAAGGCACCAGCTTCAGAAAGAGCGATCGCCTCTGATAAAATGCGCTCAGCCTCATCAGCGGTTTTCCCCTGCTGTTTGTAACCGAGTCGATGCACTGATTGGGGAGTTAAACCGACGTGCCCCATTACCGGAATGCCAATTGAGGTGAGTTGCGCTACAGTTTGGGCGATCGCCGGATGTCCCCCCTCTAATTTTACCGCCTGAGCTCCCGCTTCTTTCAAAACCCGACCTGCGGAGTGTATTGCTTGGCTAATACTTTCCTGATAACTCAAAAACGGCAGATCGCACACCACTAGTGCCCGCTTCACCCCTCGACGCACTGCTGCTGCGTGGTGTAGCATCTCATCTAGAGTCACTGGCAAGGTTGTCTGATGTCCCAGTGCCACCATTGCCAGAGAATCACCCACCATAATTACATCCACTCCCGCTTCATCCAACAGTTGAGCGATCGCATAATCCCAAGCAGTTAGGGTAACAATCGGGCGTCCTTGTTGTTTCCATTCGATCAGTTGTTGGGTAGTGACTGCCATTTTATTAATCAGTTTTAGGGCGTGTCTGCAAAGTCCAAAATCGGCATGGTTCAATATGTAGAGTGGCAAGGTAACACATAGGGGTGTTAGTCTGGGGAACTTTTATAACTTTGTTCCGGAGTCCAGTGTCTCCCCCTGCTCCCTGCTCCCTGCTCCCTGCTCCCTACTCCCTGCTCCCCCTGCTCCCCCTGCTCCCTGCTCCCTGCTCGCTGCTCCCTGCTCCCCCTGCTCCCCCTGCTCCCCAGGGTTTGCAGACAGACTCTAGATTGTCAATAGCTTCGGGTTGCTTCGAGAATGCGAGAGAAGTAAAAGCGAGTGCTAGTCATCCCGCTGCGCTGAATCGAAAAACCGTTGCTTTCCAGAATTTTGATAATATCGGCTTCACGATGCTGATAAGCACGGGTGGTTTTACTTGGTCCGGGGAATAATTCACCAATTTTTTTTAGTATAGTGAGGAAAAAGGTTTTGGGAGCAAAACTGAGAATCAGGCGAGACTCAGCCAGGCTTGCCAGGTGAGCAATCATTTTAGCTGCATCTTCCTGGGGATAGTGAATTAAGACATCTAGACAAATAACCGTGTGGTATTTGCCATTCAAGGCTTCCAAATCCTGTACGGCAAAAGTGAGATTACTGGCATCTCCTAAGGCTTCTTTTGCTCTGTCTTGTGCTTCTCCCACCATTTTCTCGGAGATATCACTGGCAAAGACTTTAGCACCAGCTTGGGCGAGGGGAATGCTGAGGCTACCAACGCCACACCCTGCGTCGCAGATAGATAAATCGGCTAAATTACCATCTTCTTTGAGCCATTCGAGCACGGTATCAATGGTTTGCTGATGTCCAGTGCGGATATCCTTTTGGACTTTATTTACATCCCCATCGCCGTAAATCCTGCGCCAGCGTTCAAATCCGGTGGCATTGAAATATTCCTTAACAATTGTTTTGTCATCTACTGTGTTCATAAAGTTGGATTTTGATAATATTTCGAGACGGTTACTTACTTTATCAGCTCTCAGGTTAAACTTTGCCAGCTTAGTTTAGATTTATCTTCATCCCAATACCAGCGTAACAATCGGGCAGGTTGTCCAACAGCAATTCCCGGTAAACCAATTGCAATCCTAGGAGATTCGGTAGCAAGGGCGATCGCTTCCCCCACTCCACAAGTCCCCCACTGCACCAAATTCTCTACCCCTACTAACAAGGGCAAGGTTGTCCCCGCCAAAGTACCATCTGCTAATCTTGCTGTGCCATTTTTCACTTCTATCTCACGGTTGTCCCAAGGATAAACTCCATCAGGTAATCCTATGGGTGCTAGAGCATCACTCACCAGAAAAATTCCTTTCTCGTAATTACCAGCTCTCAATAGTAATTGAATCATAGTCGGACAGACGTGCTCACCATCGGCAATTAAGCCACAATAAACATCTCGATTGACTATTGCTTCCCCTAATAATCCCGGTTTTCGATGGTGCAACCCTGGCATGGCATTAAAAGCATGAGTCACCATCGATGCTCCCAGTTTAAACGCTTTTTGGGCTTGGGCAGCAGTTGCTAGGGAGTGGCCAAGACTAATAATAATACCGAGGGAATGCAAATAAGAAATAACCTCCCCTGTGGGATCTAATTCCGGTGCCAGGGTGATTACTTTTACCACATGGGCATAATTTCCCAAAACCTGCTTAACATTGTTAATTGTTAGTGGTAATAAATATTCTGCTGGATGTGCGCCGCGCTTTTCGTAATTGAGAAAAGGTCCTTCTAAGTGAACTCCGAGAATTTGAGCACCCCCCCCTTGCCTGGGAGGTGTGGCAAGAAAATCAGCGATTACCGAGAGCGATCGCTGGATTTTTTCCACTGAAGTTGTCACCATGGTGGGTAAAAAAGCATCCACCCCCTGATGCCACAAAAATTCGCAAATCTTCTGGAGAAACGGCAGATGTTTTTTTTCTAAATCTGTAAAGGCTAAACCCAGGGCACCATTTATTTGCCAGTCCACCCCCCCCAAAGATATCCAATCCCCTGCAATATCCAACAGCTGCTTATTACCAGGTTCCATAGAATGACTCATGGGGGCTATCTCTTCGATTACACCCTGAAAATTAATCTTTATCTGCTGTAAATCTTGGTATCCTGGCAGTCGAGCATTTATAATCTTAAGGTCTTTGGTCATTTGTTGTTTCTCAATAAACCTCAATTAATTGCAAAACTGAGAGCGTGTTTGAAAAGTTGATCGTAGGGTGGGTTAGGCGCGGCTCTCCTGGAGTTGAAAACAAGTAAATGATAGATTCCAAGCGCCGTAACCCACCACTTTTGATGCTCTGCTCCTTACATACAGACTTTTCAAACACCTTCTGAGAGAGGAAAAATTTTTTCCCTAGAACTTGACAAATTTTGGCTTGATTGTGATACAATATTTTGTATAATGGGAATATTAGCGCTTATGTATGGCTGCTTATACTCCCATTATGTAAAAACACCTTTAAATAAATAATAGCATAAAAACTCAAAAAAATTTCCCTTCTCTTCTCAACAACGAAAAATTAATCAAAGATGGCAAATGACCAATAAAAACAGCTTAGTTGGTATTATCATGGGCAGCGATTCCGATTTGCCTACCATGGAGGGGGCGATCGCGGTTTGTGAAGAATTCGCTGTTGAGTGCGAAGTAGGGATAGTTTCTGCCCACCGCACCCCAGAAAGGATGGTAAACTACGCTAAAACTGCCCACCAGCGAGGCATCAAAGTGATTATCGCTGGTGCTGGAGGTGCTGCTCACCTTCCCGGTATGGTAGCAGCACTCACTCCCCTGCCCGTGATTGGTGTGCCTGTAGCAACCCGTCACTTACAAGGTGTTGATTCCCTTTATTCCATTGTACAGATGCCAGGGGGAATTCCCGTCGCCACCGTTGCCATTGGCAATGCTAAAAACGCTGGTTTATTAGCCGTGCAAATTCTAGCATCCCACCAACCCGAATTACTAGAGCGGGTGCAGCAGTATCGCCAAAATTTATCTAAGTCAGTGTTAGAAAAGCAAGAAAGACTGGAGCAGCTAGGTTATAAGCAATATTTACAAGGAATGTAGGGCTGCCCCGATCTACAGTTTCAGCAACTTGTAGGTTTTGGAGTTTTTAATGTTATTGCGAATCAATAAATTCTTACCTTTTACAAGAGTTGAGGGACCCGGAGAACGCGCCTGCATTTGGGTTCAAGGTTGCCCAATTCACTGTCCAGGTTGTGCTGTACCCTGGACATGGTCTGAGAATGGCGGTAAAGTGGTTGATACCGAAGAACTTGCCCAACGCATTTTAAACGGACAGCAAATCGAGGGAGTAACGTTTGTTGGAGGCGAACCTTTTGCCCAAGCTGAAGCATTAGCTCATCTCGGACATATTCTACAAGATTCCGGTCTATCCATTGTGACTTTCACAGGATACATCTTGGAAGATATCTTGAACTCCTCGCGTCAAGACTGGCACGATCTTCTTTCGGTAACAGACCTTTTAATTGACGGGCCATATCGTCAGGATTTTGCAGATGTAAGCCGTCCCTGGGTTGGTTCATCCAATCAGAGATACCACTTCTTGACACCGCGTTATCGTCACCTTGAATCCAGCCTCTCGAACATACCTAATCGCATTGAAGTTCGGCTTCATCCTGATGGAAGAATATTCATCAATGGGATGGCTTCCGCTGAAGATTTGGAAGATTTATTTACCCACTGAAAACAATATTATTTGTTCAATCCCCCGCGCAGGATTTGTTCCTCTTGAAGCTCAAGCTCAATCTCTTGCTCTTCGTAATACTCTGGGGTATAAGAGGATGATAAAGTTTCGGCATTGAGGATTTCTTCCATAATACTAATGTAGTCAGTACAGGCTTTCCCCTTGATTCCCTGTACTTCAGCTTGAACGCGCCCATCTGGAAAGATTTGGATTCGTACTTGTTTGGACATATTTAACCTCATTATTTAGAAATCTATTACACGTTTTCTTGCGGATGTTACCCGTTTAGAACCTTGACCTTTATACGGATTCAGAACAGCTTTTTTCTTGAGTCTTTCAACTTGATGAGGCTGAAGCTCTAAGAAATGTCCAACTTGCTCAACGTTCTCAAAACCTAGACGGTAATCTCGTTCTTTGATTAATTCTTCACCGGGTTTCAGATTGATACCTGGTAAGGTCAACAAATCCTCCAGAGAAGCATTATTTAAATCAACCAGTTCCCCTTCTACACTTTCATTACTCTCTTTTAACTTAGACGAAGTATTTGGCAATACGTCATCAAGGGATGTTGTGTCAGGGAATGGGGGAGGTGGTGGCGGAATGTGACCAGGTAGCGGAGGTGGAGATTTAGCTGAAGATTGTAACTTTTGAACTAATGCTTGTAATTCAGGAACGTCTCTGAAAGGAAGCCAGTTTTCCATCCCTTCTTTCCATGAGAAGCATTCATCTGGGTTAATCTGGTTGCTGGCTATCATACTCTCGATAGTTGAGAGGTCATAAGGACCAAATTGCTGCCCAGATGAGGTGATAAACCACTGCTCACTTGAAGTTTGAGTAGGAGAGTTATTTTTGACGAAAGATTTGATTTCCAAAAGTAGTTCGACCATTTTACCGTCTAGGGTATCAGCTGGTACATAAACTGCGTTACCTTGTCCTAATTGAATTACTCCATGTTCTTTCTGCTCAATAGATATTGCCGCAAATTCTTCCCATAAAAGATCAGTCTTAATTGTTGGAGCATATGCACCATTACGCCAGTATATCCCACTCACTCCTATTGCCAAACCACAATCACATTTTCCCCAAATAGTTGTATCAGCAACAGCAATCACTTGTTCTGATTGCGGGATGAGAAAATTAGAATGAGCATTGATGAGTTTGTCCTTGGGAATTAATTCCCCAACAAAATAACGATTACCGCTATAACTTGCACATATCTTTGTCAATTGAGCAATAAATTGTTTTGAATTAGGCGATATACTTGAAGTGATTACTGGCCCTTCAGATATGTTAGCAATCTGCTGTACCCTTGGAATTAAGTTATGCTTGCTATCTCTAAATAAGAAGCGAATTTCTTGAAGCAGTTTAGGAGTGTGTTCGTCAAAAATGTTGACTTGAATTTGCATTCCTGCTCCTAGTTCAACTAACTTACCACTCAAATTATTTTGAGTAGAGATTGATGCTATAGTACCGAATTCTTTCCAGGAAATAAAGGTTTTGCTTGTTGGACAATCGGGATTACGCCAGTAAATACCATTAACACCTATTGCTAAGCCACGGTCACACTTGCCAAAAACGGTTGTGTCAAGCAAAGCAATCACTTTTTCTGTTCTTGGTATTGGAAAGCCAGAACGAGCATTAGCTAGCTTTTTCCGAGGAATATAATTGCCAGCAAAGTACCCCATACCACGGTAAAAATTCATATTCCCGTATTTAATACAAATTTGAGTTAAATCGTCAATCAACTCCTTTGAAGGTTTTGAATTGTCAGAGCTTTTCATTAAACGGACTCCTATATATTAATTAATGGACAGGGTTAGTACAATTGATTTATCTTCCAGAACTTCTTCCCTCTCAATGACAAGTTCTTTTTCCTGTATCTTCTCCTTCAGATTTCTCAGGGTTGCCCTTTGAATCTGGCGCTTATAATCCTCATCTAAGGTAGAGAGACTATGAAATATTGGTTTCAAATCCGGTGCGCTGACAATTTCCACACTGAAGGGAGCATCTACAACTGGACAGAAGCGAAGGGTAGATTGCCTAAATTTGCAGATAATCTCTCCACTGGGTTGCCGCACTGGATTCATTCCATAGTCGAAAAGAGTCTTGACAAGAAGTTCGCCATCACGGAAGTTAGTCGGGAAAGTCCGGGTTGGCACTATTTCAATTTTCTTTGTCTCCTGGTTTACCGAGAAAATTCTCCGATTTGACTTAGTTTCTAAATCCTTCATAAATTTAGAAATCATCTCCTTAGAATCAGACTTAGCAAAAACAGCCATCCACTTGCCGTCGATAAGTTCCCAGAAGAAAAACTCTTGCTCACCCCGAATATGGGTTTTGATGCTACCACCCCACTTCTCGGCATCATACCCGGCTTTTTTAACTGTACGTGCTAAGTCAAGTTCGTTCTCAAAGTTAGTGGGAATCTTAATCTGAAGTGAATTAACCCAATTGTTAAAATTTTCCTTTCCCATCACCACTCGCAAGGCAAGGGCAATTGGTACTAATGCAAGTTGAATAGACATGATTTACTCCTTTTCTAAAAGTCTACGGCACGTCCACCACGAGTAACACGGATGTCTGCTTTTTCTTCTTCTGCCTTCTGTGTATATTCAGCCCGATCCTCCTGCCTCGTTGCTGCCACAGCTCGGACATTAGCCCATTCTCGGATAGCCCAAATCTGCTCTGCCTGAGTGATAGAAAGCGCCACAGTATTCCGGATTGCCTTGACAAAATCATCAGCCTGAAGACTTCTATCTTCTGAGAAGGCTTCAAATAGAGAAGAAATGACTACCTGTTCAATCTCAGCTCCAACAAAACCTTCAGTTAGTTCAGCCAACTTAGCCAAAGCTTGGTCTGTAAATTTGAGATTTCCTACCACAGTGGGATCTTTCAAACGCTTTTTCAGATGTACCCGAAAAATATCCATTCTCTCTTTACGAGTAGGCAAATCGACAAAGAAAATTTCATCAAAGCGACCTTTGCGTAGGAGTTCGGGAGGTAGCCCGGAAATATTATTAGATGTAGATGCTACAAAGACGGGCTTAGTTTTTTCCTGCATCCAGGTTAGAAAGGTTCCAAATACACGAGTTGAAGTGCCACTATCACCATTAGAACCAAGACTGCTAAAGCCTTTTTCAATTTCATCAATCCAGAGAATCGAAGGTGCGATCGCCTCAGCAGTTTTAATTGCTTGGCGCATATTTTCCTCACTGCTACCAACTATTCCACTAAAGATTTTGCCGATGTCAAGACGGAGGAGAGGCAATTGCCACATGGCACTGATAGCCTTAACAATCAGGCTCTTACCGCATCCTGGAACCCCCGCGATCAAGACACCTTTGGGAGCTGGAATACAGTAGCGCTGTGCTGAATCGAGCCAAGACTTGTTGCGCTTCATCAGCCATCGCTTCAAATTTTCCAGACCGCCGACATCATCCATGTTAAAGTCGCTCTTGATGAACTCTAGGATCTCTGTCTTCTTGATAATTTGTTGCTTCTCTTCAAGAATGACATCGACATCAGAAATGTCTAAGCGACCATTTTCAACCATAGCGCGAGCAAAAGCATTCTCAGCTTCCTGAAGGGTTAAACCCAAGGCTGCCTTAGCCAGTCGCTCCGCGTCATCTCCTTTGAGATCAATAGTAATTCTGCCACTTTGCCGATTGGCAACAATCATCTCCTGCAAAACGGCTTTAATCTCTGAAAATGAAGGCAGCTCAAAATCGACAATTGTTACCTCTTTCTGTAGCTCATTTGGCAGTACCAAGGAAGGAGAAACAAACACCACATTTTTCGGATTTGGGCTTTGCTTAAGTAAGTATGCAACATCACGCAGTTTGCGAATGACTTGAAAATCAGGTGCCCGTCCTCGATTGCCGAAGTAGATGTGAAAGTCTAGAAGTACAAAAATAGCTGGCTCTGCGTACTTCTCAATAAACTCCAGCGCCTTGATGGGAGCTTTTGTCTCTTCTTTACCCGTTTGCCCCTCACCTGTCATTCCTGCAGTCAGTTTCCAAGTAAAAACTGTCCTGGGAGTCTTAATTGTGGCTTCATCTGTAGCAACCGAGTGGATGAGGGACAGTACGCGCTCTTCTTCCCAGGTTGGAAGGTATAGGTAAGGAAACCGAGCCTTGAATAGGTTAGCTAACAAGACTTTGAACTTATCGGTAGCCATATCACTGTTGCTTACTGTTAGGGGAATTTTAGCTAGTCAGTTATTTTCGCTTCCCTGCACTACTCTCTTAGTATTCCCAGCAATCCCTGAGAAATAACATCCAACCACTCGCAAATCATATAGCAGTCCTATTTAGCTTGTAATCAAAACCCTACTCAACAGGCAACAAACCCTTGCGTAGAGTGGGTTAGGCGGGGATAACTTCATCTTACTAACCGACTAACTAACTATCCGCCGTAACCCACCAAAACCAAGTACTCTAGTCGTAATAAGTACTAGACACTAAAAATTGTGATGATTCGCTGGATTCTGAGTTTACTGTGCCTGCTGTTTGTTTTTAGCTCCACTGTGCCTGTCATGGCGCAAGAAGCCGAAATCCCCAGTGTGACTGAGGAGCAGTTGCAGCAGGGTGAAGAGATAGCCCAGAAAGCATTTGAGGCTACAGAAAGAGGAGATTTTACCAAAGCTGAGGAATATTGGACGCAGCTAATTGAGAAATTTCCCAGTAACCCAGCAGTTTGGAGTAACCGGGGAAATTGCCGTGTCAGTCAGAATAAATTAGATGAAGCGATCGCCGACTTCAACCAAGCCATTAAACTAGCTCCGTATGCCCCAGATCCCTATCTCAATCGCGGTGCAGCCTTGGAAGGAAAGGGACGCTACCAGGAAGCCATTGCTGATTACAACCGGGTGCTAGAAATCAACCCTAAAGATGCAATGGCTTATAACAATCGGGGCAATGCTAAGGGAGGACAAGGAAGCTGGGAAGAAGCCCTTGCAGATTACCAAAAAGCAGCTGATTTGGCTCCTAACTTCGCTTTTGCCCGTGCCAACGCTGCCCTTACCCTCTATCAGACAGGGGAAAAAGAAAAAGCACTGCGCACCATGGGCAACTTAGTTCGCAAATATCCCATGTTTCCCGATATGCGTGCTGCCCTCACCGCTGTCCTCTGGGAGCAGGGAAAAGAGGGTGAAGCAGAAAGTAACTGGGTAGCAGCAATTGGCATAGACAATCGCTATCAAGACCTTGACTGGGTGAAAACCATCCGCCGCTGGCCACCGCAGATGGTAGCAGCATTGGAGAGATTTCTTAACTTTAATTGACATCTCCCCCGTTTGAAAACGGGAGATTCTAAGCGGTTATTGCTCCGGGGACTTTCAGTCCCCGGAGTAATACTTACGATATTTTTTACTTAAATTAGCGAATAAAGAATACCTCCTACGACGCTGCTACGCATTTTGGGCCGCGTCCTGGTAAGCTTTCACCTTTTCGTAGAGACTTGCAACCGTTTCATTGGCAAAGAGTTGGTCTTTGAGTTTGAGGTAATCTCCCTCCCCTAACTGACAAGCTGCCCAAAAACGAACAACTTTTGAAGGCTCTAAATGGGCCATCAAAACTTGAAATCCTTCAGTTAAAACTTCGTGCTCTTTAGTCACTTTGATTGCCATCTTCCATCTCCAAAATAAAATCAACGGGATTGAGGGTTTTGAGAGCCAAGCCCCGACACCGATTGAACAACCGCCGATCGCAAGTGAGCAAATAGGTCATCATATCATGGGGTAAAATGTTGGTTTATATTACATTTTGGGCGCAATCCAATAGCCCCTACATTTGGGGAATTATCCTGCTGTAGGGGCGCAAGGCTTGCGCCCGCTCATTAGATAACCTCTGCTTATCACCATGTGCCAGAGGAAATGGGAGAAGTTCCGGAAATAAAGAAAGCTTTTGAAATTGCCAACCCTACATTTATAGGATCGATGTAACCGGACATGATATCAAAGGAGCAATTGTAAATACTGGTATCTAGATAGACCCAAGTCATCGCCTGGTCGCTACTCGGGTGCGATCGCAACGAAGTATTTTTGCCAAATTGGGATGCACTCGGGAGTACTAATGGTTGCGGGATGTGCGCTTCCTCACTCGTCCGGATCTCCCCTGCGATCGCTTTCATGATTTCATCTCTAGCATTGGGTCGATTAACTACTATTTGCCGCAGCTAACTCATACCAGATCCGCTTTAATAACCCCCTTTTCAATATTTGGCATTTTCTCCCCCTGCTCCCCCTGCTCCCCCTGCTCCCCTGCTCCCCTGCTCCCTACTTTTGCCTTTTGCATGCAAGCCTTTAGACGTCGTCGCTGCTAACGCAGATGCCTTTGAGCGCTCGGCGGAGCAGCGACGCGCTGCGTAGCAG
>JBFRWF010000119.1:0-3813 GCA_051439465.1 Xenococcaceae cyanobacterium | reverse complement strand
CTATCCCTTACCCATAAGTCTTGAAACCCTTGTGGAGAGGGGGAGAGGGGGAGAGGGGGAGACTCGGTCGAGAGGGTGATGTAGAGTAAATTTCCCCAAAGATAGGGGTTCGGTGGAATAAATTCGGGGCGATTGCTAAAAAGAGAGTCGGAGCGCCGAAAATCGACCAAAAATTAGAAGGCTAGAAGCCTCTCTAGGAAACCGTTTCAGTCGTTGTGGGTAAAGGATAGGGGAAAAGGGGGAGTGTCAACAACCCACTTCCACAAAGGGTGAGAAGGACCCTTAGCACGAATCTTTTTTACCTGTTGCTCTAAACGGTATCTTTGCTTAGGTGAGAGTCCTCGGAGAATGTTGTTGCTTTGCCAGATTAGGACAGCCGCTGTTATGCCAATACAGAAAGCCAGACAAAAACTTGGCAGTCGATTGTAAACCAGAGCATAGCGCACTGCTGTCCAGGTAAAATGTTCCAGCCATAGAGAAATTTCCCCACGCAATCCCCAAATGCCTAGAGAACCAAGGCTAATCCAACAACAAACCACAAATAGCCATCTGCTGTAAACGGTAAGTTGGTATAACCTTTGCACTTGTCTTCTGAAGTTAGGGTCCAGGTGTGTCATCTGTATTTTTTATTTCGACTACCAACTTAAAGGGGGATAATTATGATTATGGGGAATGGGGAACCTCCGGAGCAATTACTAATTCCCCATTCCTTTTGCAACCCCTATTCCAACTTAAGTGGATAACCCAGTTATCAAACACTGATCGCTGTTCACTGACGTTTATAGAGCGTCTGCAGTATCTCTTTTTGTTTGAATCTTCTCACTAAGAACCTTTACAGCTTCGACAAACTGGGGGTCGTCTAATGTGCCAATTTTAGTGCGATCGTTCTGCAATGCCTTACGCTCTTCTTCTTTGATTTCATAAACAATATCTGGCTCAATTCCTTCCTTATTAATATCCCGACCGCTAGGCGTTAAATACTTGGCTATTGTCACCGCCAACCCAGAACCATCTCCCAAGCCGCGCACGGACTGCACCAAACCTTTGCCAAAAGTCTTAGTCCCCACCAAAATGGCTCGCCCATTATCTTGCAGCGCACCGGAGAGTATTTCACTAGCACTAGCTGAGCCACCATCCACCAGCACAACCAATGGTTTATCAGTCAAAGCGCGATTATTCGCTCGTTGGAGTTCTCTTTCTCCTTGCCGATTCACCGTCGAAACAATCGCCCCCTCATTTAGCCACATCCGGGCAATTTCAACGCTTGAGTAGAGTAAGCCACCGGGGTTAGAACGCAGATCGAGAATATAGCCTTTAACCTTTTGCTTTTCCAAATCTTTAATTGCAACTCGCATTTCCTTGGCAGCCTGGGCACTGAACTGAGTCAGGCGAATATAACCAATCTCACCCATATCAGTCACCTCAGAGCGAGCACGAACCGGATGAATTTTAATCCTTGCCCTGATTATTGGGTAATCTACTTCTTCGGCACCCCGCTGAATTGTTAGAGTTACTTTGCTGCCTGGCTTCCCTCGAATTAGCCCGACGGCTTCACTGACATCCATTCCTTCAGTACTTTGACCGTCAATTTTGGTAATGATGTCCTTGGCTAGAATTCCCGCTTGAAAAGCAGGAGTTTCTTCAATCGGGGCAATGACAACTAGTTTATCTGTTTCCTCATCCTTAGCAATCTGGATGCCGACCCCTGTCAATTCTCCAGAAGTATCAATTTGCATGTTTTGAAACTCTTCTGGATTCATAAACCGGGTATAGGGATCTTCGAGCTTCTCCAGCATTTCCCGAATAGCCTCGTAAGCCTCTTCCTTATTGGTATAAGACCGTTCGAGATACTCGTTGCGAACTGCCCGCCAATCTACCTGGTTGAACGTGGCATCGACGTAGTCGTGCTCAATGATTTGCCAGACTTCATCAACTAGCTCTTTTGGACTTTCACGAAAGAAGGCTTGACTTTGAAGGCGAACTCCTGTTATAGCCACAGTAGTTAAGACGACTGCAGTGGTGCTGAGAACAAGCCTGCGTTTTGTAATGACCATAAGCTTACTTTATGCTGGTGGGAGACTACTAAAATGATCTTAACCCTTGTCTATACAACAAAGGTCGCAGTTGAGAATCCGGAAGAAAAGAAAAGTGAGCGTACCAAACCTGGGAGAAACATTGGCCAAGGAAACCACGTCTATTTAAGTTGAGCTTTTTTACCTTTTTCAAATCTTCCAAGGCTACTTGTTGAATATTACCACAGCGTCCATCGCGTGGGTTTCTGTTTTTCTATGAGAGGTGGTAGATGGTAAATATTGCATCGATTTCTTCAATAGAGCTGAAAAATCGGCGGCAAGAGTTACAACGCCGACGGCGGATTGAATTTTTGCAAGCAATTTGGCGATTGCTTATAGTCAGCGCCATGGCTGGAGGCTTATTGTGGGTGGTTACTCTGCCCAACTGGGTGATCCGCCAAGGATCCCAAATAGAGATTGAAGGCGATCAATTTCTCTCAAAAGATGAGATTCGCGCTCTGATCCCCTTGTCTTACCCCCAATCAATCTTGCAACTGCAGACGCAACAGTTGATCCAACAGTTAAAATCAACCGCTCCCATTGCTGAAGCTAGAGTTACCCGTCAATTACTGCCTCCCAGGCTAACCATTCAGGTAAAAGAACGACCCCCTGTTGCCATCGCCTTATCACCAAAAAAAGCGGCAACTCAGACTAACTCTCAGACAGTAGAAGTGGGTTTTTTAGATGAACAAGGCACCTTGGTTCCCAAAAGCTTCTACAGCAGGGAGGATAAAGACTTTGAATTACCAAATCTCAAGGTGACTGGCTTCAGGGAGCAACATCGACCCTACTGGCCTGAACTTTATCAGTTGATCACTCACTCCACGGTGCAAATTTTCGCGGTAGATTTGCAAGATCCCAGGAATCTGATCCTGAAAACTGAGTTGGGAAATGTTTATTTTGGCCCTTCTACATCCCAATTACCTGAGCAATTAGCCTTACTAGCCCAGATGCGAGAATTACCAACTCATATCAATGCCAGCCAAATTGTTTATATTGACCTAACTAACCCGTCTTCACCTGCAATTAAACTGAGTCAGGAGTAATCGGACTTGAACCTCTAAGGGCAAATCAAAGATTATGCCCTTAGATTCTGGAGTCGAGTTACCCCGTCTCCCATTCGGGGTAAATTAAATAAACTTAGTTGTTTACCAATCGGTTTGTCCGGCTTTACAGGATTCCCAGGCTCATCAGGCAACCCAATGATAAATCTCTCTTACGAGAGTCAGTTGATTCTGACTTGGGCGTGACTTTCCCCGTGAGAAGCGGTAGTTTTTTAGTCTGTGATTTAGTCTTATTCCTTTTGCGGTATCTTTGATGGTTGAAGTCAGCTTAGGATGTAAGGGGCAAGTTTCACCCCTTTTTTATCCCGCTGGCAAGGGTCTATACTTTGGGATCATCTTAAGGTTATTATCTTGGATTTTACTCGATTTTGCATAGGATGTCAAGAGGATGACAAGAAAGATGAAGACTTAGCGCTTGCGCTTAACATTGAAAGGAAGAAGTATGTACTATACTTGTAATTATTTGTCAAGATATCTAAGAGGGGTGAGGCTAAAGGCAACAACCCGGGAACCAAGGTCTTCCACGCCTCAAGGGCATGGTTCAAAATAGGGTAACATGCTTAGAGGAGGAGCAGGGGGAGCAGGGGGAGCAGGGGGAGCAGGGGGAGCAGGGGGAGCAGGGGGAGCAGGGGGAGCAGGGGGAGCAGGGGGAGCGGGGGGCGACGCGGGAGTCCGGG
>JBFRWF010000118.1:0-21764 GCA_051439465.1 Xenococcaceae cyanobacterium | reverse complement strand
TAGAGGCTTTAACCTTTCCCTTGTGAGGCTTGCGCTTTCGTCTTAATGACTTGGATACTTTCTGGATTTTCTTGTGTGCATTAGCTAAGAACTTGGGATTATCAATCTGAGTCCCATCGCTCAACGCCGCAGCAGTTAGACATCCAAAGTCTATCCCTATAGCTCCTTTTCCTGTTTCTCTGACTGGCTGACACTCAACTGTGATACTTGCATACCACTTGTTATTTTTCCAGACGATTGTACAAGTTTTAGGCATTCCCCAAGTTCTGGCTTTGCCCCTCATCTGGATTTGACCGAGATTGGTTAATTCTAAGTAACCATTGTCACCAGTACTGTGAACTTTCCACCCGCTCTTATCTGGATATGTCCATCCACGATAATAGTGAGATGATTTGAACTTGGGATAGCCCCCTAGACCACTGAAAAACCTTTTGAAAGCAAAGTCAACTCGCTTCACCGTTGCCTGTAGAGCGTGTGAGCCAAGCTCTTTAAACTCCCACCATTCTTTCTTAAAAGCAGGTAGCAGATTTTGCTGGTCAAAATAGTTGACCGACCGTCCGAATCTCTGATACTCCACTGTTCTGTGGTAAATGCAAGCATTATAGAGTTCCTTGTGCATTCTGCGCCACAGATGAAGTTTTAATTCTTGAGATTTGCTCGGATAGAGGCGAAATGTGATTCTGCGGGTTAACATGATCCTAGTATAACTAATTGGCGGGCTACATTTTATTGGGCCCGCCGCGCTTTCCTTCCCTACCCTACTGCGTAGACTACGTCGCTTCTACGAAGTTGAGGGTAGGGACTGACGCGCAAAGGTTCAAAGCCCGAATCCCTTGGGTATTTGTATCCTGAACTTGAACATCTGCGACTCGTCCCCCCCAAAGGACATTATCTACCGCGATTAGCCCCCCTTGGCGAACTAGTTGGAGCGATCGCTCATAATAACTATCGTAATTAACTTTATCCGCATCGATGAAGGCAAAGTCAAAGGTTTCTGCTTGCCCAGCCGCCAACAGCACGTCTAAGGTATCCAAGGCTGGTGCCAGCCGCAAATCAATCTTGTCTGCTACCGTTTTTTAAAACCTCCCCAGACTTACCCAATACTGGACATTTGCACTAACAAAGCCATGAACTGACCCTGTTCTGGAGCAATTTGCATCAGAGCGTAGGGATTGCTGGCGGTTTCTTCTCGCAGTTCCCGCAGAATCTCTGGCTCTCGCAATGAGACGGATAAGAGATAATTGTAGAGCTGTTTTTCGAGACCAAGTGTCTTTTTTGCCATAGTTATACTAACTTAGGAAATATAGGAAATGAATAATCGATGGTATTTTAGAATTCTGGCAGCTATTTTAATTATGCTGCTAACTGCTTGTGGATCTCCCACTCCATCAATGGGACTAGCACCGGATGGGGAGTTGGTGAAAAAGGCGATCGCCCTTCAGCTAAGCCAAGCCGAACAGAGTCTCAGTCAGCATCTTATAGCTTCACGTCCAGAGTTGGAAATAAGTAAGATAAATGTCAAGGAATTAGAACCTCTCTTCATTGCCAAATTACCTGCCTATCATCTTCAGGGAACCTACAACCTAAAAATTAAACTGCCGCGTCAGCAGGTGACTCAAAAGAACAACCACTTTGATATTTACTTGCAGCGACAAGCAGAGGGCAAAACTTGGCGTTTGATTAAACGGGAAGCCAGTAGCCCCGGTGCGCAACCCAAATGGTCTACTTACTTGATCAAATGAACCTCAAGTAGTCTTTTGTTAACAGTGATGAGTGATCAGTGACCAGTTACCAGTCCCCACAATTGTCCTGGTTTAAGTTGGCAGCCACTTTTCCTATATCATTTAGGGTGACTTTTTTTCATCCATGATAAATATCTTTAAGTTTTTTAATAAAAATCAAATTGGGCTGTTTTTTTTATCCTTTTATCAAGAAATCTTAATATTTTGATGTTGTTGCCTGTTGCCTGTTGCGCCCAGCCTCCAGCGTCGACGCTGACCGCACTGTTGCCTCGTCTCAACAAGCAATTTAAAAGCGTGACAGCTTATGTGATTTATGTGACAGATTTTTTAAGCTTTTTATCACTAAAATTAATCTTGACTAGCAGGAGGCAGGTCTCTTAACTTTCCAGCGTTATCCTGAAAATCTACAATTACAAGGTTTTTTCATGCTCTTCCTTACCACACAACAACTAGAAAGTCAAGGTGTTTCCAGGGACAAAGCTCATGAAGCATCTCAAATCAGATGCTCAAATAAACTTTTTACTAGAGCTTCAGATTTTCCCAAAAAGGAGCGCCAAGCAGCCATCAATCTTTGCCAAGAATATCTTCAATCTGGGGTTTTCAGTTTTATTGCAGAAAGTCAGCTTGCTCTGACGGTTTGGAGTGAGGAAAAAGATGCAATTTTAACAGTGAAAACTGTAAGTTTTCCAAGAAAAAGTGCGAAACCAAAGTCCACTTATTTTTCATCTCAAGCAGTAGCTAAATCTATCGATCCAGTTCAAGCAGCTTTAAACTCCAGAAGCTCTACTGATAACAAACCTTCTCAGGAAGCGTTATCTCAGTTACCTCCAAGAGCTGAAGCATCTTCTGAAACTTCAATCCCAGTTGAGATGGACAATTTGCTTGAAGTAGAGTCATCTCCTAATTACAAAGTATTTATTAGACAACCCAGCGCATATCGAGAGATTACTGATGACCAATCTTCTCAGCAAGCGTTATCTCAGTTACATTCAAGAGCTGAAACATCTTCTGAAACTTCAAGCTCAATTGGCATTAACAATTTGCCTAAAGAGGAGTCATCTTCAAATCCCCAAACATCTGCCCAAAAACGTCTTTTAATGCAATATCGAGGGGTTAGTTACGAAGTCGGAAGTAGCATTGACAATTCACCTCAAGAAGAGTCATCTTCAAATCACCAAGTATCTGCAAAAAAACGTCCTTTAAGGAAATATCGAGGATTTACCTACTAGGGATAAATAGTTTATATTACATTTTGGGCGCAAGCCTTGCGCCCCTACATTTGGGGAATTATCCTGCTGTAGCAAGGCTTGCGCCCGCTCATTAGATAACCTTTGCTTATCACCATAGATACAGGATACAGGAGAGCCGATTTCTTTTATAAATACTCTTGCGTAGGGTGGGCTAGGCGGCGATAACTTATCCAACTAACCGACAAACTAACTATCCGCCGTAGCCCACCAAAACCAAGCACTCTAGCTATGTTAAGATTTATTTGAGAAATACCCTCTAGAAAACCGATTTAGTAATCTGAGAGTGTAGGGACACGGCGACATAAATATCTCGATCAAGTGCAAAATGTTAATGATGCCGTGCCCCTACTCTTCCGAATCTTTATTACTGAATCAACGCTCTAATCCCCAAAATAGAAGAAGGAAAATAGAAAAAAGAGAACGAAGCCAAATCTGTCCTAACTGGAGAATAGCATGATGACCACCACATCAGATATAGAAATCAGAGAATTTATCAACAATGGATTTGAGCAACTGGACAAGAAATTAACTGAGCAATACAACACCCTGGATAAGCGGATAGACGCACTAGATAAAAAGTTTGATGTTTACATCGCCAAGACAGATGAAAGATTAAAGGGGATTGAAAGTCGCCTTGAAACTTTTCAATCCTTCCTCAACAAAATCCCTGATCAAGCTGAAAGAGTAGGCGAACTCAAGAACTGGCGACAAATTGCCTTGATTGTGATTTCTGCTACCGTTGCAGCTACATTTGGCTGGTTTTTAAGAGGTGGGAAGCCGTAAACTATTTTCGATTAGCGCTGGAATTTGCCTTGGTTGCACATTGCTGTAGGGAGCTTTGTCAGGCATCATTACGAGATTGGGATCCTTTTTGCATTGCCTGAGGCAGACAGTTGGCTTAATCTTTACTTGGTCTTCTAAGCCGCGATCGCATAAACATTTAGGACACACCAAAATACTGGCGATAAAGAGAGCTACTTAGCTGTGGACAAAATTAACATGGCATCACCAAAAGAATAAAATCGATATCCCTGAGCGATCGCTTCTTGATACAAAACCAACAAACGCCTACGCCCTACCAACGCACTCACCAACATCAACAAACTAGAACGGGGTAAATGGAAATTGGTAATCAAGCCATCCACCACCCGCCAGCAATAGCCCGGATAAATAAACAAATCCGTCTTACCACGAAAAGGTACCAAACGCCCCTCACATCCTCGTGCCTTTTTTGCCGCTGCTTCCAACGCCCGCACCACCGTTGTCCCCACCGCAATAATCCGCCCTCCCCTTGCTTTCGTTTCTTCAATTTTTTCCACTGTCGTTTTGGGAACCTCTACCCACTCCTGATGCATGGTGTGTTTGGTTACATCCTCTACCTCTACTGGGCGAAACGTGCCAACTCCAACGTGCAGCGTCACATAAGCTTGTTGAATGTCCCGCGCTTCCAACCGTTGCAATAGTTCATTCGTAAAGTGCAATCCCGCCGTAGGTGCCGCCACCGCCCCTGATTGCTGGGCATAAACCGTCTGATATTGGGATGGTTGAGATTGGAAAGAAGTAATATAAGGAGGTAGGGGTATCTGACCAAATTGATCCAACAACTGCCAAAAAGACTTACCCGGAGGAACCTGAAACTGTAATATACGCCCCCCCGTTGCTTCATGCCTGTCAATCACCTTTGCCCTGAGGAGAAAGCCCCCATCTTTGCCCACCTCCTGTGGGGGGTCAAACAAAATTTCTGCCCCTAGGGTGAAACGCTTGCCCGGTTTCACTAACGCCAGCCAACAGTTGTTTTGCTGTTCCTCTAGGAGTAATATTTCTACAGGGGCTCCCGTTGACTTGCGACCATATAGTCGAGCCGGAATCACACGGGTATTGTTGAGAACCAGTAAGTCACCAGGTAGCAACCAATCTGGTAAATTGCGGAAAATACTGTGAGTGTGACTTGTAGGGGAATCCACTACCAAGAGACGGGAACTATCCCTAGGGACTGCTGGTGTTTGAGCAATCAACTCTGGCGGTAGTTCATAGTCGTAGCTAGACAATAACTGGTCATTAGTCATTTGTCATTGAAAGCAAAAATTGGGTAATGTCCCCCATGGTAAATCGGGTATTTCAACCCTAGCCAATGCACTATATTTCTTGTAATACTAGAGGTATAGCACTTCCTGAGACTGTTAGCAAAGAGGCACAATATGGATTATCTCTACTTTCTCGCTAATGCTAGTCTGACTTTGCGAGTTATAGAGTATCTACACACAATGAATTATCTGTCTGTGTGTTCCATGACAGTGATTCATCAAATCGACGGTTGGATCGTCAAAGTTAAATTCAACCAACCCCTTACTCCTCAGCAGCATGGAGACTTTCGGGCGTTTATGAGCGAGTTGGGCATTACCTACAAACCAGAAATTCGCCTGCAAATGGTGTTTTGGAGCCTAGAAACGGGACAGTCTCCTATTGATGTGATGCGTCGCTATCAGGTTGCCGTGGTTTCTCATGGAACTCCAGATTCAAATGATATCGAAGCCTTTCGCAAACAGTTCACCAGGGGATTGGGATATTGTCCAGAAACTTTGGCTTGATTGACGGCTACCAACTCTCCAGAAACACGAGGGGGAGAGGGGGAGAGTGGGGGAATGGGAGAAGTACTTGTGTTTCTTTCATCCATAATGGACGCGTTCGCGGAGCGTGTGCGTTAGCGCATTCGCGGTTCGTGGGGCGCTCTTAAGAAAACACTCGTGTTTTCCTTGAGTCCTAACGTGGCGATCGCTTCGTTGGAGGCTTAAGGCGGGGCACTTGGAGTAGGGAACTTCGGATCAGGGAACAGGGAATAGGGAATTTACATACAGACTTTTTAAACACCTTCTAACCCACATTCCGCCTCCCTAACTGTTAGATAGAAGTTGTATGATAATGATAATCATTTGCATAGGGAGAGAAGCAGAGCTCCTCCCCCTATCTCGTGTTGATTTTTTCTTCAATCTAAGTGCCGCATCAATTTTCTTTAAAGTCACTATTTCGTGGTAAAAAGATACCTAAAGAGCGTCATTACCGGCCTGTGTTACTCCGGCTCAATTGCCCACCGATCACTTGCAAGGCGACAGAGCGCTAGGCGGACCATGTCTTGAATCCCTGGATCTGGATCGGACAATTGCATTTCAACAGTTTTAGCTGCAACCGGATCGCCAATCCAACGCAGGGACTCGATCGCAGCCAAGCGAACCGATGTTCTGGCATCGTCGAGACAATTTACCAACGCTGGAATCGCCCGAGGCAGCCCCATGTTGCCCAAGGCCTGAATAGCGCCAATACACAGCACCTCGTCCTCATGATTCAGATATTCCACCAATCGGGGATAGGCTAACTTACCCAAAAATCCCATCCCTTGCCCCGCAGCCCCTCGGCTTGGATGCTCAGGGGTCTCCCAAATCTCAAACAGGAGTGAGAGGCCATATTGGCCGCTGAGCTGCGTCAGCGCTTCGAGTATTTGGCAGCGAATCGGAGTCACATGCCAACCTGTTCTCTCAGGCAAAACGCCGCCTTGGGTTCTGATTTGCCAGCATGCTTCTTGGTGTTGAGCAAACCCACACATTGCTCGCCCAGTCTTTCGGCCAAGTTGCTCTATCAAAACAGGAATGGCCTCGACCGCTTGAAACTTAACGAATATCTCAACAAATGACGGGGTGATAATTGAATGTTTTAGCTGGTCAATGAGTGGCTGCACAACCCTTCTGTTGGATACATTGACCTCTAGGAGCGCAAGGGCACGGCTAATGGAAAACGGAGCCCTGGGCAGGAACTCCAGCAGCTTATCAATTGCTTGCCCATCACCTGTTCTAACCAGAGCCATGGCGATACCAGGCATCCCCCTGTGAGAATCAGTCATTCGAGTTTCTTGAAGTAGCCAGAACAAGAACTCAATCTCAGGCCGCAGCATCTCTCCGAGTGCAGGTTCCATCTCTGGGTTTTGAGCGATCTGCTCCAAGCATTCCATTGCAAAGATGTGCTGCGAGGAAGAGTCAGGGGACTTTAGTTGTTCAAGCAGCATAGGAACAACAGGGAGGCCAAGCTGACTGAGGGCAATTTTCTCTTCCTCATAAAGATAGCTTCGCTGACGCTGGCAAATGTTCTCCACAATCGCTTCGGCCCCACGAGCATCACCAAGCTGTCTCAGTGCTACGATCGCAGCCTTCTCTACATTCCGTATCGGATCCTGCAAGCCAGCTTTGATCAAGTCAAATCCTCGGGTATCGCCTAACTGTCCCAAAGCTTCAAATGCCGCTTGACGAAGATGATATTCATTTTCGGCTGCGGCAAATGGTACAATCAACGGGTAGGCATCAGGATGACCCAAACGCCCAAGAACTTTGATAATACGATGTTGGATCCAAGCCCCTAGAGACCGATCTCGCAACGCGCTCTCTAGCAACTCCAAAAGCCGGCGATCTTGAGGCTGCGCGAGCATTGCTAGCGCACAGATAGCATCTACCCTTTGTTTGGAATCCGGTGTCTGCAAAGAGTCGATTAGCAGCGCTTCAACCTTTGTTCCGCCGATACTAGCAAGGCTTTCTAGGGCGGTGCGGCGGAGCTCGTTAGAGGCGGCCCATTCAAGATAGTGAATGAGTGCGACTTCGGCTCGGCGATCGCCAATCTCACCCAACACCTTCAAAACTAGATATTGCAGCTTGTAATCCTCCCGAGGATGAAGCAACTCCAGAAGAAACGGAACTGCGGATGCACCGATCCTCACAAGCGCCCGCTGGGCAGCTACCCAAACGTTTTCAACTTCACTATCATCTGCCAACAAGAGCAGCAGCGGCTCAATGGCAACATCACAGTCAACCCCCTGCTCTGCCAAAGACCCAATCCCGTCCGCCGCAGAGGACAGAAGGAAAAGACTCCGATCCTGATTTGGATTAATGAGCAACATCGGTAGAAGCACATCCCGTGCCGCCGTGCCTCCCAATTGAACGATGGCGCGAAAGGCATCGTAGTAAAGCCCTCCTGGGCGAGTGTCCATCAGCAGCGGCTGTAACCGCTCGATCAAGGTTGGGTCGCCCAGCTGCCCAATCTGTTCCAGAGCCCATGACAGGTCACTGGATTTCATTTGATCTGCATAATGCAGAATCCAAAAGATAGAAGGATGGGACATTTGGATTAATGTGGGTTCTAAGCCAGTAGGGAAGAAAACTCGATCCCAAATGTCACCACCCCAGCCACAAGCATTAAGCCAGCAGGCATAAACTTGCGAGTTTTCACCAGCCGGATGGCAAAGACAACCACCAGCGCCGCTGTCACGACTAGGGCTAAAATCAGACCCATTGAAAACCCCTGCAATTGCATCAGTCCAGCTACTAGCAGCAACACACCGCTAATACTACCGGAAATCAAAGAGGCTTTGCTCTTGACTTTAGCATATCCCATCACCCCGCCTACCAGGGCTAAAACTCCATAAGCGATCGCCGCTACTATTCCTAAATTCATCAATCTTATTTACCCAATTAAAGAGCTGATGTTAGATTTTAACTAAGCAGGAACCTGAATTTTTTCCTTACCAGCAAGCTCAAAGGCTTCATGCACTGCTTTTAAAGCCGTTACCCCCTCTTCTTGAGCAACCACACAACTGATTTTAATTTCAGAAGTCGCAATCATCTGAATATTGATTCGCTGTTTTGCCAATGCCTCAAAAAACCGAGCCGCAACCCCTGGTTGTCCTACCATGCCAGCTCCCACTATACTTACCTTGGCAATTTCAGTATCCACCAGAATCTCCCTAAAAGCAATACTTGGTGCTAACCCTTCTAAAGCCATCCTTGCCGCTTCGGCATCAGCTTGTGCCACAGTAAAAGCAATATCACGGGTGGGAATACCATTAATCACCCGGCAGCGTTGGGACTGAATAATCATATCAACGCTGATATTTTCCTGTGCCAGCAGTCCAAAGATTTTCGCTGCCATTCCAGGGCGATCCGGGACGTGGCGAATTGCTAGACGGGCTTGGTTACAATCAAGGGCAACACCGCGCACTGGGGGGGCGGTTGCAGCCCGAGAATACTCCTGAGTTGAATGAGGTAGTTGCACCGGAGAACTATTAATCTCAAAAGCCTGACAGAGAGCAGCAATAGCGCGATCGCAATCTTCCTTATCAATTACACAACTAACCTTCACCTCAGAGGTAGAAATCATCTCAATATTCACTCCCGCCTCTGATAAAGTCTGGAACATCTTCGCGGCAATCCCCGGACGCCCAATCATTCCCGCCCCGGCGATCGCCACTTTCGCAATCTGCTTTTCTACCATCACCTCTGCCTCTTCTGGCGCATTCTTGGGGTGATTGCGTAAAGCAGGAGCAATTGCTTCCGCTACCGCCTCCGCTTGATTGAGAGCCCCCTTAACCACCGTAAAAGCAATATCGTTCGTATTCCTTTCGTGAATCGACTGAATAATCAAGTCCACATCCACATTTTGATGGGCAATCTCACCAAATAAACGCGCCGCCACCCCCGGACGATCTGGCACCCGCAACAAAGCTACCTTCGCCTGATCCATGTCAAATTCCACCGCGTCAACTGCTCTGCTAATCTCCAATCCTTCCAGAGAACGAGGCTTAGGCATCGGGGAAATCACCCTTGTACCCGGTGCATCACTCCAGCTTGATAACACCACCAGCGGTACTCCATAATTCCGGGCAATTTCCACCGCCCTCGGATGCAGCACCTTTGCCCCCAAGCTGGCTAACTCCAGCATTTCATCACAGGTAATTTCCTCCATCAACTGGGCATCGGGTACCAAACGAGGATCGGTAGTGAGAATGCCAGAGACATCAGTATAAATCTCGCAGCGCTTCGCCCTTAATGATGCTGCCAAGGCAACCGCTGAAGTATCTGAACCCCCACGCCCCAGAGTGGTGATTTCTAAGTCATCACTGCTGCTGATACCTTGGAATCCAGCTACTACAACTACTTCCCCTTGATTGAGATGGCGCTGAATCCGCTCGGTCCTAATTTGCAAAATTCGAGCCCGGCTGTGTTCGGCTTCTGTGACAATGCCCACTTGTGCGCCAGTTAGGGAGATTGCTGGTTGTCCTAATTCATGCAACGCCATACTCAGTAGGGCAATGGAGACTTGTTCCCCAGTAGACAGAAGCATATCCATCTCCCGGCGACTGGGATTGGGGGAGATTTCCTTGGCCAAATTCACCAAGCTATCAGTGGTTTTGCCCATCGCGGAAACTACCACCACCACAGTATTATCCCTTTGTACTGTCTTGTGCACCCGCTGGGCAACTGCTTGAATCCGTTCAACTGAGCCAACGGAGGTTCCACCGTATTTTTGGAGAATTAGCGCCATAATCTTACGTTCCTAGATCCCGGATTGCACGCTCATACCAAATCCGGGTTAACTACCCCCTTTTTGAAAAAGCAGGGGGAGCAGGGGAAGCAGGGGGAGAAAATGCCCAATATTGAAAAGGGGGTTATCAAAGCGGATTTGGTATCAACCTTAAACTTATCAGAAAATTGGGAGAGTGTGAGGGGGTGAGGGAGTGAAAAATTTATCGCTTCAACAGGAGCAATGCAAAAAAGTGGGATAGACACAAAAGCAATGATAGAGGTTGTAGGCATTGGTTTAGATGGCGCAGCGGGACTGACACAAAGAGTGCGGCGGCTAGTGGAGAATGGGACTGTCTTGGTAGGGAGCGATCGCCACTTAAGTTATTTTCCCCATCATCCCGCTCAACACATAGTTCTGGGAGACTTTATGGAGGCAATTGGGGAAATTCGCCGATGCTTGGATGGGGATGAGCGCATTGTGGTATTAGTCACCGGGGATCCTCTGTTTTTTGGCTTAGGACGCTTGCTGCTGGCGAAATTGCCATGGGAACAGCTGCGTTTTCATCCCCATCTCAGTTCGGTACAATTGGCATTCAATCGGATTAAGGTTCCCTGGCAGGATGCTCGGATGATTAGCGCTCACGGACGTTCCTTGGATGAGTTGACTCGGCTACTGCAACAGGGAGTAGAAAAGATTGCAGTACTTACAGATGGAACTAATAACCCCAGTGCGATCGCTCGTCTTTATCTGGCTTTAGATTTACCGATGCGCTACGATTTCTGGGTTTGTGAAAATCTGGAAGATGATCGAGAACGGGTTAATTATTTTCCGGCTGTAGAGACTGAATCACTCGCATCTATGTCGGAACACACTTTTGCTCCCTTGAATGTGGTAATTTTACTTCGCCAGGTCGAATCGGCAGAAAAACCTCTGGATCTCAATACTTTGCCCCTACTAGGATTACCTGATCAGACTTTTTTCAGTTTCAGCGATCGCCCCGGACTGATGACTAAGCGTGAAGTACGCCTCGTCGTTTTGGGAGAATTAGCACTGCAACCGAGACAAATAGTTTGGGATATTGGTGCTGGCACGGGTTCCGTTTCTCTTGAAATTGCCCGTCTATGTCCCACTTCTCAGGTATATGCGATTGAGAAAACGGCAATGGGAACAGCTCTGATTGAACAGAATTGCCAGCGCTTACAAGTGCCCAATGTTATATCAATTCACGGTACTGCCCCAGATATATTACTTCAGTTACCAGTACCGAACCGCATTTTTATCGGCGGTAGCGGTGGTAACTTGCGAGGGATTTTAGATGTCTGTAATGAAAAACTGGCTGCTGGTGGCGTTTTAGTATTAGCTTTGGCAACTCTAGAACATCTTAATAGTAGTTTGGAGTGGTTGGGCGATCGCTCCTGGAATTACAGTTTATTGCAACTGCAAATATCTCGTTCTGTTCCTGTGGGACAACTCACTCGTTTTACTCCCCTCAATCCTGTCATCATTATTACTGCTAAGTTGTGACATCCTCCCACGCCAAATCGGACTGTTTCTTTCTTCCATAACGGAGTGGAAGCCTGAAAAATTTCCTGTTCCCTGATCCGAAGTTCCCTGTTCCCTCACCGTTAGGCACTCTCAATCTACCACCCTAACTGAAAGGATGTTGCCATCCTCATCCACTTTATACTCCTTGTTCACACCCTCTTCTTCAATGATGTATACATACACAGTTGTATCATTGTCGGCGGTATAACTGCCGATTAATAGACCAGCCGTCAAAAATGCCAAGCCTTCAAATGCAGCTAGCTCAGAGTACACTCCATAATAAGACCCATAGGTGCGCCAACCACGATAGTCAACGTATGAACCTCTGTAAACATTTACATTTCTATACCCAATTCGGTTATATCTCCTGCCGTTAAAGTTAACAGGACCCCGATTGACATAAACATTACCTCTATTAATGATATTAGTTCGATCACCCCCTCTGATGTTGGCTCGATCGAAACGGCTCCGATCAATATTGCCTCTGTTAATGCGATTGCTATTGACTCGGTCTCTGTTCAGTCGGCTGCGGTTAACAAAGTCTCTATTAATTCGTCTATTTGTGTTTGTTCTATCGAAACGACGCCGATCGATATTGCCTCTGTTAATGCGATTGCTATGGACCCGCTCTCTGTTCAGTCTACTCCGACCGCTAGGTCTAGGTCTGGGTAGACCTCTAGGTCTGGGTAGACCTCCAGGTCTGGGTAGAGCTGGAGGTCTGGGTAGACCTGGCTGACTTATTCGACTTTCTTCCTCACTGATTTGACTTTCACCTCGCTGAGCCAGCAAATCAGACCCTAATGCCATTGTGAATGTTGCGTGGTGAGCCAGAAACACAATGGATAGGAAAGTGGCAGTGATTAACCAGATCATTGTTGCTTGTTAAATTGTGCTATTAAAACTGTCCTTCAGGGCAAAATATCAACAGAATTCTTAATGCTACTCAGAGCTATTGACTGACTTCTGACTGATTGCCGAGGGGTCAGTAGAATCAATGTTGCCCATAATAGTAATGTAGCGTCCTTTCATTGTGAGAGATTCTAACAATACTGTATCAGGGGCCAAAGTAACTGGGGACTCAGGTATATTGATGGATTCAGTTGTTGTGTTAGTAAAGACAATCAAGTCTTCAAACGATAAAACCTCAGTGACGCCATACCCTACAAGCTTACCTTCACCACCTGTACAAACCTGTAGCTTATTTTCTTGCTGACAATTGCTCTTATCTAAGACAAACATATCATTTTCGGAATACCTTACGTATAAAGTCTTGTCTGTGTTGACGATGTACACTTTGTACTCCTCTACATCTCCATTAGCAGAGGTGACAGTAGCAACTCCTTCAGCTAGAGCTGTAGTGCTGAATGATATCGCTAACACTAGAGCTGTCCCAAGGCCATTCAACAGTGCTTTCATGGATTTCCCAACTGTAGTTTTCCCTTCTGTAAAATTATAGTATTTAACAGGGTTGTGTTGCAAAAACTGGCGATAGTTCTGTTCCGAAAAGCTTTAAAGGGTCGTCATAACCAGATTAGAGAACAACCACAAGACAGCGCCAGTTCCTAATAAACAGAGAATGCCTGAGATACCCGCTAAAGGCTGTTCTCCCAAACCAGTCATCCAAACTGAGCCTTTGCCTGTATAGGACATCAATTTCGCTTCCGCCAGAGAAGATAAGCCCCAAATCCAACCTGCATGTAGTCCCCAAGCTAAACCCAAGCTACCACCATCTACCAATCGCGCTCCTACCAGTACCATTCCCATCAGCCACAGTCCTGGCAACTGGGGAATCGTTTCTTTTTGCTCCCAAACCAGGTGTAAAAGGGCAAAAATGACGCTGGAAATTCCGGCTGCTACCCAGATGAAATAATCTTGCTGTAATTCGTTGATGAAAAAGCCACGGAAAATCAATTCTTCTGTGATTCCCACCCACAGTCCCAATCCTAGCAGTGGCAGGGAAACTAACCAGAGACGCTGACCATTTTCAGGATGCCACTGGATCCACCCCAGCAGCCACTCAACAGCGAAGATGACGACTAAACCACAAATGCCTAAGCCTAGTCCCAGTGCTAGAGAGACAAAAATAGTTGGTTGCCAGTCTAAGCCATAATCTTGAAAAGATGCTCCCTCAACTCCAGCAGCTCCCCAAACAATCAGGGGAGCAATCAGGTAGAGGGAAGCAAGTATTGGTAGTTTTTGCTCTGCCGTCAAAGGTTTAGCTGGATGCCACTTCAGTCGCCTTGCCAGAAGAATGGCTACAGGCAACCAGACAATAGCCCAAGCAATCAAAAAAGCGATCGCTTTTACTAGGGAACTAGCTGCTGCTAGTGAACCTAGCCACTGGTTAGCCTGGGGATTAAAGATGGTCATAGGCAAGGGCTACTGTCTTAGCTAGGAACTGGATTATACGGCTATGGCCTCTAGAGCTTCCGAGGTTGTTTCTTCGCCAGTATCTATCTGTTTCAAGTGAATGTGTTTGTAGCCTAACTTGATTTCAAACTCATCACCCGGTTTCAATCCCATTGCCTGAGTGTAGGTAGAACCAATCACAATTTGACCGTTTTTGTGAACACTAACACGATAGGTCGGTTCCCGACCGCGACCATCTTTTGTTCCCCCTGGCTCAAGGGGAACTCCTTTGGCGGCTAGAACGGCGTCATAAAAATCTGTTAAATTGACGCGCGTCTGGTTATCTTTAGTGATTGTGTAATACCCACAACGTTTTGCTGTTTCTCGCCGAGGCAAGTGGGCTAGCTCTTTTACTTTTTGAAGCAGTGCTCTTCCTGTTAAGGGGGCAGTTGCGGTTTCACTCATAACTCTGCAAAGGTTCCTTTATTTTTATCGTAACTGTCAATTCAGTTTTCTGCCTATAATTGACCTTATCAAAAATATAACGTTAAATCCATATGCCTTGACAAGTTTTTTTTCAAGAATTATGAATTTGAGAAGAAAATTTTTTACCTGCCTATGCCGAATGACACTGACTTGGCACTGACTTAAGGGTGACTGGTGAGAGGGTGACTGGCGATCCGACGCGCAGAAATCTTCGATTTCGAGCATCGTCGAGCATCGCAGTGACTGCGGAAATATCAACTGAGAACTCAGAACTGAGAACTGAGAACAAGGTCCTATCTACTAATACTGAATCCGGGTCTAAAACTCCCTTTATCAATTTCCCGTTTCTGTCTTTTTCTTTCCCTGCTCCCCCATCCCCGTTTCCCGTTCCCTGATCCGAAGTTCCCTGTTCCCTGTTCCCTGCTTCCGGAAAAAAGGGGTTATTTAACCCGGATTTGGTATAAGTACCTGAACAGAAATAAAAATTGCTGGTTGAGAAAGGCCGGAGGCCGGAGGCCGGATGCAGAGGGGGATTTACAGTGATTTACAATTCTTTACATAGTAGCATTTATTTATGTCCGACTACTTATAAAAGCAACTTGTATCCCCATCTTCCCTCGCTAGAAGCCCATCGATTAAAGGCTTTTACGCTTATTTCAATGGGATTCTACCTATGCCTCTGGGTGTCTTAGACTATAAGCATTGGGGGAAAATCAGCGTTCAATTGTGAGGATTGACAGATAGAAGTAAACACGCTAAGTAGTAGAACAAAATTAAAGTTAACTATTGAGACAAGGGAACAGAGAACGGGGAGGGGGGAACAGAAGGAGATTCAGTGTCTTCACAGTTCTTAACACAGTTAACAGAATTGATATCCAGGTACTTATGTCAGTTGTTCTTCTTGAGTCATGAACCCTACCCAGAACTGCTTGTTCTTACCCAGAACATATTTTAATCTCATTCCTGTGTTGGATTAATGAGAATACCTGTAAGCGTTGGAATAATTAAGAGTTTGTCAATATGCAAGTCCTTTTTAAAGTGATTCGACAGAAGCACAATACTGCTCCTAGAGTTCAGACTTATACCCTGGATGTTGAACCTGGGAATACAGTTCTCGAATGTCTGAATCGAATCAAGTGGGAACTGGATGGAAGTCTGACTTTTCGCAAAAATTGCCGCAATACAATTTGCGGTAGCTGCGCGATGAGAATCAATGGTCGCTCGGCTTTAGCTTGTAAGGAAAATGTCGCCAATGAGCTGGCGCGGCAGCAACAAAGATTTGACTCTAAAATGCCAGAGATTATAGTGGCACCCATGGGCAATATGCCAGTGATTAAGGATTTAGTGGTGGATATGCAAAGTTTCTGGGATAACCTGGAAGCAGTTGATCCTTATGTCAGTACCAGTTCCAGGGCGATACCGGAGCGGGAATTTTTACAGACTCCCCAAGAGCGATCGCGCCTCGATCAAACAGGTAACTGTATTATGTGCGGTGCTTGTTATTCAGAATGCAATGCCCGTGAGGTAAATCCAGAATTTGTCGGTCCCCACGCCTTAGCTAAGGCACAGCGGATGGTGGTAGACTCCCGCGATGACGACACTGAAGCCCGCTTGGAGAAATACAACCAGGGAACTCAAGGAGTCTGGGGCTGCACCCGCTGTTATATGTGTAATGCAGTTTGTCCCATGGAAGTTGCTCCGATGGATCAAATCAGCAAAATTAAACAGCAAATTCTTGAGCGCAAGGATGCCTCAGCGAGCCGCTCGATCCGCCATCGTAAAGTGTTGGTAGATTTAGTGAAAAAAGGCGGTTGGATTGACGAGAGTAAGTTTGCTCTTTTTGTTGTAGGTAATTATTTTCGGGATCTGCGCGGCTTGCTCAGTCTTACCCCACTAGGATTGCGGATGCTGGCGCGTGGTAAGTTTCCCTTGCGCTTCGAGCCTTCCGAGGGAACTGAGGAGGTGCGATCGCTCATTGAATCTGTACAACGAGAAAGTAGTGATTAGTTCAAGTCTCAAAACCAATAAAATAGATTTAAGGAGCAACAGACTCAATCCGATAAATCCGACCATTGGCTTCTTCAGTCACCAGTAAGCTGCCGTCCGGCAATACCAGCAAACCCACAGGACGTCCCCAAGTAGTTGGCCCAGAAGGGTCAATCAAGAAGCCAGTGAGAAAGTCTTCATAGTATCCCTGAGGGCGTCCATTGTCGCCAAAGGGAACAAAGACAACTTTGTAGCCAGTGCCTCGGTTGCGGTTCCAGGAACCCCGAAAAGCGACAAATGCCCCATTGTGATATTTTTCCGGAAAGGTCTGTCCGTCATAAAATTGAAGTCCCAAAGCCGCTGAGTGAGACTGGAAAAGAACATCAGGGGTCTTAGTTTGGGCAGCCAGTTCCGGATTTCTACTTTTTCCATTGCGCACTTGACGCGGATCGAGCAAATTAGGTTTCAGGTAAGCATAGGGCCAGCCGTAAAATTCCCCTTGACGAATGCGAGTTAGGTAGTCAGGCACCAGGTCATCCCCTAGCTTATCCCGTTCGTTGACGGTGGTGTAGAGTTCGCCCGTGGTGGGGTGAAAATCAAGACCAACTGGGTTGCGCAAACCATAGGCAAAGGTCTGCTGATTGGAACCGTCCAGGTTCATTACCTGCACTGATGCTCTTGGGAGGGGTTCGGAATCGACATTGGAACGGGATCCAATGGAAACATAAAGTTTTTGTCCATCCGGTGAGATGATCGCGTTGCGCGTCCAGTGCTGTCGATAGCCACCGCCAGGGAGGTCAGCGATTTTTTCACCCCTTCCAGTGATTTGTTCTTGTCCCTGAGTGTAGGGATACCTGCGAACAGCATTGTGATTGCCTAGGAAGAAGTAGTTGTCGCTGAAAGCCATACCAAAGGGAATATCCAGTCCATTCTGTCGTCGGGCGAAAGTTTTGCGAATATCGGCAACGCCATCGCCGTTGGTGTCACGCAGCAGGCGAATTCGGTTTGCCCTGGTTTCAGTGACTAGAATATCGCCACTGGGAGTTAGTGCTAGCCAGCGGGGACTGTCTAAACCCTCGGCAAAGACATTGACCTGAAAACCAGCAGGAACTTGTAGGGTTGGGTTGTTTGGGATAGATACTATACGAGGCGGTTTGGAAGCACTGCTAGTAGCGTGGGGTTGGGGCAAACTGTCAAGGGTGATGCGAATTGCTTGGGGGGTTGAGGTTTCGGTTCGGATGAGATTTTTTTGCGCTACAGCAGAAGACTGCTGTTTGGGTTGAGTAGAAGTTTCAGCAGATTGATTTGCTGATTGGGGGGTTGGAGTTTCAACGGAAACATTGTTTGAGCTACAGGCAGCTGTAAAAGTCAGCAGCAGTAGTATGATTATTCGCAAAGGGTTCATCTTTCTTTACCTTCGTTCTGATAGCCAGTAGCCAAATAGCAGACCAAGCATACTAGCAATCATATCTGTCCAACTGAAGGTTCGATTGGGAGAGAAAGACTGTAAACCTTCTTCTAAGACTGTAAAAATCGCAAACAGTAGGGGCCACAAAGGAATTGCGTAACCCAAGAGATTTATCCGGCGTCGTTTCAGGACTCGATGACCTAAATAAGTGGCAATGCCATAGAGAATAAAATGACCCAGGGTATCGTAAAAAGGAATATTGGATAACTGAGGAGGTAGCTTGCCTGTATAAGCAAGCACAAAGATAGTCAGAAGAATTGCAGAGTAAACAAAAGCCGCGATCGCCCAGCCTCGATTTGCCAATTTAAGTTGAGGAAATTTCATTGTAATCGATAAGTCGAATGTGAGATATGTCAATAATAGATTTGCAGAGGATGAAGCAGAGATGGAAGGGGTGGAGCTTGGCACTACTGGGATTGACCCTGAGTATTGTATTAGCCCTCAGTAGTTGCAGAGCATCCACCGATAAGGTTGTTGATATCACCTTGGTGCATTTGAATGACATCTACGAAATCACAGCCGTAGAAGGGGGAAAACGGGGAGGTCTGGCTCGGGTAGCGACTCTACGGCAAGATCTTTTGGCTCATAATTCCAACACCTACACGATTCTGGCGGGAGATGCTTTCAGTCCTTCAGCCCTAGGTACTGCCAAAGTAAATGGACAGCGTTTAGCAGGCAGGCAAATGGTAGCGGTGATGAATGCCCTCGGCTTTGACTACGCCACTTTTGGTAATCACGAGTTTGACTTACCCAAAGACCAATTTCTACAACGCCTCCAGGAATCACGCTTTCAGTGGTTCTCCAGCAATGTGTTGAATGCAAAAACTGGCGAAGCTTTCGCGGGAGTACCCTCGTCGATCATTTTGAGGGTTGAAGATGAGCAAGGGGCAGTAGTCCGCGTTGGTTTAATTGGCGTGACCCTGGAAAGCAACCCTGCGGATTATGTAAAATATAAGAACCCGATTGATTCGGCTCGTGAAGAGGTAAAGGAGCTCCAGGGTCAGGTTGATATTTTGGTAGCAGTGACCCATCTGTCACTGGCGGAGGATCAGCAACTAGCAGCGGAGGTGCCAGAGATTGACTTGATTCTAGGCGGACATGAGCACGAAAATATCCAGCAGTGGCGGATTGTGAGTAAGCCAGCTCAATCTGCTCAATGTCAGGAAAACGGCACGCCGATTTTCAAGGCAGATGCTAATGCTCGTACTGTTTATATCCACGACCTGCACTACAACACAGCCAACCGCTGTCTGGAAATTGAGTCCCGCCTCCAGCCGATTACGGAGGCGATATCCGAAGAACCCCGCACAGCCAAGGTTGTACAGGAATGGGTAGAGCAGGGGTTTCAAGCATTCCGGGAGAATGGCTTCGAGCCGACAGAGGTAATCGCTACCACAACTGAACCCCTCGACGGTCTGGAATCGAGTGTCCGCAATTACTCCACAAATCTGACGAAGTTAATTGCTGAGGCTATGCTGCGGGAAGTTGGTGATGCAGATTTAGCGGTCTTCAACAGTGGGTCTATTCGGATTGACGATCGCCTTCCAGCCGGGGAGATCACTGAATATGATGTGATTCGCGTTCTCCCATTCGGTGGTAAGGTACTCTCTGTCCAAATGCAGGGTGACATGTTGAAAAAAGTGTTAGATGTGGGGCAGAAGAATCGCGGGACTGGAGGTTATTTGCAGACCGCAAATGTCGAGCAAGAAAAAGAGACTGGCTCCTGGCTGATTCAGGGTCAACCACTAAAACTCGATCTAGTTTATGGAGTTGCGATTAATGATTTCTTGGTCACTGGCAAGGAACAGAATCTAGGTTTCCTCACACGGGAAGCTCTAGGTGAAGAGTCTATTATAGAAAAGGAAGACATTCGCCAAGCCGTGATTAGGGAGCTAAAAGCTCGGCAGAGTGAGCCAGCTTGACGACTGAAGTCAAACTACCGAAACGATATTCTTTGTTCAAAAATTTGAGCAAATCATATCGTAAGCGTTGCTCAGTGGGACTTTTAGTCCCCGTAGCAACTTCAGCGATAAATCCCTCCTATTTCAATCGGGGGAGATGTCAAGCAAAACATAGCAATACAAATCTCAGCAGTGGGAAGCGCACAATCATGGGAAATACTTTCGGGCATTTATTTCGGATTACAACCTTTGGGGAATCTCACGGTGGCGGTGTGGGAGTTGTAATTGATGGGTGTCCCCCGCAAGTAGAAATTTCTTCTGAGGAAATTCAGGTAGACTTAGATCGCAGACGCCCTGGACAAAGCAAAATTACTACCCCTCGTCGAGAAATGGACACTTGTGAAATTATCTCCGGGGTATTTGAGGGAAAAACCCTGGGAACGCCGATTGCTATTCTCGTGCGTAACAAGGATGCCCGTTCTCAGGACTATAATGAGATGGCTTACAAGTATCGCCCTTCCCATGCTGATGCTACCTATGACGCTAAATACGGCATTCGCAACTGGCAGGGTGGGGGAAGATCTTCAGCCCGGGAGACTATTGGGCGAGTAGCGGCGGGAGCGATCGCCAAAAAAATTCTCAAACAAGTTGCCGGAGTAGAAATCATTGGCTATGTCAAGCGCATTAAAGACCTAGAAGCAATCGTTGACCCGAATACACTCACCCTAGAGCAAGTAGAAAGTAATATTGTCCGCTGTCCTGATGCTGAATGTGCAGAACGGATGATAGAACTAATTGACCTGACTCGGCGAAACAAAGATTCTCTCGGCGGTGTGGTGGAATGTGTTGCTCGCAATGTGCCTAAAGGCTTGGGAGAACCAGTGTTTGATAAATTAGAAGCCGACCTAGCCAAAGGGGTGATGTCTTTACCAGCAAGTAAAGGCTTTGAAATTGGCTCTGGTTTTGCTGGTACCCTGCTGAGTGGAAGTGAGCATAACGACGAATTCTACACTGATGAAAAGGGAGAGATTCGTACCTTTACCAATCGCTCTGGCGGAGTACAGGGGGGTATTGCCAACGGAGAAAATATTATTTTACGAGTAGCTTTTAAACCTACTGCTACCATCGGCAAAGAACAGCGTACAGTGACTCCCACGGGTGAAGAAACCATCCTAGCAGCTAAAGGACGGCATGACCCTTGCGTTTTACCAAGAGCTGTGCCTATGGTAGAAGCCATGGTTGCTCTAGTACTCTGCGATCATCTGTTACGCCATCAGGCTCAATGTGGTGTTTTGAAGACAAGTTCGGTAGAATTGAGGAAGCATTTTTAATTGGTTAGGCTTCGCCTACGCCTACACCTACGCCCATCCCTGGGAGTAAGGGGACTTTTCAAACACCTTCTTAGGCTTCAGTGAGTAATCTGGTGAGAGCTGTTATTACCTTTATAAGTACATCATCTGGAATCTTACAGGCAAATTCTGCCCGTCTGGTTTGACACCTTCTAAAAACCTGATAAAACCTGCTAAAAAGTTAACAGATTAACAGTTTTGGGACATCGGTGACTTCCCATGATTCGTAACTCTGTTTGAGGGAACTACTGGCATGGAAGCAGTTTGTTTCACTTTCCGCTTGGAAGTCGCATTGTGCAACGCCTCGAGGGTTTTCGTCGGCTCAAACAGTTGGTGTCGTGAGATATGAT
>JBFRWF010000117.1:0-12272 GCA_051439465.1 Xenococcaceae cyanobacterium | reverse complement strand
ACCAAAACAATTAAGTAAAAATACTCAGTTAACTAAGAGTGAGCTGCCGGTCGACGCGAACTTTTTCTCCCATTATCTACTTAATGTCATTAATCGCTACTTATTGAGACTAAAAAATCATGACTCCTCACTTCTTCATGAGGTATAAGCTTGACTATATTAAGTAAATTTTTGGGTCAAAAAAGATCATAATTTAACCGGCTCTTATATAATATTTTTGACAAGGTTTTGGGAAAAAACTTAGCGTAAACTTTCGCTCATCAGTTAGGTTAACAATTTGTTTAACCCCATTGATGAACACCAAATGAATCAATCCCCTGAAAACATTGAAATATCCAGCGTAATGTCGGGCGTTTAGTGAGTTTGCCTAACTGATTTTTTAATCCAGTCTGACCCTCAAATAACTTTCACTTCCACCCAGGAGTATCCTGGGATTTCACTGGGATTTAATTCATCTGATGAGAGTACACTGACTAGGTTTTTCGCTTCTTTAATGGATAAGGGTACACGGCATAACCATTCAATTCCCTTCATTAATGTTAAGTTATTCTTACTGTATAAGGCACTATCACTTACTATCATCGTGTCAAAATCCACCCGAGACTTATAATCTTTTACGATTTGACCAAAAGCTGCCTTATCGTTTAGACTTCGTCGCACTTCGTGTTCGTTGCCATCTGCTATTCTAATGAATAAGGGAACATCCCCATCCCCACTAACTATTAGGTTTATGATAAATTGCTTCAAATATGGTCTATGGTCACGAGAATAACCGTGAGTAATTTTAATGGGCAATGGTTTCAAGTCTTGTCCTTCTTCAGGGGAAATTAATGTTAGGATTGAGTCGGGCTTATCTTCTATTTCATATTTGCCATGAAGAGAAAAAGAACTAGCATCTAAGTGAGAAAACTCTGGAGCAATTTCATATTTTTTTCGGGCAGCTAGAGCGATTAATAAAAATAAATTAGATAAGTTAATCCCATACATGTCATCCATTAGTCTACCAATTTTATCATCATTCAAATACTTTGCTTCTACCCCTTTCCCTATAAGATGTTCTGTGGCTTTATCTTCAAATAACTGCGGAAATAGATACAAAGGTCTTGAGACAAATCCTAATCCATTCAAAATGATAGCTTTGACAACTTGTCCCGGCGTTACAAATTCTCAGAGGTCGATTCCAATTTCATTATTGATAATATCCACTATTCCTATTTCATCAATAATTCCTGCTATCAATCCTAGGTGGTTTATCGTTTCAACTTGAATGTCAGTCAATAAAGTCATTGATTTAACTGAAATTTATTGAGGACAATTATTGTTATTTTACCTCTTTTGTGTTGATTGATTAGTCAAATCTTCCTCTGAGCAAAAGCCTGAGTATTTTTACTCAATGATCTTGATGAGATAGCGATCGCTTTTTGTGCTAGCTTATGCTACACCTTGAAGTGCGGAATGTGGGTTTGATAGTAGCCATTAGGCAAACATAACGCAGTTCCACTGACACTCAACCGTGTTACCCTGCCACTTGGCAGATTGAACCATGCCCGATTAATTTATGTCGTTTGGTTCGGTCAATTCGTGGGTCGGGTAAATCCCCGAAATAGTCAGCAATTACGGCGGCTGGAGTTAGCGATCGCTATTTATTTAGAGAGCGATCGCCCTTTGGTAGTCGATACATACAAAGAGTAATTTGTCAAGCCAAATTAGATCTGGAGTTTAGACTAAATCGCTATCTCAACAGGCGATCGCTACTCTAACAAGCTATCACTACCCCAAGTCCAAGACCATCCCGTGGTGCGTTCCAGTTTAGGAGCCGCTCAACAAGTGGAGTCCCAAGATGTGGAAGTCTCCTCTCACGGAGAAGTCAAAATCAGACGAGGCGTAGCCAAAGACCAACGCATCTCCTTGGAAGATGAGCAGATGAGACATGGGCGTAAGAACCGCACGCGACGGATTGATGGTTATAAACGCCATGTGCTGCGGGACTTAGACCAGGGACTGGTGCGGGCTGTGGGCATCACCCCGGCCAATGTCGCTCTCTGCTTCAGTGACCAGTAGTAAGAAAGGACGTAGCGTCTCGATTCATCCTGATGAGAAGTTCATCGCCTCACTCCGGGAGCGCCAATTAACACCAGCGGGGCGGGCTAAGTTAAGAGAAAGAGTAGCTGTCGAGCATAGTTTATCCCACATCGGTCGCTGGCAAGGGGACTCCCGCTTGTTACATCGGAACGCGCAAGAACTTATTTGACCTGCGTCCCACGGCGGTTGTCCATAATCTTCATGTCCTGGCAAGGATTTGGGACAAGCCAAAAGAGCAAGTAGCCATTTAAGTATAAATATTCAGTCATTTGTTTGAGAAGCGCGATCACGGTATACTCGAAATGTATAATCTTCTGATACTACACTCGCTCGCCTGTATTTTGAAATGTGTAGAACCAGAGTACGAAAAATAGCATACTCTCCCACTACTACTATATTAACATGGCAAAAGAGCAAAAACGCCGCTTTTGTAATATTTCTTCATTTAATCCGGTGGTCAAACTGTCAACTAGAGAGCTATAATTATAATGGGGGAGTGTTGTCTCTAATCGATGAGACTTGAGGATAAAGAATTTTTTCGCTCACCCCTCAAAACGCCAAAATCCGCGATTGCTACTCGCGAATTAATCTCCTTCTCTCTCCATGGGCTACTCTCTCTCTTGAGTACACCAGTTCTAGTTTTCGATTACTGAATCGGTGTTCTAGGTGCTTCGATAGAGTTGATCAATTGGTGAAGCCTGCCCCATTCTCACGCTACCCCAACAGGCGATCACTACCCCAACAGGCGGAGAAATGGGGCAGGCTTTTTCTAAACCTAGGTGCTTCGATAGAGTTGATTAATTAGTCAAGCCTGCCCCATTCTCGCGCTACCCCAAGACGGCGGGCTCGCTACGCGAGTGCGGGAGGCAGCGCTATCCCACGACGGCAATGTCATTGTCTAAATTCCAGTTGTGATTGAAGGGCGGACTGTAATTGGCACAGACCGCTCTTTGGTAGATGATCAGAAGACTCCAAACTCTTCTGATCTATCAATATGTTCGAGAGAATCAAACAATTTCGTCAAGAGGCCTACGAGCTGTTAGGAAAAGCCAAGGATGCCACCTTTGAGTTAATGGATGCCGTGCTGCTGAACCGCAGTGTTTATTCCTTTGCTGAATTATCCCTTTCACCGGTTTTTCGCCGTCGATGGTCCAGCCTGTACGAAGCACTTGAAGACTGCCGACCCCAGCGAAACAAGTTGATGAAACTCTACATCAAACAAGTTCCCCAAGAGTCCAGAGTAATTTTGGCGGGGGACCATACGCCTTGGCCAAGAATAGAAGCGGAAACTCTCAAAGACCGAACCTTTGAACACGGAGCCAAGGTCATCTCTGGGAACCCGGTTACTTTGGGGCATGGTTACAGCACCATAGCTTGGATTCCTGAAGCGGAGGGAAGCTGGGCATTGCCTCTGCGCCACGAAAGAATCACCAGCTTTGAAAGTCCAATCACCAAAGCTGCCTTCCAACTCAGACAAGTGTGCCTTCAACTAAAAGGGCGACCCTTGAGCTTCTGGGATAGTGAGTATGGCTGCGCTAGCTTCGTCAAGCAGACAGAGGACATTGAGGCAGATAAAGTGATGCGCCTGCGACCCAATCGCTGCTTGTGGGGAGAGCCGCCTCCCTATGACGGCCATGGACGACCCAAAAAGCATGGAGCCAAATTTAAACTCAGTGACCCGACGACTTGGGGCATTCCTATTGAGTCGATAGAAGTCGATGACCCGACTTGGGACAAGGTAGAGATTCAGCGTTGGAGTCAGCTACACTTCCGTCAAGCTGTCGAGCATCCGATGGAGGTCATCCTCATCCAAAGGAAGGGTTCTGGTTCCAGGACTGGGCCACTTCTGGAAGCGATTGGGATCGGGACGGCTTTATGAGGTTCCAGTGCAATTGGGCTGGCTTAAAGAACCAACCCCAGAGGAGCTCCTCAATCCATTCCCGATGTGGATGTAAGCTCACCACGCTCTAAAGACGCGGGGCTTTCGCCCTGGATCTTTAGATGGTGATATAATACCCTACGGGTGGTCAGCCCGAAAGTTACGACCAAATCTGAATTAACAGGTTCTTCTCGAATGAGAGGGAAATCATCACGGGCAAGAGGCTGGTGAGTCTGGTAATCCCGCTAGATACGTACAGTTGTTGTTATTTAGCAATAGGGAATCGAGGTACAGGATAATTGTACTTGTCTTGTACTCAGAATCTAAGACCATACCGTCAGGTTGGTCTGAGAACTTCAAGCAAGAGCATTAAGCAACGCCAAAAAGATGAATACCCAATTGGTTGATATTTTAATCCAAATTATCTTCTCTCTTTCTAAAGAAGAACGAAACTTATTAGAAGAAAAGTTATTTTTCGACATATTAGAACCTTCAACGCAAGATTTGATGAAACTAGCGCAAAAAAGTGGTTCTTTTAGCTTTTTAGAAGATGAACCCGATATTTATACCCTCGAAGATGGAGAATCTGTCTAGTGTCACTTGCTAAAGGAGATATTGTCTTAGTTCCTTTCCCCTTTACCGATCTAAGTCAAACTAAGCTACGTCCTGTGGTAGTGTTATGGGTAGAAAGTGCAGGTAATGATGTCACTGTTTGTTTTATTTCCTCACAAAACCTCACCAATCTTCGCCCAGACGAATTTTTCCTCGATTCAAAAGAGCCAGAATTTTCCGGTACTGGTCTAAAAGTTGCTTCTAAAGTTAGAGTATCGAGAATTGTCACTATTGAACGTCGCCTTATCACTAGACGCATTGGTAAATTAGGAACTAATCAAACTCTACAACTAAATAAAACTTTAATCAAAATATTTCAACTTTGACAGTCACCCTTATTGCTCAAGGGATGGTTGTTATCGATTGTAGCGAACAATTTCAGCAATAATTAATATTAAATCCAAAATCACTCGACCTATGCTGAATGGATATAAAATCATAGATGCAGATTCCCACGTCTACGAGCCACCGGATATGTGGGAGGAGTATCTCGAACCTGCTTTTAAGAGCTTTGCCCCTTCTCCAGAGCTGACCATTAAAGGTGAAGCGGTGGTCAACAAATACTCCGATCGCCTCTACCAAGAAGGTGCCAAGCAAGTCATCCAAGCCTATCCCCTATCTTGGCTAAATAAGTTTGATGCCGCATCTCACGTGCAAACTATGAACCAGATGGGAGTTGATGCAATACTGCTCGGTTAAGAAAAGTTGTCAGTAGTCTAGCTAGGCTTTGTCCCTGCTGTCGCACCGCGTCCCTGCTACGCAGCGCGACGCTGCTGCGCAGTTGAGACAAGCTCTTGAGCAGGGGAGCTCTTGAGCAGGGCAGAGAGGGAATTAGAGCTTATTCGAGCAGTATTGCCTTGTCCCCCTCCTATAAACATTTTGGTCAAGTTGTCAATGGGTAAGTCCTGATTAAAACCCTTGCGCCAAGCGAGTTTAACAATTCTCAATAAACTTTTCGCTAGCTTAAGTGAGTAGCCAGATATGTTACTGTTGAGGTAATCTGTAGTAATATTGCTGACTGCTTAAGCTATCACTAAAGAAATAGGAGTCTTTGTAGCCAGGCATAATTAAAATTAAAGCGCTTTTGTTAAATGAAAATCCAGAGATTGAGATGTAAGTCCTGATACACCTAACATCATAAAATAAGGAAAGCCAATATGCCCAAGAACATAGATGAACTTTCTGAAACCGGGAGAGGGATAAAAATAAGCTCGCTTATAGCAGATGCGCTAAATACGCGCACTCCCAAGCATCAAAATTGTCTATCGATTATGAAAAATTACGAGCAACAAGGTCTTGCTCAGTCACAAGAACTCCAAAAATCTAATATTGTAGAGCGGTTAATTGATTTTTTCAACCCCTTGAAATGGCTTAAATACAAACGCCATCAACAAAAGCACTGTGACACTCCCCTCCAAACAATCCGTCTTCAAGTCAATACAGAGCTGATAGCTTTAGACCAGGTTTTAAAATGGTACGAGCAGTTGGAGCATCTATCAATTCCCCAAAAAGTTTGGTTGCAGTGCCAATTAGCTCTAGCCGAAGGCTTTACTAATGTTGTCCGCCATGCTCACAAAGGTCTGCCCTTGGAAACTCCTATTGAAATCGCAATAATGGTGTTTAATGAACGCTTAGAGATGAGGATTTGGGATTATGGACAGCCCTTTGATTTAGAGGCAAAGCTTAGAGAACTTAGAGAGCTTAAGGAAAATCGACTATGCCAAGAAGGAGGACGCGGTCTTTCCATTATACAAAATCTAGTTACTCGGGTGAATTATACGCGAACTTCCAATAAGCGAAATTGTCTATTGCTTGTGAAATATTTTGACTTGTAATTTCCTCTATAACGCAACTTGGTATGACGAGGGATAGTACTATGGAACAGCAAGAAGTTTTTCAGGATCTCATAAATTATCTCAGAGCTGCCCTTGGCATGCTTGATTTTGAGCAGGAGGAGCAACTAAGAAAAGATGTAATTGCTATCTGCGATTATTTCGAGAATCCTATTTTTCGCATTGCTGTTTTTGGTCCTTTTAATTACGGCAAGTCAACCTTGCTCAATGCTGTACTAGGGAAGCGCACCCTACCGATAGATTTGATTCCCACCACAGGGGCAGCGATTCATGTTCGCTATGGGGATGAATTACGCAGTCGAATCACCCTTACCGATGGCACAGAAATTAGTGAAGATGGTACTCAGGTTTTGAAACGCTATGCAATTCTTGACGACCAAAGATGTATGCGTAATGATGTTACCTCTGTGGAGGTTTACTGTCCCCATCCCTTCCTAAAAACGGGGGTAGAATTTCTCGATTTGCCCGGAACTAATGACAGAGAAGCACAGGATGCTTTGGTTCGCGACCAACTGCTAACAGCCGATTTGGTAGTGCAGGTGCTAGATGCTCGCAAGCTAATGACTTTGGGTGAGCGAGAAAACCTGAGGGATTGGCTACTTGACAGGGGCATTGAAACGGTTGTTTTTGTCGTTAATTTCCTGAATTTATTAGAGCCTGAAGACCAAAAAGAAGTTCACCATCGTCTGCGTTTTGTAGCAGAAAGTTTTCGAGCTGAATTGCCCCCTGGTATCAGTAATTTGTACCGGGTTGATGCCTTACCTGCTTTAAGAGCCAGACTGAAAGGAGATACTTCAGCCGCACATACAACTGGACTGGCTGGGTTTGAATCGGCTCTACAAAGTATTGTAGCTGCTCAAAAGGAAAAGCTGGCTATCCGTTTTCCCCGGGTGCTGGCAGTTGCTAATAAGGTTAAGCAAGCAGGGAACGCAAAGGCGCAAGCGATCGCCGCTGAAATAGAAGCAGAAAAACAGAAGCAGCAGGCTAAGATTGAGATTAAACAAAAGGCAGAGAAACTAATTAAACAAGGTTTCGAAAGGAGCGTTTCTGACTTCCAGGGTTGGCTGTACCTGCCAAAACTTTTATCTCGCTATCAAGCTGAAGTAGCTATTGCTTTGCAGCAAGGCATATTTAATATTTGGGAAACTGAACAATTCAAGCCAGCCGTTTTAGAGCATCAACAGGCAATTGGGGGATGGGTGAATAAAGGCTGTGAATTCTTCGAGAAAGATCATCCTGGCGAGCTATTAATTTCCTTTCCTGACGCTCCAGAAGTATCTCTACCTGAGCCACCAAAAACTGAGAATAAATCCAGCGATAGTGATATTGCTTCAGTGGCAATTCCAACTGGGTTGGGTTGGGTTTTAGGCGGTCCCGTGGGAGCAGTAGTGCTTGGGGGTGCCAGCTATATCCTCAATAAAGCTACAAAAAAGTCAGAGGAGTCAGAATCATCAACAACCTCTGCTCAAAATCATCAAGTTTCACAAGCTTATGCTGATGCTGCTGAAGACTATCTAACTCGTTTCAGTAATGAAGCTTTCTCTACCCTTCGCCAATACGAGGAAAAGACAGAGAAAGTGATTAGTTTTCAAGTCACTAAAGAACCATTAGAGCCGACAATAACCCATCATCAGCTGCAATTATTAAACACTCTATTGGAGAACCTAAATCAAGAATTAGAGTTTGTGAGTGCCAAAATAGGGAAATGAATTAATTAAAAACTATGGGAGACTAAACTAATGGATTACTTGGAAGAGTCATGTTAGGACGTAGAATTTTTCTGAAGCGAAGTACCAGTATAATCTGGTTAGCAGGCTTACCGCTCATCGGTTGTACAAATAACAAGAATTCAACTATTACTCAATCCCAAACACCAATCAGCACCATGAAACTGGAGAGTACTGCCTTTGTAGCTAATGGCTTGATTCCTGCCAAATACACCTGCGACAGTCAAGACATTTCCCCACCCCTTAGCTGGAGTGATCCCCCAGCCGACACCCAAAGCTTTGCCCTGATCTGTGATGATCCCGATGCGCCAGGACGAACCTTTGTCCACTGGGTTCTCTATAATCTACCAGCAGAGACTCGCCAGCTACCGGAAAACGTCCCCAGTGAGCCAAAGTTATCAGGTGGGGGAGTACATGGAAGAACTGATTTTGGTAAGCTGGGTTATGGTGGCCCCTGTCCTCCTAGGGGCACACATCGGTATTTCTTCAAACTTTATGCCCTAAATCGGCAGCTAGATTTGGAACCAGGAGCAACCAAAGGGCAGGTGGAGGCGGCGAAGAAAGGTCATATATTAGCTTCCACCGAAATAATTGGACGCTATGCGCGGCAGCGCTAAGCTTGCAGCTTGTTGAGAAAAACCAAGGGGGGCACCAGGTATTATCAAGTCTCTGAATTACTAAACCTAGGTGACTTCGATTGAGCAGAAAGGAGGATAGAAAATGGCTAAGACTTATTGCCGTGCCTTGCTCACGCCCCCCGATGAGATGAATGCTCTAGTTTATATTACATTTTGGGCGCAAGCCTTGCGCCCCTACATTTGGGGAATTATCCTGCTGTAGGGGCTTACGGCGTAAGCCCGCTCATTAGATAACCTACGCAAGGGTTTAATATTTTCTTTATAGATACCCTCTATGTTGGCAGATGTCTTGAATGAGATTGAGAGATTTTTGCATAGCTTATCCCCATGCTCAAGCGCAAGCTATTACAGCTACCTCACCTGAATTCTAAAGTCTGGATTCTCGCTGCGGGTCGATTGTTATCCCAAATTGGCACGGGGTTTACCTTATTTTATGCCCCGATTTTTTTTGTCAATCAGGTGGGTTTATCAACAACGTTAGTAGGCATTGGCTTGGGTAGTGCCTCAGTTTCTGGGGTATTAGGTCGCTTTTGGGGAGGTTCGTTTACTGACTCCCAGTTTTGGGGACGCAGGGGCACTCTCTTACTCTCAGCGGCGGTTTCTGCCTTTGCTGACGTGGTGTTGGCACTAACCTACAACTTTCCTACTCTGGTTATTGGCAATCTACTTATGGGTTTGGGTATTGGTTTGTATTGGCCTGCGACTGAAGCAGCAGTAGCCGATTTAACTACGATTGAACAGCGCAATGAGGCTTTTGCGCTTACGCGACTGGCAGATAGTACTGGCTTGGGGGTAGGAGTAGTACTAGGAGGGGCGTTGATTGCCACGGTGGGGAATTATCGCGCCTTATTTTTGATTGATGGCATTTCCTTTGTCCTTTTCTTTGTCCTGATTTATGTGGCGATCGCAGAAACCTATGATTTTGAGGAATATCAACAAAAACCCCATCGGGGTTGGGCTGTGGCACTGGGCGATCGCCGTCTAATAATCTACGTGCTGGTAAATATTCTCTTCACCACCTACCTTTCTCAGGTACACAGCACCATGCCCCTGTATTTCAAGAACTTTGTCTCGGGAGGGGAAACAGAAACGGGATTCTCACCCACCATTATCAGTGGCATTTTCACCTGGCATATTGTCTTTGCTGCTCTGTGTCAGCTACCAATTGCCCGCTTTCTCAATCGTTTCAGCCGTCCCCGCGCCCTCATATTATCTCTATTATTTTGGGGGATAGGATTTGCCCTGGTTTGGTTGACAGGTGTTGTAAATGCCAATGCTTTGATCTGGGCAATTTTGGCTTTAGGGGTATTGGCGATCGCCATGGATTCCTATACTCCCTCTGCTTCTGCCCTTGTTGTCGATTTAGCTCCCCCATCTCTGCGGGGTGTTTACCTCTCGATTAACTCTCAATGTTGGGCAATTGGCTACTTAATTGGTCCTCCTCTAGGAGGTTGGGCGTTAGATCAGTCTCCGGCTTTTGCTCATGGCTTTTGGCTGGCTGCCGCTGCTAGCATCAGCTTAGGGATCTTGATTTTGCAATATCTTGACAAGGTGATTGGTGATTAAGAAAAGTCCCGAAGACCCTCATTTTTTCTTAGTCTAAAAGAAACTTCCAGGCTATCGACGTCGTTCCTGTAATTTTCGATAAACGTCCCGTACGTCTACATTATGGTGAACTAAGGCAACCAAAGTGTGATATAATAAATCAGCTACTTCAGAGGCGATCGCCTCAGGGTCATCATCTTTGCAAGCCATTACCACTTCTGCGGCTTCTTCCCCAATTTTTTTCAAAATCCTATTATCCCCACCTTCTATAAGCTTGCAGGTATAGGAACCTTCAACTGGGTTTCGGGCGCGATCGCAGATTACCCCAAACAGGTTAGACAAAGTATCTGCTGGAGGTGCAGCCTTAGTGCCGTCTACCTGATGAAAACAACTTCGCTCCCCAGTGTGACAGGCAATATCTCCTACTTGCTCAACTGTAATCAATAAAGCATCACTGTCACAGTCATAACGGAGCGATCGCACTTTCTGAATATGCCCAGAAGTTGCACCTTTGTGCCACAACTCCTGACGGGAGCGACTCCAATACCAAGTTTCCCCGGTTTCCAGGGTTTTTTGTAGGGATTCCCGATTCATCCAAGCCATCATTAATACCGTGCCATCCAGATAATCCTGGGCGATCGCTGGTACTAATCCGCGATCGTTATAGCGAATTTCGTCGATGGGGATAGACTGGGTAAGGGCAGTAGGTTTAGTCGGGGACATGGTATTAAAAGCTCTCAACATGGCTGTGATGCTTATCTAATTGTATAGTGACATCCTCGTTAAGTAGTGTGAAGTTCAGGAAAAACCAGCAGGTGATCGCCAATCAGAGATACTAAGTATTAATTATTGTTAACTTTATTTAATTGTTGTGACTAATAAGCGAGTTAGCGATCGCTCCCTTAAAACAAACTTTTCGATCTACTGATAGTCGAAATAATTATTAGTTGCCCGAGCAAAAGATTCATAAATACTTGGTAATTTAAGTTTATGCTCCTTAATACTTGCCTCTCTCATATACAACATATATTCTTGGCTAGTCTGAATCGGTATTGTCTGAATCTGTGTTTTCTCTTCCAGAATATTTAATGCTATTTTGGCTGCTACTTCACCCTGTTCATAAGGTGAAACGGCAACAGCAAGCATACCGCCATCCTTTACATAAAATCCCCAAGCGCCAATTCCTGGTAAACTAGAATTCGCTTCTGTCCACTCGATAATTTCGCGAGGAGGCACAATAGATTTATCCTGGACAGAACGCCTGATTGTATGGTAATTGCTAATCAAGAGAATATCGGCTTCATTATTTGCTTTCTTGGCACCATTTTTCTACTCTTCAAATGTTTCATATTCAGCGAAACTTACCAAATTAAATGGTTGCCAATTAAAGAAATTAATTTGCTTTCGGACAAACTTCGAATAGGTAGACTTATCTGATAAGTGAAAAATTTTTGTGAGTTTAACCTCTAGATTGCTATTAAATGCCATTAGAGTTTCTTTGAGCCCATTTGTCGATACTTTTTCAACAATACCTGTTACATTGTTTGCGGTATCATAGCCATATTTTTCATAGTTACTTTGAATGCCTGTGAACACAATTTTTATCTTGGGATGTAACTGCTCAATAACCACTGGTGGCGATCGGGAAAGAAGGCGATCGAGAAGTAAGGCGATCGAGAAGTAAGGCGATCGAGAAGTAAGGCGATCGAGAAGTAAGGTGATCGGGAAAGAAGGCGATGGGGAAAGAAGGCGATCGGGAAAGAAGACGATCGGGAAAGAAGGCGATCGGGAAAGAAGGCGATCGAGAAGTAAGGCGATCGAGAAGTAAGGTGATCGGGAAAGAAGGCGATGGGGAAAGAAGGCGATGGGGAAAGAAGGCGATGGGGAAAGAAGGCGATGGGGAAAGAAGGCGATGGGGAAGGAAGGCGATGGGGAA
>JBFRWF010000116.1:0-12474 GCA_051439465.1 Xenococcaceae cyanobacterium | reverse complement strand
AACTGCTGCTTATATCAATGGCACTAGAGGTTGACAGGTGGCTCTTTCGTAGGCTACTAACAACTTAAGGCGAGTAGGCAACAGGCAACAGGCAACAGGCAACAGGGAATAGGGAATAGGGAACAGGGAACAGGGAACAGGGAACAGGGAACAGGGAATGGGGAACAGGTTCCCTTTTTCAAGCATCACTTTAGCACACTAGGGTTGTCTGTAAACCCAGGGGAGGGCGAAGCATTTGTCCTGAAAAACCTGGGATTGAGGCATAATTTGTCCCCCAAATGCTACTCTACTCTACTCTACCCTACGGGAACGCCTACGGTGTACGAGAAGCCCTATGGGCTACGAGAAGGCTACTCTACGAGAAGGCTACTCTACGAGAAGGCTACTCTACGAGAAGGCTTCGCCTACGCCTAAGCCTACGCCTACACCTACACCCCTACATAAGATTTTGGACTTTGCAGATACGCCCTAGGTTTGGTAGAGCCATATTTTCTTTATACATACCCTCTACCATTGATAGGTGCGATCGCTCTGTTGGGTTCCCAAAAGCATCGACTCAAACCCTCATGATTTCGTCAACTTACAAAAGTTTTCGATCTACTGACCATCTAAATCCCCTTCCATCACTGTGGCGATCGCCTGCTGCGTATTCGCCTGAAACTCCTTCACATTCACCTGATTCAGGATGCCAATCGCGAGAATCATGCAGGCAGCTTGGAGAGCAAACACCAGACTATAAGCCAGCACTGGTGAAGAAAATAGCCACTTGCCGAAATCTAAGACACCTCCTCCTATCCAGATTGCCACTCCTCTAGCCATTGCCTGGGCTAGTCCCCAAGCACCAATAAATGTGCCAGCAGTTTCCGCCGCTGTCAGATCAAGCATTAAGCTAATCCCTCCTATTGTGACAACCCCCGTTGCCATACCAAATACAACCAGTGCTGATTTAAGGATTATCTGCTCCTGGGTAAATCCTGAGAAAATAATCAAGCAGAAGCAGATTGCCACCAATAGGCAGCCGAGTTTGGTCGTTACTTTTTTTCCCAAACGAGGGACAACTAAAAAGCCAGTTGTACTGTAGCCAATTAAGATCCCAATTCCCCAAAAAGAATTTAGCAGGGTTGTGTCTCCGATGGACATCCCAAAGACCTCTCCTCCATAGGGTTCTAACACTGCTTCCTGCATAAACAAGCTAATGGTCAATAACAGTAAAAAGCAGAAAAATATGCCAGTTTGGCGGCTGGCGGTCAAAATTTTCAGCGCTTTTCCCATAGTAATGCTGTCTTCCCGATCGGCCAAAGATGAGCGGGAGGCATAACGGGAGTATTTTTTCTCCACCCCCAAGGTGGCTATCATTGCCAGTCCCAAGACAACCAGAGGGACAGTGATAAATATGGAGTTGATGGGAGCTTGCAAAGTTTCCAGGGGAGTCTCAATCATTTCCTCCCCTACCAGCAAGTTGCTGCCAATATTTGCTCCTAAAACTACTCCCGCCTGTTGGACTTTTTCCAACAAGATTTTGCCGCTAACTCCGCCAATGACAATGCCTACCATCAGCATCGACCAAACAACAGCGACTATTTTGGAGCGGTTATCTTCTTCGGAAATATCAACTAACAGGGCAGTAAAAGGGGTTGAACTGGAACTGATTGCCAAGCCGTAGCATACAAAAATAAAGGCTAGTAGTGCAGTCCAACCGATAGTTTGACTATTCCATACCCAGCCCTCACTTGCCCGCGCCAAACTGCCTAGTTGCCATACCGCTTGCACGGCTAAAAAGACAGCCAAGCCAAACAAGGCAGTTCCTAGCCAGACGTAACCGCTGCGGTGCAGTCCAAACAACGGTTTAGAATCAGAAAGCTGTCCAAACCACACCCTTGCTGGAGAGATAAATTGGGACATTGCTATGGTTCCGGCAGCAATGGAGGCGGGGATAGCTAATTCGCTAATCATCACTCGGTTGAGGATGGCTAGCGTCAGAATCGACATTAGACCCAATCCCAGATTGAATAAACCGAGCCGGAATATGGTCAGTAAACCGACTCTGGGAATCGATGTTTTAGTCATTAGTCATTAGAGAGCGTGTTTGAAAAGTCTAAAGTTAAGATACAAAATTATGGGAAGATCCCCCTAAATCCCCCTTCAAAAGCAATGCTTTATAGGTAAGTTTCTTAACAAAAGCTCTGAAGCTTGCTGTCAAAGAAATACAGTCCTCTCTTGAATTTTACTGACTTGACATAATAACAAAATTATGTATAGGTCAAACAAGATTTTTGTTATGGGCGATCGCTACCTAGCTCTAGGGTTTGAGATACATATACATAGATTATGAATTTTGTCAAGCTTTATGTTAAGAAAGATGTTTATAAAGCATAGCTTCAAAAGGGGGGAGCCAGAGGATGCGGAGCTGTTTGTTTAAGGGGGGCTGGGGGGGATCAAACAATATTTAAACATTCCCTCTTAGCTTGACAATGTTAGATTTCATTTGAGAGTGCGATCGCCAACGTAAACAGACGATCTTCGATTTATGATACTGAATCCGGATCTAAAACCCCCTTTATCAATTTGTTGTCTTTTTCTTCCCCTGCTTCCTGTTCTCCGTTCTCCGGTCCCTGTTCCCTATTCCCCATTACCTATCCTCCATTATCTATTCCCTATTCCCTATTCCCTATTTCCTATTCCCTGTTCCCTGTTGCCTATTTCCTATCCCCTGTTGCCTGTTGCCTGTTGCCTATTCCCTGTTGTCTGTTGCCTATTCCCTGTTCCCTGTTCCCTGTTCCCTGTTCCCTGTTCCCTGCTTCCTAAAAAAAGGGGGTAGTTAACCCGGATTTGGTATGAGTATTGAGATTAGCAAACAACCAAGCACTTATCCCCAAAACTAACAAAACCACTGTCAACCAATCTCCCCATCTCACATATAAAGTCTGTGTCTGTCGCCGATAGATTGTATCTGCGTGCAACTCATAAGTATTAATCCCAGACATCCATAGGATTCTGCCACGGGGATCTACAATTGCCGAATAGCCTGTATTGGTGGCTCTCGCTGCCCATCTATCGGTTTCAATTGCTCGCATCACATCCTGGGCATGGTGTTGGGCAGGCATAGTATTACTATAATGGGCGTTATTGGAGGAAGTGAGGATAAACTCTCCTCCCCGTGCTGCTTGGCGGCGGAAATGCATGGCGAAAGTAGAATCATAGCAGATGCCCACAATCCCCCGCCCAAAAGGGGTTTCAAATATCTGGGTAGGCTCGCCCGCAAGCTGGTGCTCATTCAGAGGAGATAGCCGCTCAACTATACCACCTATAAATTGCTCAAAGGGAATATATTCTCCCAAAGGCACTAGGTTCACCTTATCATAGCGACTGAAAATATCACCCGTACCAGTAATGGTAAACAGACTATTAGTATAGCTAAGTCCCCGGTCTCCAAACGCTCCCACCCAAGCAACGACACCTTTTTCCTGGACTGCTGAGATGAAGGAGCTGCGCATCAAGTCACTTTGGAAAAAAGGCATAGCCCCTTCAGGAGTTAGAACCGCATCAACACCCTCATCTGCCAAAGTTTTGTAGCCGCGAGTATAGCCTTCAATTGCCCGACTCCAACCAGTACGAGAAAGCTTAATTTCATTGGGAATATTGCCCTGAATAATTCCAACTTTGATAGCAGCCTCACTTGGCTCGACAACCGGACGGGTGTACATCCAAAATCCGATCAGGTGCAAAACAATTAAAAAGGAAAAATTAATAATTAAAAATTTCTTTTTGATTTTGAAAGTCTGATTTTCGACGGTCAAGGCTTCAGCAATTAATCCATTTACCGCAACAATTGCCGCCGTTATTGTAGTCGGACCGGATAGCTGACTTAGCTGCAAAATTGCTAGATTGTGAGGACTCTGAGTATAAGACAGGGAAGTCCACCACAGGGGGCCTGCACTCCATAAAGCTTCTAAGCTAGACCAGAGAGTAACACCAATTAGAATTCGCAACCACACCCCTTTGCCAAGAAAAGAATAGTGGCAGAGAAATGCCATGCCTGCCGACCAAACAACAACTAATGCTGCTCCCCAAAGGGTAATAAAGAGCCAGCAGAAAAGCGCGATCGCTAGACTTGCTAACCAAGGCACTCCCATCCAGGTCATCGGATGAATACCAGTTATCCAAAATAAAGCCAAGCCGTGATAGCCACATCCCCAAGCTAGGGCAATTCTTAATTTTTCATTGTTGTATTTCTCATCTTTAAGTATTAATATCCAAAGAGGAACTAGAGCAATCCATGCCAAATACCAAGCTTCTACCGGAGCTGGTGTCAGTCCCATCAGAATACCGCCAACTAAAGCCAATCCTATTTTTTTCATTTATTCTTTTACTGAATTTGGATCTAAAACCTCCTTTATCAATTTGTTGTCTTTTTCTTCCCCTGCTCCCCCCTCCCCATTCTCCGTTCCCTGTTCCCTGTTCCCTGTTCCCTGTTCCCTGATCCGAAGTTCCCTGCTTCCTTCAAAAAGGGGATAGTTAACCCGGATTTGGTATTAGCTTTCTTCTGCCTCTTCTTCACCTTCTGCTGACGGAGGCACCAAAGCCACAGCCGCGATCGCATCCTCATCATCCAGCCGCTGCACCCTCACTCCTGTAGCCATCCGAGACTGAGGCGAAATCGCATCCACCGCCTGACGGATAATAATCCCCCGACTGGTGACAATCATCAACTCATTATCCTGATTAACCACATGGATAGCCGCTAACTGATCTTGCTCAGAACGAAACTTAATCGCTCTGACTCCCATACCTGCACGGTTTTGCAGTCGGAATTGAGATATAGGCACCCGCTTACCATAACCCCCAGTAGTAATCATCAACACCCACAGTCCGGCGTTGACTTCTTCGGCTACCAACTCTTCACCCTCTTGGCTCTCATCTTCTTCCTCATCTCTAGCCGCACCAATACTGGCAACCACTTGACTGGGTAAAATATCCATACTAATCAGCTCATCATTGCCACGCAATTTCATCGACTTCACACCCCGCGTCGCCCTACCTAAAGGACGCAATTGCTGACTGTCGGCTTTGAAGTGAATTGTCATACCCTGACGAGAACCAATAATTACGCTATCCTCTTCGCGAGCCAGTCTCACCCACCGCAGTTGATCGCCTTCTGCTAAGGAAATGGCAATCAAACCATTAGTTCGAATATTACTAAACGCCGCTAGAGCCGTTTTCTTGATATAACCATTGCGGGTGAGCATCACCAGATACTCATCCTCAGTAAACTCCGTCACTGGCACAATGGAGGTAATCTTTTCCTCCCTGGAGATGGGCAGCATTTGCACAATGGGAATCCCCCTAGCGGTGCGAGAGGCGGCGGGTATTTGGTAGGCATTCATGGTGTAAACTACACCGCGATCGCTGAAGAACAAAATACTATCATGGTCACAGCAGGTTAAGAAATGCTCAACCACATCATCTTCTTTAATCCGCGCCGCTGCTTTCCCCCGTGTAGCGCGATTTTGTGCCCCAAAGGTACTGACGGGCATCCGTTTAATATAACCCTGCTCCGTCAACAAAATCACCGCTTGGTCATTGGCAATTAAGTCCGTATCCAGCAGTTCCCCTTCCCCTTGAATAATCTCCGTCCGTCGCGGGGTAGCATGGGTGGCTTTCAGTTGCTTGACTTCTTCTTCAATAATCCCTTCGATCCGTTCCCGCCTTGCCAGGATATCCTGCAAATCAGCAATACGCATTTGCAACTCTTCATGTTCCCCTTGAATCTTTTCTGCTTCCAAAGCAGTTAAGCGTCGTAGCTGCATTTGCAGAATCGCATCGGCTTGTACCTCAGACAGACCAAATTGCGCCACCAGTTCTGTTCTCGCCGTCGCCGTATCCGCAGCATTACGAATTAACTGAATCACTGCATCTAGATTCCCCAGAGCAATTAATAAGCCTTGTAGCAGATGGTCTCTTTCTTCCGCTTTCCGCAGTTGGTATTGCGTGCGTCTGGTAATTGCCTCAATGCGGAAATCGAGGAAGACTTGGAGGAAATGCTTAATACTGAGTAGCTGGGGTTCCCCATTCACCAGCGCCAGCATATTCGCGCCGAAGTTGGCTTGCACCGGTGTTTGCTTGTAAAGGTTGTTGAGAACCACACGAGGATAGGCATCGCGCTTGAGTTCAATTACCACTCGCATCCCATCGCGATCGCTCTCATCCCGTATATCGGAAATGCCTTCAATCCGCTTATCATTCACCAATTCAGCAATTTTCTCAATCAGTGATGCTTTGTTAGTTTGATAAGGTAACTGGGTAATGATAATCGCCTCTTTATCAGAATGACCCCGTCCCTCCAGGGTTTCAATTTCCGCCACACCCCGCATGGTAATTGAACCCCGTCCAGTGATGTAAGCATCTCTAATCCCAGAACGACCTAATATCTGTCCCCCAGTGGGAAAATCCGGACCAGGGATATACCTCATTAACTCCGTATCGGTAATCTCTGGGTTATGGATCAGTGCCACTACTCCATCAATTAACTCTCCCAGGTTGTGGGGTGGGATATTGGTTGCCATACCCACAGCAATTCCCGATGAACCATTCAGGAGTAATTGAGGAATCCTTGCGGGTAAGACAACAGGTTCTTGCTGAGAACCGTCAAAGTTATCGATAAAGTCTACGGTTTCCGCTTCAATATCCCGTAGCAGGGCATTAGTTGACAAAGCTTGCAAGCGGCATTCAGTGTAGCGCATTGCCGCTGGGGGGTCATTGTCAACAGAACCAAAGTTACCATGTCCTTCAATCAGGGGATCGCGCATGGAGAAATCCTGCGCCATCCGCACTAGGGCATCATAGACAGCCGTATCGCCGTGGGGGTGATATTTACCCAGCACTTCTCCCACCACGCGGGCGCATTTGCGAAAAGGACGGTCTGAGGTTAATCCCAGTTCATACATGGCATAGAGAATGCGGCGATGGACTGGCTTCAGACCATCCCTGGCATCCGGGAGTGCCCGTCCTACAATAACGCTCATGGCGTATTCTAGGTAAGAACGGGACATCTCGTTGCTCAGATCAGTGGGAATAATCATAAAATGCCCTTTTTTTGCTTAGAAGTTCCAAAATATTCTGAGTTTGCTTTAAAATTTTAACATATTTTTCCTTCCCTTGATTGAAGAACAGCTTAGTGCCTTCTGTATTTAAACCTGTTATTATAGCAGGTAAGCGTTGAGTGCCCTAAATTGTGAAGTCTAATCTTGAACTACGCCTACCGACTAGCGCTGAACTTCCTTGTTCAGATGATATCCCTGTGGATAACGAAGACCAGAATTTTTTCCCTAATTTACTGTTATTTTTGCTCAAGTTTATTTGGGCAACTCGCCAAGACTGGTTTTTTGGGGTAGATATGGCGATTTATCACACAACAGGGGTGAGTCCTTTAGTTCCAGTTGTCCCAGATGGTTTTTTGAGTTTAGGAGTTGAGCGCAAAAAAAGCGGGGGTTCGCGTAAAAGTTATGTAGTTTGGGAAGAAAATGATGTTGTTCCGATTTTTGCCCTAGAAATTGTTTCTCAAACCTATGGGGGAGAATACGAGAATAAACAAGAGATTTATGCCAAGTTGGGAGTTTTATATTATGTGGTTTATAATCCCGAATATTGGCAGCGAGACAGACATCAACCCTTTGAAGTTTATCGCCTTGTTAATGGTGCTTATCGACTACAAATTGGCGAACCATTCTGGATGCCAGAAATTGGTTTAGGCATTGGGCGTGCTACTTATCAAGATGGGGAGGTAGAGATGGAGGCACTTTACTGGTACGACGAACGAGGTTCTCGGTATCAGACAGCAGAAGAAATTCTTGAACGCTATCGTCAGCGATTTGGTGATTTACCAGAGTAGGCAACAGGCAACAGGCAACAGTTTTTAGCTTGTACCAGATCAGAATCGCCTTTTTCTGTCTTTCTAGCTGTATAGGACTGCTATATAGTAATTGCTAAATAGTTGCATACCATAAATCAGCAATCGACAAAGAATCCAAATCCACCGCGTCCGGATCGGCGTGCCAACCTCCTGGAATAATCTGATGAACTTGATAAAGATCCAACTTAAAACCTTCCTCGCTCAAACTCTTAACGGCAATTAACTTAACGTTATGACTGGCTAAAAGATGAGAAATATTATCCGAATATTCATCTAGAAAAAAAGCAATAGGAGTATCAACTCTAATTATCCCAATCCACTGTTTCCCTACTGAGAGAGAAACCCAATCTTCACCTGCCCCTCTATCCCAATCAATTCTCACCTGTGGTATCAATTGAGGAATTGAAGACAGGATATCGAGTAGTTGAGGTTTCGACCAGTTTTTTAAGTGTGAACGAGCTTCAATAAAGAAAGGCGTTAAATCTGTTGTCTTCATGGCGGATTGCCCGGTGAACCGTGAGCGAATCTGGTTAATCTACCGTCAACGGAGCGAGTTCGAGTTCTATATATATTAAGATAATGGGTTAATTCTCCTGTTTCTGCAACTACACCAACGGGTCCATTGACCACAGTTATCTTAGCTCTGAATTCGCCAACCACTTCCCACAGTTCATACTCATCGGCATAAGCAGCAGCATCTAGGACAACAGAGAAGGCATCAACCCAAAATAAAAACTGACTCTTACCAGCAGATAAAGAACCGGTTAGGTGTGGGGACATAGCAGACTGATCGATGGTGTATGCGCCATTGGTCAATCGACCTTTGGAATCATAAAACTTATCAGGCGGTATATACAATGCGCTCCGAACCTTTTGGTTCTGGTTAGCTGGCAATCGCTGTGAAGCTTAGCCTCGTATCTTACCACTAAGTACTGGATTTCATAAGTTCATGACGAAATGACAGAGGCGATCGCAGGAACTTGACCCTTGAGTCGCCTTCTGTGATGTATTACTACACATCACAGAGCGACAGATTTCTCAACAACTCCAACAGCTACTTCTAGGGGTATAGCCGAGATACGCGCGGAATCGGACATTTGTGTTAAGCAATGTAACAAATCCGGTTCTTCAGGACTTATTATGCTAAAATATCATTAACTAGTCGATGTCAGCCCTTGCTGTGCCGTTGTTTGGCATTTTGTAAGCACGGTTAAATTTTAACATCTGTTCGGTTTTTTATGATCGCTGCCAAAAAGCTTTTTGCCGTAACTGTTCCTTATTCCCTGTTCCCTTAATTTCTATCAGTTTAGCATAATAAGTCCTGAAGAGCCATAAATATTACAAGTCTAGCCTGTAAGAAGCTATTCTTCACATAAAATTACAATTTAAACATTTATTCCTTTGAAATATGGTTCTGGTGAAAAAAAGCCTGATGAAGTGGATAGTAAACCAAATAAGGATTCAACACAAAATTAATCCAATCAACCTTACAATTCCCAACAAAGCATTGTCAGTAATGTGAAATTTGGCGGGAATATGACAATTAGAAGTATTAATCAGCACATTAATTCTGGAACAGTGCCTCAGACTAATCCTATATCTCAAAATTATCCTCCAAAACGTACTATTTTAGTCTTGGCAGCTAGTCCAACAGATATGCCGAGATTGCGCTTAAACAAAGAAATAAGTGAAATTGATGAGGGTTTGAGATTAGGAGATAAAAGAGATAGTTTTAACTTAGAGCAAAGTTTAGCAGCTCGTACCAAAGATATTCGTCGCGCACTTTTAAGACATAAGCCTCAAATAGTCCACTTTTGTGGACATGGTGAGACAGATGGAATTTTTTTAGAAAATGATTCGGGACAGAAACAATTAGTTCCAATTAATGCATTAGCAAGCTTATTTCAGATATTTGCTGATGAGGGCGTTCAATGTGTGGTTCTCAACGCTTGTTGTTCTGAAGTCCAGGCTGAAGAAATTTCCAAGCATATTAACTTTGTAGTTGGAATGAGCAGAGCAATTGGAGATAATGCAGCTATTCAATTTGCAGTCGGGTTTTACGATGCCTTGGGAGCAGGTTGGTCTTACGATAAAGCTTATGAGTTAGGCTGTAATGCGATCGCTTTAGAAGGAATACCAGAAGAACTGACTCCAGTATTAAAAAAAAAGCCCAGTTAATAGAAACCAATTCTGTTGATTTTCTTGTACAGCAAGTGCGATCACATTATTGCGAAAAAGTTCAAAATCTCTACGGCAAAATTCAGTTACTCAACCGCCAGCAGGTTGATGTAGATAGCCTTTACGTTGATGTTTACTTTTTGGAAAAGCTTACAAGTGAATCTTATGCAACTATCCCGAAACTACTTGATGGTTTAGATTTAAGAGATAACTTCGATCGTTTGGGGTTGGGAAAAAGGCAAAAACGTTCTTTAGGATTAGAAGCAGTTGAACAATCTTCCAGACTGGTAGTGTTGGGTAAACCTGGTTCGGGGAAAAGTACTTTTTTACGTCATTTAGCAGTTGCTTGCTGTAAGAAAAAGTTATTTCCAGATTGTATTCCAATTTTAATTGAACTTCGAGCTATAGGAGATGCTAGCCAATGCAATCTGTTTGATCGCATTCATCAAGAATTTAGGTTTGCCGATTTAGAACATACCAAACAAATTTTAGACAATGGCAAGGTTTTGATATTACTGGATGGTTTAGACGAAGTAGCGACGGGATCACAACGAACAGTTCAAAATTGTCTTATTAAGTTCTCCCAACAGTACTACAAAAATCGCTTTATCCTTACTTGCCGAACACAAACAACAGAATATATCTTGCCAGGTTTCGATTATGTTGAAGTTGCTGATTTTAATACCAAACAAGTTAAAGTTTTTGCTCAAAACTGGTTTACAGCTTTAGCTGAAACACCTCGAGAGGGAAAAAAACTAACAGCACAATTCATAACTAAGCTTGGGCTACCCGAAAATAAGCAAACAGCAGAATTAGCAGTAACCCCAATTTTACTAAGTATGACTTGCTGGTTTTTTACTGATTTAAAAGATTTACCTTCTAAACGTTCTGACTTATATGAACAAGGACTCAAATTGCTATTAAGCAAATGGGATAAAACAAGAGGAATTTATCGAGATTCAGGCAGTGAATCTTATTGCAAATTATCAACAACCCAAGAAATTAACCTACTCAGTCATTTAGCTGCTGATAAATTTCAACAGAACAAGTCTATTTTATTTGAGCAGAGTGAAATTCAGAAATATATTGCACAATATTTAAAGATTCCTAATGAAGAAAGTGAGGCCGTGTTGAAGGCGATAGAGGAACAACATGGGCTATTGATAAAAAGAGCGCAGGGGATTTGGTCATTTTCTCATCTGACTTTTCATGAGTATCTAGCTGCCAAATGGTTTGTAGAAAACTATCGTTCTCCAAGTTCATTCAATCATATCACCAATAAATTATATAGAGAAGTTTTTTTGCTGACGATGGAGATATTACCTGAATCTAAAATTAATGATTTTCTGAAACTTTTAAAAGATAGAGCTGATGCTTTGATTAGTAAAGACCATAAAATAAAAGAATTTCTTGAATGGGTAGTCAAAAAATCAAAATCAGTGAATTTAAAATATAAACCAGCAGCAATTCGTGCTTTTTACTATGACTTTGCTGTAGCCGGATACTATGCTCCCAATCTTTTCCGTTCTTTAGCCCCTGCTATTGATCCTAAGTTTAATATTCCTTACTATATTAGTCTTAAACACAATCGTAACATTGAGCTTGAATTAGCTTTAGACAGGACTCTAACTCCAGCTATTGTTTCAGAAAACGATACTAAGAGAACTGCTGTATATCTTGTTGATGCGCTCACTAGTATCTTAGAACTTAGACTGTTTAATGACCCTCAATTAAAAAATGTTCCTAACTTAAAGCAAGCTTTGCAAGAGCATAAAGATAAACTACCTGAAGATGTTAATAATAGAAAATGGTGGCAAGAGAATGGTCAAACTTGGAGAGAGCAACTAAGAGAGATTATGATCAAGCATCGCAATATTGGTCGTGATTGGAAGTTCGATGAACACCAACAGAAATTGCTGGAGCAGTATTACGATACTAATAAATTGTTAGTAGATTGCTTTAACAGTGGTTGTATTATTAGTGACGAAGTGAGGAAAGAAATTGAGGATACATTATTATTGCCGATCACCGAATGAGTTCTTCGCCCACATTGAAGAAAATTTCTAGAGTTTTGTTTTGGGACATATTTGGAGTTCTAGCAATTTTAATATAAACAATATTGGCAGCAGATTGATCTGGAGCCTACCCATCACATAATCTTGGTAACTCAGACAATATTCGCAGCGGTTGTCCGCCCGTTGTCTTACTCGTTGACGTATGACTTCAGGAAGATTGGTCATGCAGGTAAGGGAGTTCGCAAGCTGACTGCCTGACAGAAGTACTCGAAAGCTAACAAGAACGGCATTGTTGAGAGTTCAGCCCCGGCGCGATCGCGCTTCTCCTATCCCAGGGCGATCGCGCTTCTCCTATCTCAGGGCGGTCTCGGG
>JBFRWF010000115.1:0-8362 GCA_051439465.1 Xenococcaceae cyanobacterium | reverse complement strand
GCCCGCGAAAAGTAATTTTGCCCTCAACCCTTGCCCCTGGAATCAGGTCATTCATGCGGTTAAAGCAGCGCAGAATGGTACTTTTTCCACACCCAGAAGGTCCGATAAAAGCAACAACTTGGTTTTCCGGTATATCCAGGGAAGTATCGCGAACAGCCAAAGTTGAACTGTAAAAGACAGCAACATTCTTGGTTCGTAAAACTGCTTCAGTTATTAAGTCAGAAGGTTCAGAATTGGATAACATATCGAGTTGAGTAAAGATAACAGATTGGAAAATCGACCCACAAAAATTGACAATAAGAGGGGTCTAAAACCCACATTATTTGACAATAAACTCACATTATGTCTGTTGTCAAATAATGTGAGTTCAATCTGCCAGCCGGGGTGGTCGCGGTGCCAGTACCAGTAACCAGTTCCGAGGGAGAGCAACCCCATTAACAGCCTCACCCAGATACTTTGCTTACGTTATTCATAGAATTTAAGACAGGGCTTCTTGTATTTTTGCCTCATTCTCCTTCGACAAAGAAGTCCGCAACACTTTCCCTTTAAATTTGTACAGTTCTTGCAACACCTTATCCGGCTCAGCATTTCTTACCAAGATGAAAATAGCAGAGCTTCCTGAAGGCATCGCCTTCTCAACTTCTTGGCAGAATTTTTCATCAATGCCGATTTCAGCTAACGTTTCAGTTGCGGGTTCGCTCATTAGCGCTGTGATGAACTTGCCCCAAAAATTGCTGCTTAATCCACCACCAGCAATCAAATCATAGTATGGCTTAATTCTGATTTTGCCTGCAGAATTCTTAGTGACAACCACAGCATCTTCTAAATCTACAAGATAATCCTGCTCTAGTTTTAGCAGAGATAGCATCACCTCATCTGCTTTAAATTTCTGGTCAAAGCCGATAATAACTAATTCACTCATCCTTTTCTTTACAACTTGAGAATACTTTAACCAAAGCGTCCAAGAACGTAATCTTGCGTAGCTTGTTGCTGGGGAGCACCAAAAATTTTCTCAGTTCTGTCATACTCTACTAGATAACCTACTTTACTGCCTTTTTCTGTAGCTTCAGCGTTGAAAAAGGCAGTCATATCTGCAACGCGGGTTGCCTGCTGCATATTGTGAGTAACAATAACAATAGTGTATTTTTCTTTGAGTTCGTGCATTAGCTCCTCCACTTTCAAGGTAGAGATTGGATCGAGAGCAGAGCAAGGCTCATCCATCAAAACTACTTCTGGCTGAGCAGCAATTGTTCTGGCAATACACAAGCGTTGCTGTTGTCCCCCTGACAGAGAAAATCCACTCTCGGAAAGCTTATCTTTCACTTCATCCCAAAGAACTGCTCTGCGCAGGGATGTTTCTACCAATTCATCTAGGTCACCTTCATATTTATTTACTCTAGCACCATAGGCAATATTGTCATAGATTGACTTAGGGAAAGGATTGGGTTTCTGGAACACCATCCCAATCCGTTTTCTGACTTCTACTGGATCGATGTCTGGTTCATAAAGGTCTTGAGTGTGGTAAGATATCTTCCCTTCTAAGCGAAATCCATTGATTAAATCGTTGAGGCGATTAAAACAGCGCAGAATTGTACTCTTGCCACAGCCAGACGGACCGATAAAAGCAGTTATACGGTTCTTGGGAATTTCTAAGAAAACATCCCGAACTGCCCGAAACTTACTGTAGTAGATGTTGACTTTTTCTGCCTTCAAAACTGTTTCTGTTTGATTGGCAGTTGATACCATATCCTCCATTTCACATCCTCCTGCATTCAATCTGCCTTAATAAACTTTCTGACGGGTAGCCCACCGGGCAAGGGTACTAGTAATCAACACCAACAGCACTAAGATTAGCGAACCAGCCCAAGCTAACTCCTGCTGTGGTTCAAAAGGAACAATGGCAAAGTTGTAGACTAAAACTGAGAGGGTGGCTATGGGTTCGAGTACACCGCTAGGCCAAAAGTTTGAGTACAAAGCTGTGAAAATTAGCGGAGCTGTTTCTCCAGCAGCACGGGCAATGGCTAAAGTAACACCTGTTAAGATGGCAGGCAAAGCAGCCGGAAGAACAACTTTAAGAACTGTTTGAAAATTATAGGCACCTACACCGAGAGCTGCCCAGCGAATGTCTTGAGGTACTATCTGTAGAGCTTCATCAGTTGTCCGAATAATTGTTGGCAACATCAACACTGATAAAGCCACACCACCAGCGATCGCCGAGAAACCGAGAACACCGGTTGAGACTAGTAAACCGAAGGCAAAAATTCCGGCAATGATGGAAGGAACGCCACTGAGTACATTACTCGCAAAGCGAATCCAGCGTGCCAGCTTGTTCCCAGAGCTAAATTCTGAAAGATAGACTGCTGCCATCACACCAAAAGGGACGGAAATGACAGTGGCAATTCCTACCACAATCAACGTACCGATAATGGCATTAGCGATACCGCCTCCCTCTAAACCCGGTGGTGGTGGAAGCTTGGTAAACAAGTCGAGATTCAGGCGGCTGAAGCCTTGAACACCAACATAAATCAGCACTGCGAATAGAGGGATCAGGGTAAAGATCATGCAGGCAGTCGCCAAGGCTGTCATTGCCACTCCAAATAGGGAGCGGGTGCTTGTAGGATTTTTTTTCAGACTGGTGCCTAAAGTGGCAGAAATGGGCTGACCAAAACTAGACATATTAATTGTGAAAACTGGGAACTCTCGGTGAAACTTGAAAGAAGTTTCGATTTTTCTTATTCGACGTGGGGGTCAAACAGTTACCAGTTAACAGTGACCAGTTACCAATTATCAGTACTTAACTGGTCACTGGTAACTGCTCACTGGTAACTGATTTGGTCAGTTATATTTGGCTCTAACTTGATTGACAATGTACTCAGCCAGCATATTAACCACTAAGGTTAAGATCATCAGAACTAAGGCGGCATACATTAAAGCCGACACTTGCAAACCCGTGGCTTCAGCAAACTGATTGGCCAATAGAGAAGCAATGGTGTTGGCAGGTTCCAGGATAGAGATGCTCAGCTTATTGGCATTGCCGATAATCATCGTGGCTGCCATGGTTTCACCCATCGCACGACCTAAACCTAGCATGATTCCCCCCACGATCCCGGAGAAAGCAGCAGGGATTAGCACTCGGAAGATAGTTTCCCAGCGAGTAGCACCTAATCCGAGGGAAGCTTGACGCAGCTCAGGAGGTAGAGCGGCAAGAGAGTCGCGAGAGAGTGCGGTAATAATGGGCAAAACCATAATGGCTAAAACAATCCCCGCAGGCAACATACCAGGACCGACAGGTTCAGTACCAAACAGGGGAATCCAGCCCAAGTTATTGTGGAGCCAACTGCCAATAGGTCTAATTAAAGGGATAAGGACGAAAATGCCCCACAAGCCATAAACCACACTAGGAATGGCAGCTAGGAGTTCTACGAGGAAGACTAGGACAGTCCGAATGTTTAGCGGGATGAAGTCTTCACTTAAAAAAATAGCTGTTCCCACTCCCAGGGGAACAGCTATTAGTAGAGCGATCGCCGAACTTACCATGGTGCCGTAAATCACCGGCAGCGCCCCAAATTCCTCTCTTCCCTCAACTGGATTCCAAGCACTCGCAGTTAAAAAACCGAGACCGAACTCATTAATGGCAGGGAGCGCCCGATAGGCAATTATCAGGGCGATCGCCATTAGGAGCACTCCTATCCCTACGGCGAATATGAGGGTGAGCCAGATAAATCCTCGATCCAGCTTTTGTTCTACTTCATAGCGGGAGCGGTTGTTTGTTTGAGCAGTATCTACTGGTGCAGTCACAATGGATTTAGCAAGAATAACAACTGGATTTAATTCACCTTGATCTCGTAATCTGAACTGATTTGATCCGCAGCAGCTGCCACCTTCTCAATTATATTCTCAGGAAGAGGGATATACCCTAGCTTTGAGCTTTGCTGCTGACCCGTGGTTAAACCGAATTCAATCATTTTCTCCATGGCAACGGCTTTATTAGAGTCGTCATACTTCTTGTATATCAGCATCCAACTGTAGGTAACAATTGGATAGGAATCATCTCCTTCAGGATCAGTAATAAAAGCCCGCAAATTTTCCGGCAACTTTACTGAGGCTAGGGTTTTAGAAGCAGACTCGTCAGTAGGCTCGATAAAGTTACCCGCTTTATTCTGCAAAGCGGCAGTGTTTAAATTATTGTTCTTGGCATAGCCATACTCAACGTAACCAATGGAACCCTCATTCTGTAGGATTTGGGCAGTTACTCCCTCATTTCCTTTGCCACCAATAAATTTACCTTTAGTTGTGGGCCACGGCACACTCTTACCGGCCCCAATTGTTTTTTGCCAATCTTTGTTAATGGCACCGAGGTGCTTCGTGAATACTCCAGTTGTTCCACTACCATCGGAACGATGTACTACAGTAATGGGTTTATCTGGCAACTTGACATTAGGGTTGGCCTTAGCAATCTTGGGGTCATTCCACTTGGTGATTTTCCCCATGAATATACCAACATAGGCTTCCTGTGTTAGCTTCAGTCCAGATTCAACCTCCGGCAAGTTGTATGCTAGGACGATGCTCCCCGCCGTCATGGGCAGGAGAAGAACACCTCTATCAACTTTGGCAATTTCATCATCCGTCATTGCAACGTCACTGGCACCAAAGTCCACAGTCTTAGCCGTAAACTGCTCGACACCTGCACCGCTACCAATAGACTGATAGTTAACCTGGATGGCGGGAACTTTCTGGTTGAACTGAACAAACCAGTTCTGGTAGAGCGGTGCGGGGAATGAAGCACCAGCCCCTGTCAATCTTACATTACCCCCGAGGGGCAGATCCGTATCTGTTTGCCCACCGCCACAGGCAGCAAGGCTAGCTGTCAAAGCCAATACGGAGAGAGAGGTAACTAAACGATGAGGTGAATTGATTAGATCTATATGCATAGAACAAGGCTGGTAAAAAATGAGTTAATTGATAACTTAGCAATTTCTCAATTCGAGGGCTTTCAATTAAAGCTTTTTTTCTGAGAATGACCGATTAAACTATACAATACTATTTACTCACTAACAATAAAGAATAGGTTAAGAAATGATTAAGTTGAGGATAAGTTCTCTCTCATTGTTTACGAACTTTAACTTTAATCATCAATTTTTTTTGAAATGATAGAATTGTCCCTTATAACTTTAAATCATTGAGGGGAGAAAGATGAATGTAAGAGCAAAGAGATTGCCTCTCAGAGTGAAAACTTTCGTTTTAACAGTTGGGGCTGCGGCACTTCTCCAATCCTGCGCTCAAACTAACTCGCAAGATTGGCAGCCTATTGAGATCGATGGTTCGAGCACGGTTTATCCGATTACCCAAGCAGTTGCCAAACAGTTTCAATCCGAGAATCCCAATCAAGTAGAGGTCAAGGTTAACTTCTCTGGCACAGGCGGTGGGTTTAAAAAGTTCTGCGCTGGCCAAACAAATATCAACAACGCCTCGCGACCGATCCTGACTGAGGAGATGGAAGCTTGTGATGAAGCAAAGATACGATACATCGAGCTTCCCATTGCCTTTGATGCCCTTACCGTGGTAGTAAACCGCCAAAATAACTGGGTGAAAAGCATCACAATAGCGGAGTTGAAAAAGATGTGGGAGCCAGCGGCCCAGAATAAAATCACCAGCTGGCGACAGATTCGTTCTTCCTGGTTAGACAGATCCTTGAACCTCTATGGTCCCGGCGCAGATTCTGGCACTTTTGACTACTTCACAGAAGCGATCGTAGGTAAAGCTGGAGCCAGTCGCAAGGACTATGTCTACAGTGAAGACGATCGGGTTTTGGTGAATGGGGTCAGTCAAAACCCGAATGCTTTGGGTTACTTTGGCTATGCCTATTATGAAGAAAACCAAGATAAATTGAAGGCAGTTGCCATCGATAGTGGCTCTGGTCCTGTGCTGCCCTCCCGGGCAAATGTGGCGGGTGCTATATATCAACCCTTGTCCCGCCCACTATTCATCTATATCAACTACAAGGCTGCTCAGGATAACCCAGCGCTAAGAGAATTCGTGGAGTTTTACCTGGAGAAAGCTCCAGAGATAGTTGGCACTGTAGGTTACGTGCCTCTCCCCAATGAAGGTTATTATCTCTCTAAGATCCATTTCCAAAGAGGCAAGGCGGGAACAGTCTTCGAGGGGAAGTCTAAATTCAACCTCACCATTGGCGAGTTGTTGCGCAAGCAAGCGACCTTCTAAATAATTCAAAAACAATCCAAATATAGCAATCCTAAATTATAGGACTGCTATATAACTAGAAAGGAGAGTTAGCCTTGAGTTATAATCCAACGATTCTCCCAACCGGTTCCCGTAGTGAACTGCGAAAGTTAGTTCGTACTCAATTAGAAATCTTACTCGAACAAAAGAACTTCGAGGGCGCTAAAGCACTGCTAGTCCCCGTACAGCCAGTAGATATTGCCGAAGCCATTGAAGGATTGCCAGAAGCGATGCAGGCGATCGCCTTTCGCTTACTCGGCAAAGCTGAGGCAATTGAGGTTTACGAATATCTCTCAGGGAGCGTTCAGCAGTCCCTGATTGAAAAATTTCAGGCTCAGGAAGCCATAGAGATCGTTGAGCAGATGTCGCCGGATGATCGGGCAAGGTTGTTTGATGAATTGCCTCCGAAAGTGATTCGGCGACTGCTCTCACAACTGAGTCCCTCCGAACGGGAAGCGACATTCCTGCTGTTAGGTTACCAAGGGGACACAGCAGGGCGGCTGATGACTCCTGAATACATTGCCCTCAAGGAACATTTGAGTGCTAATCAAGCTCAAGAGAGAATTCGCAGTTTGGCGAGTGAGTCGGAAGTGAGTTACTACCTCTACATCACTGATGCTTCCAAGCGACTGATTGGCATTCTCTCTCTCAAAGATTTAATCCTGGCTTCTCCAGAGCAAACCCTAGGGCAAATCATGACTCGCGATGTGGTTTACGCTTATACCGATACCGATCGGGAGGAAGTCGCGCGGTTAATTCAACGCTATGACTTATTAGCATTGCCTGTGGTCGATCGAGAGGAACATCTCCTAGGCGTTGTCACGGTTGATGATGTCATTGATATTTTGCAGGAAGAAGCCACAGAAGATATATATAAGATGGGAGCGGTGCAAGCCGATGGTGATAGCTACTTTCAAAAGAGTTTACTTGAGATAGCCAAAAAGCGAACCCCGTGGCTATTGGTTTTATTAGTCACGAACTCGATAACGGTACTGATCCTGAGCAGCTATGAGGCAGTCTTAGAGGAAGTGGTTGCCTTAGCTTTTTTTACTCCTTTACTCATTGATGCTGGAGGGAATGTGGGCGCTCAATCTTCCACGGTAGTAATTAGGGGTTTAAGTACTGAGGAGTTGAAGGATAAAAAACCCAGTTTCGTCATCTTGCGAGAGTTAATCACTGGGGGTATGCTGGGCATTATCCTGGGAATCTTAGTTATTGTGGTAGTTTTCGCCTTTTTGGGGCGGGGAGAGATTGGTATCACTGTTGGGGTTAGTTTGCTGAGCATTACTATGATTGCCGCCACCACAGGTGCTGCACTGCCTTTTCTTTTCCGTTTCTTGGGCTTTGATCCGGCTCTGATGTCAGCTCCCTTCATTACTACAGTTGTTGATATTTTGGGAATCTTGATTTACCTCAATATGGCGAAAGTAATGCTAGGAATTTAGCGGCTGATTAGAGAAAACACTTGAGCAAAAAATTGGGGGAAAACAATGGCAAACAAGGAAAACGACAGTAACGAAAAAAACGAAAACCCAGAAAGCTTTTTATATCCCCTTGGCAAGTATTACGGTAAATTTACGCCTGAAAACCTGGTCTTCAACGCTAATCTTCAGGAGTTTGGGCAACGGGTGTCTTATCTATGTAACTTGGAAACCAGCGGCAGAATCTCTGCTAAAGAGGCTTACAATCAAATCAAAGAACTTTGGCATCAGTTAAAGAAGTCCAAAAAAGAACTTCTCGATAATTCCCGACTTGACGATGAAGAACTACCAGATTTGTAAATAATTAATTTGCAGGAATTTAATAAAATGAACTCTGTTCGGTAGAACCATTAATATTAACCTCATCAAGTTGCGAAGAAGCGATCGCCCCTAAACTGACAACATTTGCTCGGCTGTCAGATTCAGTTCTGGGAAAGTTCGGGAGACAATCTGCTCAAAAGCTGTAAATTCTCTCTCCTGATAAGTTCCTCTCTCTAACAAAAGAACAGTCACTTTATTTTCTATTGGGTCAACAATCCAATATTCAGGAATGCCTTTATTAGCATACTCAAGAGGTTTTTCCTCATAATCTCGCTTTATGGAGCTAGAACTAACTACCTCAACAGCTAATCGTACAGGAA
>JBFRWF010000114.1:0-15033 GCA_051439465.1 Xenococcaceae cyanobacterium | reverse complement strand
CTAATTTAGTGTTGACAAATATGCCAAAGCCTTATTATTTCGTTTAAAGCGATCGCATTTGTGAATTATTGCAAGCATCTCAAACCTAGTGATGGAATTGCTTCGCAATTCCTGGAGATGTCTATTACATGTGGACTCCTCAGCGAGGAGGGCAGACTCCTGACGCTGACGAACTCTGCCCAGAGCATAACTGCCAGCTTATTCCAATTCAGGATAGCTGACCATGCAAGCCACTAAATTTCTAGACGGACTCAGCAGCAAACTTGCCGAACGTTGGTTTTCAACCCTGTTTACCCCTGCATTCCTGTTCTGGACAGGTGGACTACTGGCAATATTCGGCCCGAAAAAGTTTCAATCTGCCTTAACCCAATTCTCTAGCTCCTCCCAGAATCCTCTTCCTGTCATTGTCATTGCCCTCCTGGTTGTCACCATTTCAGCTTCTATTATTCAGCGCTTTGAGTTCACAGTTTTACAACTACTAGAGGGATACTGGCCTTGCTGGCTTCGCCCCCTCCAGCAGTGTTTCGTGCGACGACAGCAAAATCAATTCAAGCAACTTAATCAGCGCTGGCAGAAGCTTTTGAACAAAGGGATGGACAAGCTCGTGCCAGAGGAACGAGCCGATTTTATTCGCTTGGATGTGCAACTTATGCACTATCCAGGCCAAGCTGACCAACTGATGCCAACTCGCTTGGGCAATTTGCTGCGAGCTTCAGAACTGCGCCCTCAAGAAAAATATGGCCTGGATGCCATCATTTGCTGGCCTCGCCTCTGGCTCCTCCTCCCTGAATCGGTTCAGAAGGATCTAACCGAAGCTCGCAGTGAACTCAATACGGCTGCAAGGGTCTGGCTCTGGAGCATTCTATTTTTAGTATGGACCATTAGGGGGGCCTGGTGGCCTCCCCTGGTTACCTTGCTTGTAGGGCTATTCGCTTACCGTTGGATGCTTGACGCAGCAGGAATCTACGCCGACCTTCTAGAAGCAACGTTTGATTTACATCGCTTTAAGCTCTATGAGTCCCTTCACTGGCCATTCCCCGCAAACCCTGCTGAAGAGAGAAAGTGCGGTGCTCAGCTAACAGCCTATCTCTGGCGTGGATCGGATCAATCCCAGCCAGAGTTTACCAAACCAGGGTAGGGGGATCGAGCGGGGGAAGGCGTCAGGGCAAACACATCTAAATTTTGTTGACAAATTGTTGTTTGTGTTTATTCGCTTAAAAGAAAGCGATCGCTCAAAGCTTTTGACAGGGTTGTTCCCCTCTCAGATTAGTAGGTTTTAAAGCTCACCAACTTTTCTCTAAATGTTGGTCAGTTGAATTTCAAGCTTGTATCTTAAAATAGAAAGGAAAAGTAAATCTGGCAAAAGATATGTTAGAGGTTGGGGCTCTGACAGCAGTTTTAACTCCTTTTCTACCTTTAACTCAAGACCGGAGAAAAAGCAGCTGAAGAGGCAGTCAAACGTCTTGTCGGGGATAGCTGGGATTGGGTCAAGGAACTGTGGAACAAACTCCAGCCTCAACTGGAAAAGAAACCAGCCCTGCATGAAGCAGTAGAAGATGTGGCAGCAAATCCCACAGACTCTGATTATCAGGCATCTTTACTCCTCCAACTCAAAAAACTCCTGGAGAAAGACACGGTTGCTGGCAGGTGAAATAGCTCAACTGATGGAACAAAAACCCTCCGACACAGCAGGAAGCATAGGGACTGTCATAGCTGGCGGTGACGCAATGGTCTACACTGGCAATCAAACAGTCGCCAGGAGAAGTACTCATAGTTCTGGATGATGTCAGGAATTATTAAAACTTAAAAAAGTGATTCCAATGTCAAACAATGTTTTTACAATCTTTAACCACGGCACAGACTTTCATCGAGATGCCAATCCCAATGAACTGATTAGCCAATTAAGCATGGCAATGGAGGGAAAAGAAGCACGAATCGTCCAGACTGCTCAGCGAACTGAAGACAACCCCATGCCTTTCGCCCTAGAGTCCGAAAACCCAACTTACCTTATCTGCGAAGGTCCCGGCTCTGAAGAAGTTTCAACAGAAGACTCCCAAAGCGGAGTCCACCATGCCTATCCTGGCAAATTCAACCCCATCTTCAACACAGAAAAAACCCTCACGGAATCTCAGAAACTCAATCCTGGACTAACCCTCAAAGGAGGTCGTCGATACTGGTTTTTCGGAGAAAAACAAACCAGCGAATTTCAAGACGACTTCATGGGCAACACCCCCGAAGTCTGGCGACAAATGGGTAGAGCTTTGGGTAATGGTTGGGATGATAATGTCTATAAAGCGGTCTGGATGCTTACTCACCTCAAATTCGAGATGGGTCAACCCATAGATACCATCAACATCATCGGTTGGAGCCGGGGCGCAGTCACCTGCTTAAAGATGGCAAATAAGCTGTTTGAAGTCTTTGAAGATACCCTCAACCTTAACATTTTCGCCGTTGACCCCGTACCCGGTGGCTACACGTACAGAACCCAGGATATGCTTGCCATTCCTCCCAATGTCCGCAATTACCTGGCAATTCTCGCCTTAGATGCAGACGGTGGCAACTTTCAACCCACTGATCGCACTGACATCAAACTCCTTGCTCCTAAAAGCCAATATGGAAAAGGAGGCAACCCAGATAGCCTTAATCCCCAACAGATCAAGCCTCACGTTCATTTTCTCCCCTTTCCGGGCAATCATTCCGATCTGGTCAATGCTAATCTCAGTCATCCACTGGTGAAGAACAGCGCTATTTTATGTCGCCACCTCGCATGGCTGTTTTTAACCACTCATGGAACTCCCATGAAACATGAATTTCAGCTATCCAGCGATGAAGTTAGTCAACTCTACAACCAAATGTTACCCAAACTTGGCGAAATTGCCAAAGCAGCTTCAACAGGTGGATTTTTAAGTATTGTGGAAGGCTTTAAGACCGAGCGCTCAGTGCGAAAACACCGAGATGACTACGTTAAGCAACCTGATCGATACATCAACGAACACCACCGCCAAACCATCCTTCAGCAAGACTATCCTCCTATTCCCAAGTCTGACGCAAGCTTTCTACCAGAAGAATGGACTGAATGGAAGCAAAGCAAGATGCTCAATCTGCCAAATGAACAAACCCCTTTACAAAGAATGGGAATTGCTGCGAGCGGATATAACGGTTGGGGGAGACAAGGGAAACAAGGGAAACAAGACAGACAAGACAAACAAGAAAAACACGAAAGAGGGGGAATAATCTCCGGAGTCCTCCTTGTCCTCGGAGTATTCCTTGTCCTCGGAGTCCTTCTTGTCTTCGGAGTCCCCTTGTCTTCAGAGTCCCCTCAGGACAAACGTATCTAAATTCCACAACCCAAATCCAGTAAGGATTTCATCAATTCATAAAAAACCAGACCCTCGCGCTGAAATTCTCACTCCGTCTGCTTTTCAAAAATAAGATGCAGAAAGCCTGACGGGGTGACAACCCCGTCAAACCCAAAACTGGGCTTCGCTTAATCCTAGTTGAGTAGGCTTGTTTTGATAATGATAATCATTCAATAGGTGGGGAGTAGCTGTGCTACTCCCGATCTTATTCTGTTGATTTTTTATTCAATGAGCGAGACCTGTTTAATAAACTGATTTCCCAAATTTTCTATTTTTCTAGCTTTTAAAAGGCAGATAATAGATGGCTGTACTTTGCTTAAAGCCTCAAATAGATTAGTTCTCAGAATCCCACGTGCTTCAGCTGTGGGAGTGTCAATCTTGGGTCAGTTGCATCAATTTTTCCTTGTTCTGCCTGCGCTTCTTGGCGTAAAGCTGAATCGATACTGCCATTGCCACAATCAGAGCAAAAATGAGCCAGGTAGTAATATCCAAGGGTAGACTATTTTTGAAGACAGCCAGCAAAACAATCCCCACTAGCAGCACTGTGGGGGCTTCATTTAACGCTCTAAACTGCTGACCACTCCAAGTGCATTCATCTTTTTCTAGCTGTTTCATAATACGCCAGCAGAAGAAATGATAAATGATTAAAACGCCAACTAGTAGGAGCTTAATATGCATCCAACCAGATTTCAAAACCTCAGGCTCAGTCGTCAGTAAGCCAATCGCCATCGCCACTGTCACCACCATGCCTGGGGTGGTGATAATGTTGTAGAGGCGTTTCTCCATGATCTGATACTGATTTTTGAGAATGGTTTGGGCAGGTTCGGGCTCCTGAGAAGCTTCAGCATGATACACAAACAGGCGTACCAGGTAGAACAACCCAGCAAACCAAACTACAACACCAATCAGATGAAATGATTTGAACCAGAAGTAAGCCATAAATTGTGTTTTCTACAGTAATTGCTAACCAGAATAAGTTTAAAGTTTCTTGAATACAATGGGTTCGTCTTTACTGGCAAGGACTGTTTTACCATTTAGATCAACTGACCACACTGACCATTGCTCTTCACCCAAGATACCTGCACGAAACAGCACTTGGTTGGGATCAGTTTGACTCCAGCCGAGTAATACAGCGTGAGTGTAAGGAACGCGATTAGGGGTAAGGGTAGTGGTACGATTGCTGTGGCGATCCCAAATAACAGCATAGTCCGAAGCATCAGAGGTGCCAAAGATCCCTTCAAATTGTCGGGAGAGAATGCGATTGCCATTCTCTGACCAGGAGACGGGAATTAAAATCGACATCTTCCCTAGCATATCGGCTTCTTGGTTACTGTCAAACAGATTGTCTGCTAGAGAAGAAGAAGGGGTAATCGTCTGCAAATCCCCCGTCTGCAAATTTTCCAAAAACATCATACTGGTGACGCAATTGCGAAACAATTCCGGATCCGCCTGCATCTGAATCCGACTGTAGGCTGCGTATTGACCATCCGGCGAGATTAATGAAGGGCTGCGATAATAACGTAACCCAGAGCTGCCTTTTTCACTAAATTCGGAATAAGTCTTCATTATCCAATTCCAGGGAATCGGATGGGGACTGTCGAGAGGATCGAGCTGGACGACTGGTTGAGTTATGTCGGGGGAAGATTCAGACAATGGTATCTATGACTCGAAAGAGATATTTGAACGCACCCCACCCAAATCAAAGATTATGGGTGGGGATTCGTGCGCTAAGAAGTAACTAGACCCCTTAACGTTCCCAGGACAACTGGCGTTCTCAGTGTGCCGTTAGAGCTTTTGCTATCGTACACCCTAGAGAAATATTTATCCCCTACGATAAGAGAATACCAGTATCTTGCGCCGATGTTATAAGAGGCATTTAAGTCCGCATGATACTGTTTTCCTGTGGAAAAAACTGTAAGAGAATAATTGGTTTCACTTCTTGTGACTTGTATGTCTCATTCTTTCGTTCGTGGAACACCCATTAACTCCGAACTCCGTTTGCGCAGCAAGCGCGGAGCGCACTCCGAACTCCGTTTGTGCAGCAAGCGCGGAGCGCACTCCGAACTCACGTTTAGCATAGCATCCAGAATTTTAGTTTCGTATTGCTATAACAGCAGATATTTTGAGCCTCTCACGGGGCACACCTAAATCTTTTGGATGAATGATTTTCCTGATGATCGGATCTGCCTTCTGCCAGTGCATCCCCCATCCCTGGAGTGACCCCAGCTTGTTATAGGTTAATGTCCTAGCCACACCGCACTTAGTCATGATGGTGGCCAACTGCTCACGGTCGGAGCAGCTCACAACTTGCATGACTTGAGTGTACCTGGGAATTTCCTTGATCTTGTTCTATCTTGTTATATACGGAAGTCTAGCGTAGAGGTTACAGAAATGTCAAGGGATAGAAGACTAGAAATTCGGCTAACTGAGAAAGAATACCAAAAGCTAAAGGCTAATGCAGAACTGGACGATGTCTCAATGGCTCAAGTTCTGAGGTGGTGCATAAAATCACTCCCCGATGCGAAAACATTAGCATCCACTTCTCGGTAAATCTAGATATTTGGGGTACTGTATAAACCGCTATCAGAAATTCCGAGAAAGTGAGAACCCCTGGTTTCTAACTAGGGGATGAAACCGACGCGACGGGTTTTAACCCGTTGTGTCTATTTTATTCCTATTTCCCTTTGTCCTCCTGGTCTGTCCGTCGAGAATTTAGCCTGACAGGGTTGTTAATGACTAAGCTAAACTTTCTGACAATAGAGATGTTGCCGCTTCACACTTGAGAGGTCGGGAAAACAAGTAGCCCTGTCCGTATTCGCACCCCAACTCTTGCAATTGTGTCAATTGTTTCTGTGTTTCCACCCCCTCAGCAATAACATCCATCCCCAAACTGTGAGCGAGAGTGACAATAGCTTGGACAATCTGTAAGTTTTCACTATCAACAAAGGAACGGTCAATCTTCAAAGTATCTATGGGAAAGTGGTGAAGGTACGAGAGGGAAGAGTAGCCTGTACCAAAGTCATCAATGGACACCTGAATCTGGCGAGTTCGCAGTTGCTCCAACCAAACCTTTGCCGATTCAAAATTTTCCATCATTACACTCTCGGTAATCTCTAGTTTCAATCCTTGACCATCCAGTCCCATTGCATGCAAAATGCGGTCAATTTGCGCCATCATATCCGATTGCGCTAGCTGTATACCGGATAGATTTACACTGAGCATCAGGGGTGCAGAAAATTGTTCTTGCCAAGTGCGTAGCTGGCGACAGGCTTCGGATAATACCCACTCCCCCAAGGGAATGATTAATCGGGTTTCTTCTGCTACAGGCATAAACTTGCCTGGGGAAACCAAACCTCGCTCAGGGTGCTGCCAGTACAACAAAGCTTCAAAACCGATAATTTTGCCCGTTTTCAAGGCGACAATCGGCTGATAGTGCACTTGAAACTCCTGACGCTCTATTGCCCGTCGCAAGTCTTGCTCTAATCGGAGTAACTCGATCGCGCGAGCGTGCATCTCTTGGTTAAATACTGCGTAGCCTGCCTTACCCTGAGCTTTAGCACGGTACATGGCAATGTCCGCATCCCGCATTAAATCTTCGGGTTGCTCGTAATCGGGAGAACTCAGGGTGATGCCAATACTGGCTGAGGTGAAGACTTCATGTCCAGAGAGATGGAAGGGGGATCTTAGTTCTCTCTGGATCTGATCAGCTTTGGTGATACTGCCTAGTTCATCAACGTTATCGAGTAGAATGATAAATTCGTCGCCGCCAAAACGGGCTACTGTATCCACTGGGTGCAAGCAGCTCTCTAGTCGGCGAGAGATCGCTATCAGCAGTTGGTCACCAATTAGATGTCCCAGGCTATCGTTAATTACCTTGAAGCGGTCAAGATCCAGGAAAAGAACCGCAAACTGATAGTCATCGCAATGTTTTGCCTGCTCAATTGCACACTTGAGGCGCTCCATCAATAAGGCGCGGTTGCCTAACCCCGTCAACTTATCATGGAAGGCATCATGGAATAGTTGCTCTTCTGCCAGCTTGCGTTGGGTTATATCAAAGGACACTATCAAGTATTGGGGAGGGATGCCTTTTTCATTTAGGAAAGGGAAAATGGTGGTATCCAACCAATAATCAGTGCCATCTTTAGCTTGGTTCTTAATTTCTCCTTTCCAGATTTCCTTGCTGGCAGAGGTTGAGGAGAAATCTCGAAAAAATTCTGGGGAATGATAGTCAGAGTTGAGCAGGTGATAGTTTTGCCCGATCAGTTCCTCCCTACTGTATTGAGAAAGTTGACAAAACTGGTCATTTACATAGGTGATTTTTCCCTTGGGTTCAGTAATTGCCACCAGTGCAGCGTGGTCTAAAGCTAGAGCCAGGCGTTTAGCTTGCCCTTGGATCTGGGTGTAGAGGTGGGACTGGGTAATGGCGATCGCCAGTTCGTCGGCGATGGTTTGCAACAGTTCCTTTTCTCCCTGATTCCAGAACCACCGGGTTTCCCTGACTAGAATCAAATAGCCCAGCGGCTCCTTCTCGGTTCGGACAGGTAGGGCGAAATAGCTTTGAGACTTCAGTTGCGTGGTTTCTTGGAGTTGCACCTCCTCACCCAGCAGGAGTCGCGCCTCAAAATCTGGCTTCACCTCGAACCGTCTGATTGAGCTGAGCATAACTCCCCGATAGTATTCACGCTGGATTGAGAAAGTGTGCTGTTGGGGGTCATACCAGCCAAAAGCCGCCCGCTCCAGATTCAGAAGGGTTCCCACTTCTTCCAGCGTGGTTTCCAGAATTTGCTCCAGGTCTAAGGAAGCGCGAATGCACCCAGTCAGTCTATTCAGCAGGGTTTCTTCGGCAGCGCGGGTGCGAGAAAGCTCAGATAAATGCACTTGCCTCATAGCGACTATGGTTGCCACCGCAAGTATTCCTCCCACCAACGTTGCCAACCAATTGAGTCCTTTTAGTTGGGATCTGATATTCTCGCAGGGAATCACTAACGCCATCGACCAGTCAGCTTCGCCCAGGGGCAAATAGGCAACATAAACCGAATCGCCCTCAATTTGTAACAGTTCAATACCCCTTTGCTTGCCGACCATCTGACGAGCTATCCTCGCCAAATTCGGGTCTTTTGCTTCTATGAAGCTGGGCGCTGGCTGATTTAGATTACCCATTTCCCTTGGATCTGGATGGACAATCGGCATTCCTTGAGAATTGAGGGCAAAAGCGTAACTACCAGGGTCAGATTCCAGGCTGTCCACCATCTCAGCCACCCGATCTATATTAATGATGCCCGTAATTATCCCAATCGGCTCTTCGGTAGCAGCAGAATCTGACCAGACGGGAGCCGCAACTACAACGATGGGGATTCCGAGGGTGCGAGAGATAATGGGGTTGGACACATAAACTTGTCCAGCCATTGCCTGCTGAAAGTGTTTGCGGTCTTTTAGGTTTGCATTAGCTTCACCGACTCTAGTAGTGTAGTAGGAACCGTCGGGGTTGACCATTGCAATTTGGTAGAAGTCTTTGAGCCGCTCTACTTCTGATTTCAAATAAGGTTCAACCACCAACCAATCCATAGAACGAAGGGTAGGAGTGTTGGCGATCGCTTCTACTTCAGCTTTCCGGGTGGCTAGCCATTCATCGATTTCGTCGCCCCCTCGCTGAACTGACAACAAGACATTTTGCTTTAAATTGTCCAGAATCAACCCGCGCAGGATTTTATAGCTCAGATAGACAGTGGCGCTCACCACCAGAGTTGTCGCGCTGATCGTCAAGAGCACAACCAGATGACGCGGTCGCCATCTTTGCCAATTTCTACGCTGCCATAATTTAGTTAACACCTAAACTTGAATCTAGCAAAGCGGGTTATCTAACAATTTTAACCCTGACAGATAGGACTTACGCACTGAAACGAGATTTCAAGGTTTTGAGCACCTCCAAGTCATTTGATCACAAGCTGGAAGTACCATTCTACTGTGGCTTATCTAGCTGAGTGCGTAAGTCCTAATTCAATCCATCAGTCAGGGTGAGCTAAGAAGTCTTGATATTGAGGATGCACAAACCCTGGAATATGAAAACCAATCCATTGAAGACATCGCAGAAGAGATTCAACTGGTAGAGGTTCCTCAACAAAGTCTAAAAGCCCGTGAACTGGCCAGAGCTACAGAACAATATTTTAAACTGCTTCAAAACCCAGATGAGAGCGAGTCTGAACAACTGGAAGCAGCGGAAGCTGCCTATCGTCAGGCGGCAGAACCTTTCTCTGCCAATCCGGGATTGAGTGCTATCCTCAAGCTGGAGGCCATGGCCAAGGCCAAGGAGTGAACTGAATGAGACCTGTAGAGCGTGGCTCAGCTCCCCGAACCTATACCCGATATGGCGATGCGCTCGGGGATCTTGAAGAGCGACTAGGCATCTATTGCAGTTATTGCGAACGTCGCCTGCCTGTGGGTCTGGCTGTTGAGCATGTGGTTCCCAAAGCTTTGAACTCAGAGTTGGAAACGGAGTGGACTAATTTTCTGCTGGGTTGTACCAACTGCAACTCAGTCAAAGGCAAGCAAGCTGTTGAAGTTGAAGACTTTCTCTGGCCCGACCAGGATAATACCTTCCTCGCATTTGGGTACACCGAAGGGGGGTTCGTTCAGTTAGCAGATGATATGAACGAAGAGCAGCAAGCTAAAGCCCAAGCGCTGCTGAATCTAGTCGGTTTACAACGCCACCAAGCTCCTGGCTGGGATACTCCAGCCCCAAGAGATAAGCGCTGGCAACAGCGAGAAGAAATCTGGAGGATGGCAGAAAAATGCAGAGAAAAGTTTGAAATTTTAGGTCAAGCTGATGCCGCTAAAGAGCTGGTGCTGAAAGTAGTCCAGAGCTATGGTTTCTTTTCGGTATGGATGACGATCTTTGACGCTTATCCCGATATTAAAAGAGGGTTAATCCAGTTGTTTCCTGGCACTGCACCAACCTGTTTTGACCCCGATGGAAAACCGCTCAATCGCCCCGGTCGAATTATTTAGGAAGGAATGCTCAGTAGATCACAAAGTTGGTTTCAACAGAGCGATCGCCAGCTTTTTCATCTACTGTACATGGGTACATATACAGGGTCGATCAATCGCTCTATTGTCAAAAATCAAGAAACTCCTGAATAATGAGGATGCTACGCAATGAAGATTGGTTTCGCTTACCCCACCTAAATCAAAGATTATCGGTGGGGACTGCGCGAAACATTTCTGTTCAACTTGACAGATGACAGTTTCACTCGCTAGACTAATCCATAGTCGTAATGACTTCGACTTGATCCGTTCATTAGAATCCTGGAGAAATTTATCCTATGGTCAAAATTGTTGGTATTGGCGGGAGTCTACGCCCCAACTCCTACAGCCATCAGGCGCTAAATCTAGCTGCTGAGCGGGTACAAGTCCTCGGTGCGTCGGTAGAAATTCTCGACTTACGTAAGATGCAGCTGCCTTTTTGCCATGGTGGCGATGATTATTCTGAGTATCCAGATGTTGAGGGACTGCGTCAGACTGTGAAAGAGGCGGATGGCTTAATTTTGGCAACGCCAGAGTACCACGGCGGCGTTAGCGGCGTCCTAAAAAATGCCCTGGATCTGATGAGTTTTGAACATCTGGCTGGCAAGGTGACAGGAGCGATCAGTGTGCTAGGGGGACAGTCTAATAGTAATGCTCTCAATGAGCTGCGGCTGATTATGCGCTGGGTTCACGGCTGGGTGATTCCGGAGCAGATTGCCATCGGTCAAGCTTGGAAAGCCTTTAACCCAGAGGGTAAGATATTGGATGAAAAGCTTTCCCAACGCTTCGATCAATTTGCTCAGAGTTTGGTCGAGAATACCCGCATTCTTCGAGGCGTTTCGTGAATGCACATTGGCTTAACACCAGGTCCGAAACACGATCGGGACTTGCGCAGAGGAGCTACAGATAGGGTGGGCATTGCCCACCTTATATTAAAGGTAGAGAGAATTTAACCTCCTATCACTAACACCCTTAAATAATTACTGCACAACCAATGGAAGTACAGTTCCGCGAATTCAATCCTTTTGACCTCTGGATTTGGCTAGAGTTCGACATTGTTCCCTCGCCGATGGAGCAACAGTATATTGAAGAGGTCTTCAATTCCTGGTTTTACCTGGGCAAATTGGGAGCATTCAATGCAGAGAATCTTCAAGTTCAGGAAATGGGTATCGAAATCAGTTACATGGACTACAATACCAAAGCAGCAAGTAATGCTTTGATGGCACTAATGCACAACATGGCTGATTTTCAGTATCAAGGTAACTGGGCTCGCTGCTGGTTTGATTTAGGGACTAGCGATCTGATCGCCCTTGATATTCTGATCAATGCTCTGAGTCAACTTAGCAAAGAATACGTTCAGATCAAGAGACTAATTATCGGCGGTCAAAATGAAGATTGGCCAGTTGAGGAGAAAAGTCGCTCTCTTTTTTCCGAAAATTAACAACACTGACCAGGGAATTCTAAATATTGTTATCTATTAGTTTTTATGTCTTCCCCTTCAATTACCATCACAGTCAAGCTTTTCGCGGCTTATCAAGAAGCCTATGGCGTCCCAGAACTGAAGCTGGAATTTCCGCCACAGACACCTGTAATAGCTGTGCTAGAGCATATCCTTACCGAATATCCACAACTTGAGCAATGGCGTGACCTCACCCGTTTTGGGATTAATCTTCAATTTGTTGATTCAAAAACTCCGTTACAAAATGGGGATGAAGTGGTGCTTATTCCACCGGTTAGCGGTGGGGTAACTTAAAAATAAAGATATCTATGTCGCCGTTCCCCTACACTTCGGGGATAGAAAATCAGCTAAATGGTCGCAAGGCTAAAAGCATCTTTTGCTATGGCTTCGACTATTTGTGCAATCTCCTGACTTAACCTCGGCAAAAATGAGCCCTCTCCAATTTACTACTTCAATGCCCAAAATTTCCAAATCCAAGTTAATCTTTTGGTTCAGCTTCAGCCTAACTTTCGCAGTAATCTTTGGGATTTGCGGATTACGCCAGGTCTTCCAAGGTGCATATACTGTCCAGGATGATGCTCGACAACATGTATTCTGGATGCAGCGATTCATAGATCCGGAATTGTTTCCTCAAGATATAATTGCTGATTATTTTCAATCCGTTGCACCCAGGGGTTATTCAAGTTTATACAGTTTATTCGCTAGTATAGGTGTTGAGCCATTTTTATTCAATAAGTTATTGCCATTAATCCTGGGAATAATTGCCACAGCTTATTGCTTCGGAGTCTGCATACAAATTTTCCCCGTGCCATTTGCAGGATTTATTTCAACCCTACTACTCAACCAGAATCTCTGGCTAGGAGAAGATCTCTCTTCTGGAACACCTAGAGCTTTTATTTATCCACTATTATTAGCATTCTTGTACTATCTACTAAAACGCTCATTATTACCATGCTTGGTAACAATTGTTCTGCAAGGGCTATTTTATCCACATACTGTTTTGATTTCGGCGGGGGTTTTGTTTCTGCAAATATTCAGTTGGCAAGACAGATTGCCAAAAATTAATAAGAAGGAAAGTAACTATTTTTTCTGCTGTACTGGCTTAGCAACTGCCCTTCTCTCACTCCTTCCTTATGCTCTAAAAACCTCTGAGTTTGGTTCCGTTATAACTGTGAGCGAAGCAAGAGCTTTACCAGAGTTCTTATCCCAGGGAAGAACTGCTTTTTTTCTAGATAACCCCTTAGTTTTTTGGCTTTCTGCGGAACGGAGCGGAATTTTTCCGAGGGAGTGGAAATATATATTGCTGTTCTGCTTTGGTTGTTTGCTACCTATTCTACAGAGATGCCCTTCCAGATTCCCCCTCGCTCAAAAGATTAATGGTAAAGTTATCGTCCTCCTTCAAATACTGCTGGCTTCCCTTGCCATGTTTTTTCTCGCACATGTACTTTTGTTTAAGTTCCATCTACCCAGTCGATATACACAGCATACCCTGCGAATTTTAATAGCTTTAGCTGATGGTATTTTTATAACAGTAGTATTGGATTCAGTTTATCAATGGATAGGAAAACGGATAAAAAAATACTTCCCTACCCAGAAATATATAGTAAGAGGATTAATAGGTATTTTGGCTATCGCATCAATTTTGTATCCCAGCTATGCAGCTAGGCTCTATCCACAGAGACTTGGCTATCTCAAAGGTGAAGCATCTTCACTTTATCAATTTTTTAGCCAGCAACCTAAAGAATCTCTAGTTGCATCTTTGACGAGAGAGGCAGATTTTATCCCGACATTTTCTAAGCGATCTGTCTTAGTTTCTAAGGAATATTCGATTCCTTATCATACAGGCTACTATGAGCAGCTTCGTCAACGGAATACAGATATGATTCGCGCTCAGTACACTCAGAACTTAGAGGAGGTGAAAGATTTTATTGAGAAATATGGAATAGATTTCTGGCTGCTAGAGAAAGATGCCTTTAAACCGGAATATGTAGAGAATAATAACTGGATAATGCAGTTTCAGCCAGCGGCAACGAAGGCTATAGAAGAAATGAAACAAGGTAACCTGTCTGCCTTATCAAAGCTCACAGCACAATGCACGGTCTTTGAGGACAAGGATTTTATTGTTCTTCAAGGTCGGTGCATCAAGAGTCATAGCTAACGAATAACAAAATCGACCCTGGATCATATTCTGCCGCAAGCTCCTGTTTCATTTAAACGGAGAACTCCAAGTAATAAAATCTCGGTGGAGAGGGCACGGCGTTTTGAGGGTTTTGGGTGAGTTACAAATGTTAATGGTAACTGCTCACCGCAATAAAACCGTTCTATTGACAAGAAGACGGGTAGACGAGTCTGAAAGGGTTTGGACACAATGCCAGTGTCAGTTCCCCACCCCCGACTGAAAAGAGAACCTCGTCTAATTAAATGGGGAGGTTGTTCGCGGCAAGTTGTCGCTAACAAATTCCCGGTTGAGAAACTTTCAGATGTCAAACTCAGGTAAGGGGTGTATATTAGTTGTCATGACCCAAACAGCCATGTTCAAGACCGAGCCAGTGAATCCCGTCGCCAGAGAAGAGGTGGCGACTAATGTGCTGCTGGTTGAGTGGCTGGTCAAACTGGAACAACAACTGTCTGTTAAACAACGTCTGATTGAAGAGCAACAACAACAAATCGAGGCCCAGCAGAAACAGATTGAACAATTGAAGGAGGAGCTCCAGCAGAAATGGTTTCAGGAAAGCTTGGAGCCTTCTTATCAACATTGGTTAAGCTACATCCAACAGCCAGGAGTCCGGTGCGTTGATGAACTGCGTCAGCAGCGTCGAAGACTAACCACCTACTGTATTGAGGGCATCAAATATTGGTTGTGGGTAGCAACAAGCGAACAGATTTGTGTTCTGATGTTAGCGCCGACTCGTAGTAGTGCGGAACTAGAGAAACTCTTAGGGACAAATTTTGAGGGAATACTCAGTAGTGATTGTTTTAGTGCTTACAATCCCCAAAATGCAGGAGCCTTCCCAGAAGTGTTTAGCTCATTTAGAGCGAGATTTGGAGGCTCTTCAAACCAGTCGCTTTGAGGGGAATCGAGAATGCGCCCGTCAGGTAAAGGAGAAAATTAGCTGAAGCTCGTTACTTCTACCGAAACTATCAACAGGGAAACTTAATTACATCGGCACTCGCTGTTCAACGTACTTTTCTAGA